>DATHTV010000001.1:0-10713 GCA_035462845.1 Jiangellales bacterium
CCCCCACGTGGTGCGGCCGGGCTCTGGCGCCGCGCCCCGCCCGCCGGCCCGCCTGACGCGGTAAGTGGGCGCCGGGCGCGGTGCAGTCACCGCGCTGGGCACCCACTGACGCGTATGCCGTGATCACGGGGGAGACGGCGACGGCCCCCGCCGGGGGGCGGGGGCCGTCGGACGTGCAGGCGGTGACGCGGAGGTCAGCCGGCGAGCACCTCGTCGAGCAGCGACTCGGCCTTGTCCTCGTTGGTGTGCTCGGCCAGGGCCAACTCGGACACGAGGATCTGCCGGGCCTTGGCGAGCATCCGCTTCTCACCGGCGGACAGGCCGCGGTCGCGCTCGCGGCGCCACAGGTCGCGGACGACCTCGGCCACCTTGATGACGTCGCCGGAGGCGAGCTTCTCGAGGTTGGCCTTGTAGCGGCGCGACCAGTTGGTCGGCTCCTCGGTGTGCGGGGCGCGCAGCACCTCGAAGACCCGGTCCAGGCCCTCCTGGTTGACCACGTCGCGGACGCCGACCAGGTCGACGTGGTCGGACGGGACGCGGACCGTGAGGTCGCCCTGGGCGACCTTGAGGACGAGGTACTGCCGCTCCTGTCCCTTGATCACCCGGGACTCGATCGCCTCGATGAGGGCGGCCCCGTGATGGGGGTAGACAACCGTCTCGCCGACCTTGAAAGCCATGTGTTCTTGTCCCCTTTCGCAGTGACCAGGGTAACACGCCCTGCGAAGGGCGCGGGAGGCGTTTGTGCAGGTCAGCGGCCACATCGGGGGTTGACAAACGCGCTCGCGACGTGCTCGCGCACTCCCCGGGCGTACGGTGACGAGGTGCCGGCACCTCCCGAGGACCAGGATACGTCGGCCCCCCCGACAGGACCGAGGACCCGGTCCGCACCGATTGCGCTGGCCCTCGCCTCGCACCCGGCCCCCAGCCTCGCGGTGACGCTGATGACCGTCGGCCTGGGTACCGGCGCCGGTCTCCGGGGCGGCCGGCTCGCGCTGCTCGGGGCGGCCGTCCTCGCCGGCCAGCTCTCCATCGGCTGGCTCAACGACTGGCTGGACCGGGACCGCGACGCGACGACCGGCCGGGCTGACAAGCCCCTGGCCACCGGCGACCTGAGCCCTCGCGCGGTCGCCCGCTCCGCGCTCGTCGCGGGTGCTGCCTGCGTCCCACTCTCGTACGCGCTGGGCTGGCGCGCCGGCACGGCGCACCTGGTCGCGGTCGGCTGGGGCTACGCGTACGACCTCGGGCTCAAGCGCACCGTCTGGTCGTGGCTCCCGTACGCCGCAGCCTTCGGCCTGCTGCCGGTGATCGTGTGGCTGGCGCTGCCGGGCTCGCCGTGGCCGCCCGCCGACCTGGTCGTCGCGGCTGCGCTGCTCGGCGTCGGCGCGCACGGCGCCAACGTGATCCCGGACCGTGCCGACGACCTCGCCACCGGCGTACGAGGGCTGCCGCACCGGCTCCCGCGACCGGTCGCCCGCGCAGCCACCGCGGCATGTCTCGGCTCGGCCGTCGCCGTGCTGGTCCTCGGCGCCCCCGGCCCTCCGGAGCCCTGGGGGATCGTCGCGCTGGTCGCCGGCGTGGCGCTGTCCGTGGTCGCCGGCGCCGGCCGCGGACGGTGGCCGATGCCGGCGGCGATCGCGGTCGGCGTGCTCGCCGTCGGCGTCCTGCTCGCCCGGGGCACCTCGGGCTGACCTGATCGGTAGGCTGCCCCCGGCGCGACCCCACCCGGATCGCGCCGCGACTGAGCGACAGCCGAGGAGTTCCCAGGTGAAGTCTGCAGCGACGCGCCCCGCCGCTCTCGCCGCCATCGCCGCTCTGCTGGTGCTGGCCCTGGCAGGGTGCGCCGGCTCGGACAGCATCCGGCTGCAGACGCAGGACTTCTACACCGCCGGCGACGGGGTCAACGCCCAGGCCGGCGATCTCGGGATCCGCAACCTGCTGCTCGTCGCCACCGAGACCGGCGGCGACGGCCAGACCCCCGTGCCGGCGACGGTGCTCGCCACCTTCGCCAACCCGACGACCGAGCCGGACCGGCTGCTCGAGGTGCGGGTCGGCGAGTCGAGCGCGCAGCCCGACGGGGGTGGCCTGGAGATCCCGGCCCGCGGCTACGCGAGCCTCGGGGTCGAGGACGACCGGCTCCAGATCGAGGGCGACGGCATCATCCCGGGCCGCTTCGTGCTCGTCACCCTCGTGTTCGAGCAGGCCCCCGAGACGACCGTCCGCGCCCTGGTCGCGCTGGGCGAGGGCGTGTACGCGGACGCGGCGCCGACCGAGCAGCCGATCACCGGGTTCGGAACCACCGCGACGCCCACGCCGTCGCCGACCACGACCCCCTGACCGCTGCTGCTACCGCTCGGCCAGTCTGCTCCGGCGGGGTCGATCAAGCCGCCGCTGCGGACAGCCGGTCAGGCCTCGAGCTTGTAGCCGAGTCCCCGGACGGTGAGCAGGTACCGCGGCTCCCCCGGGTCCGGCTCGATCTTGGCCCGCAGCCGCTTGACGTGGACGTCGAGCGTCTTGGTGTCCCCGACGTAGTCGGCGCCCCAGATCCGGTCGATGAGCTGGCCGCGGGTGAGCACCCGGCCGGCGTTGCGCAGCAGCATCTCGAGCAGCTCGAACTCCTTGAGCGGCAGCTTCACCCCTTCGCCGTCGACGGTGACGACGTGCCGGTCGACGTCCATCCGTACCGGCCCGGCCTCGAGCACGGTCGGCAGCAGCTCGGCCGCCTCGGTACCGCGACGCAGCACCGCGCGGATCCGCGCCACCAGCTCCCGGGACGAGAACGGCTTGGTCACGTAGTCGTCGGCGCCGAGCTCCAGCCCCACGACCTTGTCGACCTCGGAGTCCTTGGCGGTCAGCATGATCACGGGCACGTTGGACCGCTGCCGCAGCCGGCGGCACACCTCGGTCCCCGGGATGCCCGGCAGCATCAGGTCGAGCAGCACCAGGTCGGCGCCGTTGCGGTCGAACTCCTCCAGCGCGTCCGGTCCGCTCGGCGCGAGGGCGACGTCGAAGCCCTCCTTGCGCAGCATGTACGACAGGGCGTCGCTGAAGGATTCCTCGTCCTCGACGACCAGCACTCGGGTCACGTCGTGGCCTCCGGGGTGGGTACGGGGAGCCGGGGCGGTCGCCCCGGCCGGTGCGGGTGGGCGGGCAGGCGCAGGGTGAAGGTCGACCCCGTCCCGTGCACGCTCCAGACGCTGACCTCGCCGCCGTGGCTGGCGGCGATGTGCTTGACGATGGACAGGCCCAGCCCGGTCCCGCCGGTGGCCCGCGACCGCGCGGGGTCGACGCGGTAGAACCGCTCGAAGATGCGGTCGATCTCGGACTCCGGGATGCCGATGCCCTGGTCGGTCACGCTGATCTCGACCACGTCCTCGCGCCGCCGTACACCGACCGCCACCCTGGTGTGGTCGGAGCTGTACGCGACGGCGTTCTCGACCAGGTTGCCCAGCGCGATCACCAGCTGCTCCGAGCTGCCGAGCACCTGGAGCCCCCGGTCACCGCCCGAGGCCAGCCGGATGTGCTTGGCCTCGGCGTCGACCCGGCAGCGGTCCAGGGCGGCGGCCACCACCTCGTCGACGTCGACGGGCTCGGGGGAGTCGACGGGGTCGTCGTACTGCAGCCGGGACAGGTCGATGATCTCCTGGACCAGCCGGGTCAGCCGGGCCCCCTCGGCGTGCATCCGCTGGGCGAAGCGGCGGACCGCCTCGGGGTCGTCACTGGCGCCCTCGACGGCCTCGGCGAGCAGCAGGAGCGCGCCGACCGGGGTCTTCAGCTCGTGCGAGACGTTGGCGACGAAGTCGCGCCGCACCTCGTCGACGCGGTGGGCGTGCGTCCGGTCCTCGACCAGCACGAGCAGCAGGTCGCTGGTCAGCGGCGCGACCCGGGCCGAGACGTAGAGCGCCTGGCTGCTGTCGCGCCCGCGCAGCACTTCCAGCTCCAGCTCGCGGATCTGCCCGTCGCGGGCGACCCGTCCGGCGAGGTCGAGCAGCGCCGGGTGGGCGACGCGGTCCTGGCGGACCAGGCCGAACGCGTACGCCGAGGGGCTGGCCTTGACCACGTCGAGCGAGCGGTCGAGGACGAGGGCGCTGGCCCGCAGCACCGACAGGACCTTGTCCACGCCGGGCGGCACCCTCGGTTCCACCTCGACGGGTCCGCGCTGCTGCTGCCGCTCGCTGACGCGGAAGGCGAGGCCGGCGGCCAGCCCGACGGCCGCCGCCACGACGGCCGTCACGACGAGGTCCACGTCAGCCGATGCTAGGTGGCCCGGCACACCGGTCCGGCAGCACGCCTGCCCCGCGGGTCGACCCGCGGTCGCTGTTCACCTGAACTTCCGGGGTGGTTCATCGGCACCCCACCCGCCGCCACCTGCGGGACATAACCTGAGCCCAACTCGGGTAGGACTGCCCTGTTCCCCACGACGCGACGGCGAGGCACTTCTCCATGCGCGAGGCTTTCCACGAGCAGCTCGACGGCATCTCCGGGCAGCTGGTCGCCATGACCCGACAGGTGGGCGGCATGATCCACCTGGCCACGGAGGCCCTGCTCTCGCAGGACATCCACCTCGCCGACCAGGCGGTGGCCGCCGACGCCGACGTCGATCGCGCCCAGCTGGATGTCGACGAGCAGATCATCGAGCTGGTCGCCACCCAGGCCCCGGTCGCCGGAGAGCTCCGCGAGGTCCTCTCCGCGCTGCGCATCACCGCGAACCTCGAACGCATGGGCGACCTCGCGGCGCACGTGGCCAAGGTCGTGCGGATGCGCTACCCGGACAGCGCCGTCCCGGACGAGCTCCGGACCACGTTCGCGGCCATGGGCGCCGCCGCCGAGCAGATGGCCGCCAAGGCCGGCGAGGTCATCCGCACCCGCGACCTCGCCACCGCCGACCAGCTGGCCCGCGACGACGACGAGATGGACCGGCTGCACCGGTCGATGTTCCTCGTCGTGCTCGACCACGACTGGCCGCGCCCGGCCGAGACCGCCGTCGATCTGGCGCTGCTGGGCCGCTATTACGAGCGCTTCGCCGACCACGCGGTCCTCATCGCGGGGCACATCCGCTACCTGGTGACCGGTGTGATGGAGACCCCGTCGGAGCCTCAGCTCTGACGGCCGTCCCGCGGGGCGATCGTCTCCGCGGTCGGCCGGCGTCGGGCTACTTGGGGCTTCGCGCTACTTCTGGCGGCCCTGGTTCTTGACCGCCTCGATAGCCGCGGCGGCCGCCTCCGGGTCGAGGTACTCCCCGCCCCGCGTGAGCGGCGCCATCGCCTCGTCCAGCTCGTACAGCAGCGGCACCCCGGTCGGGATGTTGAGCCCGGGGATCTCCTCGTCCGAGATGCCGTCGAGGTGCTTGACGAGGGCTCGCAGCGAGTTGCCGTGCGCGGTCACGCAGACGATCAGACCGCGGCGCAGGTCAGGGACGATGGCGTCGTACCAGTAGGGCAGCATCCGCTCGACGACGTCCTTGAGGCACTCCCGCTTCGGCATCAGCTCCGGCGGCAGGTCGGCGTAGCGGGGGTCGCCGTGCTGCGACCACTCGTCGTCGTCGGCGATCGGGGGCGGCGGGACGTCGTACGAGCGGCGCCAGAGCATGAACTGCTCCTCGCCGAACTCCGCCAGCGTCTGCGCCTTGTCCTTGCCCTGCAGGGCCCCGTAGTGGCGCTCGTTGAGCCGCCAGTGCCGCCGTACGGGGATCCAGTGCCGGTCGCACTCGTGCAGGGAGATCTCGGCCGTACGGACGGCGCGCCGCAGGACCGACGTGTGCAGCACGTCGGGCAGCAGCCCGCGGTCGGCGAGCAGCCGGCCGCCCTTGGCGGCCTCGGTGCGGCCGGCGTCGGAGAGGTCGACGTCGACCCAGCCGGTGAAGAGGTTCTTGGCGTTCCAGTCGCTCTCGCCGTGGCGGAGCAGGACCAGGCGGTACGGGGCGTCAGCCATGGTCAGGGAGCCTACCGAGGTTCACTCCGGCCGAGGATCACTCGGGCGCAGGTGCTGGAAGGCCGCGAGGTTGGCCGTGGACTCGCCGCGGGCCAGCCGCCACTCCCACTCGCGCCGGATCGACGAGGCGAAGCCGAGTTCCAGGATGGTGTTGAACGAGGAGTCGGCGGTGTCGAGCACGACCCCCAGCAGCCGGTCGACCTCCTCGGCGCTCACCGACGAGAGCGGGAGCCGCCCGACGAGGTAGATGTCCCCGGCCGCGTCGACCGAGAAGGCGACGCCGTACAGCCTGGCGTTGCGCTCCAGCAGCCACCGCCAGACCGCCTCGTGGTTCTCGTCCGGGCAGCGGGCGACGAACGCGTTGACCACCAGGCTGTGGTCCCCGACCGCGAGGCTGCAGACGGTCCGCTGCTTGCGCTCGCCCGGCAGCTCGACGGAGAACCGCCCGGGGGCGGTCTCCTTCCACTGCGCCCCGCTGTCGTGCAGGGCCGCCCGGATGACCGCGGCCCCGTCACCGGTCACGAGCCGACCACCAGCGGCTCGCCGGTGAGCCCGGCACCCGAGCCGAGCCCGCCGCCCAGGCGAGTCCGCAGGTCGGCGCGCGCGGCGGCGTAGACGTCGAGCACCTGCGCGGCGGTGGCGGCCCAGCCGAACCGCGCGGCATGCGTCACCGCACCCGCCGCGAGCCGGCGCGCGAGCCCCTCGTCATCGACCAGGCCACGCATGGCCTGCGCCCAGACCTGCGGGTCGTGGCCGTCGACGAGCAGCCCGCTGACCCCGTCCCGTACGGCGGTGCGCAGGCCGCCCACGGCCGCGGCGACGACCGGCGTCCCGCAGGCCTGTGCCTCGAGGGCGACCAGGCCGAAGGACTCGCTGTAGGAGGGGACGGCGACGAGATCGGCGGCGCGGTACCAGTCGGCCAGCCCGGCCTGCGTGACCGGCGGCTCGAAGCGCACGACGTCGTCCACGTCGAGGGCTCGGGCCAGCCGGACCAGGGCCTCCGGCTCCTCGAGCCCGCTGCCCGACGGCCCACCGACGACCGCCACGACCAGCCGCTCCCGCAGTGAGGGGTCCTCCGCGACCATGGCCGCCGCGGCCCGTACGACCACGTCGGGGGCCTTGAGCGGCTGGATCCGGCCGGCGAAGAGGAGGACGACCGCGTCGCGCGGCAGCCGGAGCCGGGACCGCGCGGCCGCGGCGTCGCCGGGGGTGAAGACGTCCAGGTCGACCCCCGGGTGGACGGTGACGACGGCGCGCGGGTCCGCGCCGTACAGGTCGACGAGCTGCGCGGCCTCGTCGTCGGTGTTGGCGACCAGGCGGTCGGCCGCCGCGACGACCTGCTCCTCGCCGATCACCCGCGCCCGGGGTTCGGGGGCGTCGCCCTCGGCGAGCGAGGCGTTCTTGACCTTGGCCATGGTGTGCATCGAGTGGACGAGGGGGACCCCCCAGCGCTCCTTGGCGAGCCAGCCGACCTGGCCGGAGAGCCAGTAGTGCGAGTGCACGAGGTCGTACCAGCCGGGCTCGTGCGCCGCCTCAGCCCGCAGGACGCCCGAGGTGAAGGCGCACAGCTGGGCCGGTAGGTCACCCTTGTCCAGCCCCTCGTAGGGGCCGGCGGTCACGTGCCGGACCAGCACGCCCGGCGCGGCCTCGACGGTGGGCGGCAGGTCGCTGGAGGTGGCGCGGGTGAAGACCTCGACCTCGACGTCCAGCGCCGCGAGCCGGCGCGCGAGCTCCACCACGTACACGTTGAGGCCGCCGGCGTCGCCGGTGCCGGGCTGGTCCAGCGGGGACGTGTGGACGCTGAGCATGGCCACCCGGCGCGGCACGTCCCGGCCGCCGCGGTGGGTACGGCTGCGACCGCGGCGAGCGCGCAGGCTCACGACGGGAGTCACCGACCAGCCCCTTCCAAGGTCCGGTGTCGGGTCCTTACCTGACGGCCCCGAGGTGGGGTCGTCCCGCAGTGCGGAACCGCCCGGCATCATCTCCGCATTCCCCGGCGGCCATGCCTCGGACGGGGGTGCGGTCGGCGCCGACGAGGTCGGGGGGGCGGGCCCGGACGCGTGTCGGCCCTGTGTCGGGTGGTTCTGTCGGGTGGTTCTGTCGGGAGCCGGTGCCACTCTTGGGTGATGCGCATCACCACGGTCATCGGCGACATCACCACTCAGCAGGTCGACGCGGTCGGCAACGCGGCCAACCGTGGCATGCGCGGCGGCGGCGGCGTCGACGGCGCCATCCACCGGGCCGGCGGGCCGGAGGTGCTGGCCGAGTGCGTGCGGCGCTTCCCGGACGGCCTGCCCACCGGCCGGGCGGGCTGGACGACGGCCGGCAACCTGCCGGCGCGATGGGTCATCCACATGGTCGGCCCGAACTGGAACGCCGGCGAGCGCGACCCGGACCTGCTGGCCTCGTGCTACCGGGAGGCGCTGGCCGTCGCCGCGGAGCTGGGGGCGGTGACACTCGCCCTCCCGGCCGTGTCGGCGGGGGTGTACGGCTGGCCGCTGGACGACGCCGCGCGGATCGCCGTCCGGGCCGTCGCCGCCGGTTCGCACGGGCTCGAGGAGGTCCGTTTCGTCCTGTTCTCGGCCGCTGTGCACCGCGTGTTCGCGGACACTGTGACGCAGGTCGTGTCCGATTCGTGACCGGAACGTGTGACCGGGATGCAACCGACCCGGCACCATGGGCGTCGTCCCAGGTGACCGCACGACCGTCGGCGGTCACCATGTCGAGGAGGAACCGCACGTGCCCAGACCCCGCTCCTTCGCCTCCGGCGCCGTCGCCGTCGTGACCGCGCTGGCCGTCGCCGGTGCGGGCGCCTACGGCGCGGCGCTGCTCGTCGACGGCAGCTGGAACGCTCCGGTCGTGGCCAGCGGCGCCGAGGCCTCGAGCACCGCGACGCCCTCCGCGACACCGACGCGAACGCCCGCGCAGACCCCGACCGCGGTCGCCACGCCCACGGAGACCCCGAGCCCCACCCCCACGATCGTGCCGCTGCTCGCACCCGGTGACGCGAGCGACCAGGTGCGGGAGCTGCAGTCGCGGCTCAAGCAGCTCAAGTGGTACGAGCCGAGGATCAGCGGGGAGTACGACGAGACGACCCGCGAGTCGGTGGCGGGCTTCCAGGGCAAGCGGGGCTTCGAGGTCACTGGGGTCGTGGACCAGACCACCTGGGACACCCTGCTCGGGATGAGCCGGCAGCCCACCGACGACGAGATGCACAACCGGATCGTCCCGGGGCCGACCATCCTGGGCCCGGCGGACTCCGGTGACCGGGTGCGCGAGCTGCAGGCCCGGCTCAAGCAGATCGGCTGGTACTCCGGCGAGGTCACGCCCACGTACGGCTCCGCCACGGGCAAGGCCGTCGCAGGCTTCCAGACCAAGCGCGGCATCCCGTCCACCGGCGAGGTCGACCAGCGCACCTGGGACCGGCTCGTGGGGATGAGCCGCAAGCCGACCGACGACGAGCTGCACAACCGGGTGCCCGCCGTCGCTCCGGAGGCGGCCGCCGCCGGCCTGGACGCCCGGTGCCTCACCGGGCGCGTGCTGTGCATCGACAAGAGCAGCCGGGCGCTGCGCTGGGTCGTCGACGGCCAGGTGCGGATGTCCGTCGACGTGCGGTTCGGCTCGGAGTTCACGCCCACCCGCGAGGGTGCCTTCAACGTCTACTTCAAGAGCCGCGACCACCACTCGAGCCTGTACGACACGCCGATGCCGTACGCGATGTTCTTCAGCGGCGGGCAGGCCGTCCACTACTCGGCCGACTTCGCCCGCAACGGCTACAGCGGCGCTTCGCACGGCTGCGTCAACGTACGCGACAAGGGCGCGGTCGCCTCGCTCTTCGACTCGGTGCGGGTCGGCGACCGCGTCGTGGTCTACCGCTCCTGAGTCCGCCCCCACCGATCACGGCCCCCACTTGCCGCGCCACGTCCCCGAGGGGATGAGCTGCCCGGGAGTGAGCGGGCGAATCGGCGGGTGATCGCTGTGGGGCCACCATCGCGCCACACGGCACCCCGGCTCCACACCGATCACCCGAGCCCCGCACCGTACCCGCGCCAAGATCACTGTGGGGGGACGTGCCGCATCGCGCGACGAGGGCACCACGGTGATCATCACCCGGGGGCGCTCAAGATCACTGTGGGGGCGAGGTGCCGCGGCCGCGGCCAAGGTGGGGAGACGTCGTTCCACATCAGTCCTGGAGCCGGATGCGTACGCGGCGGAAGCCGCGCCCCTTGTTCTCCACCTTGACCACCTCGAGGCGGCCGATCTGGCGGGTGCTCGCCACGTGGGTGCCGCCGTCGGCCTGCAGGTCGAGGTCGGCGATGTCGACCAGCCGGACCTCCTCGAGGTCCGGCGGCAACAGGTCGGTCGCGGTCCGGACGATGTCGCCCAGCGCGTAGGCCTCCGCCCGGGGCAGCACGCGTACGGTGATCGCCCGGTCGGCCGCCACCTCGCGGTTGAGCGCCTCGGTCAGCGACTCCTTGAAGCCGGCGGGCACCTCCGGCAGGTCGAAGTCCAGCCGGGCCACGCCGGGCTCCATGTTTCCGCCCGTGACGGGCACCCCGTGGTCGCGCGCCACGACGCCGCACAGGACGTGCAGGCCCGAGTGCGTACGCATGAGCAGTGACCGGCGCTCGTCGTCCAGGGCGCCGCGCACCGCGGTCCCGACCGGCGGGACGGGGTCGTCCTCGTGCGGCACCAACCACAGGTCGTCGCGGGGACGAACCCCCACCACTCGCGTGGTCACCCCGCCCCACACCAGCACGCCCTCGTCGGGCGGCTGGCCGCCAC
>DATHTV010000002.1:0-11753 GCA_035462845.1 Jiangellales bacterium
CGTACCCCCACCACTCGCGTGGTCACCCCGCCCCACACCAGCACGCCCTCGTCGGGCGGCTGGCCGCCACCGCCGGGATAGAACGCCGAGCGGTCCAGCACGTTCCCTAGCTCGGGGTCGGCGGCCAGCACGGTCGCCTCCCACTCGCGCAGCGTCTGGTCGTCGAGCTCGAGCCGGTGGGTCCTGCCGTGGTGGTCGTGACGCACCCGCCGACCCTACGACCCCGCGCCGGGGCCACGACGCCTCCCCGGCCCAGCCACCAGCGCTAGGCCGGCGCGTTGAGGAAGCCGGACACCAGCGCCCGGACCTCCCGCCGGTGCGACCACAGGACGCCGCCCGCGGGCAGCACCCGGACCGAGACCCGCGGCAGCACCGCCCCCAGCTCCCGCGCCACCGACGCCGGGTGGGTCCGGTCCCCCTCCTGGGCCACGACCAGGACCGGGACGTGCACGGACGCCAGCACCGTCCGGTCAGCCACCGGGTACAGGTCCGGCACTGCGCGCAGCGCCTCGCCCACCGGCGTCCCGACCAACCGCTCGGCCTGCCGCCGGGTCCACACGCCGGCGTCGGGCCGGCCGCGCACGACCGCCGGGAGCTCGTCGCGCAGCAGGACGGCGAGACCGGTCACGTCTCCCGCCTCCACGTGTCCCGCCATCGCCGCGAACCGGTCACGCGCCCCAGCCCCGCGCGGACCGTCGAGCGCACCCGGCAGCACGAGGACCACGCGGCCGAAGCGGTCCGGCGTCCGGGCGAGCAGGGCGAGCAACGCCCCCGCGCCCATCGAGACCCCCAGCGCCCGGCTCGCCCCCACGTGGTCCGCCACCGCACGCAGCTGGGCCGCCAGCCCTTCGTACGACCAGGGCTCGCCGACCGGCGAGGGCGTGGCGCCGTGGCCGCGGAAGTGCAGGAAAGCCCGGGTACCCCGGACTCCGGAGCCGAACGGCCTCGTCTCGCCGATCGAGCCGGCCAGCCCGTGTCCCATGACGGTGACCGGCGAGCCGGACCCGGTGAGCAGGACCTCGGCGCCGCCGACGACCAGCCGGGTCACGCCGTGGGAGTCACGGCAACGGCGACGGGGACAGCCAGGGCGTCCGCTGCGTCGGCGGTCACCAGGGACCGTACGGGCCCATGTGCTGCCCGCCCGTCCCGCCGCGGCCGACGGCGCGGACCGCAGGGCGGACGTCGACGAGGTAGACGATCGCCGCCACCGCGCCGATCAGGTTGATGAAGTTCAGCGGGTAGAGGATGACGACGTTCACCGCCAGCGCCACGCCGACGATCGCCAGCCACAGGGTCCGGGTCCGCTTGCCGGCAGCGGGGAACGCCTCCGCCCGCGTCCGCAGCACGTCGACCAGCGCCCAGACCTTGAGGCCGAGCGAGGCCGCGATGAGGACGATCAGCACCAGCGACTGGAACGAGCCGAAGACATCGAGCACACCCCGAGCCTACGACGCCCGGACGCGGAAGGCCCCCGCGACCGGTGGTCGCGGGGGCCTTCGCAGGGGACGTGCGTCAGTTGCCGACCTTCTCGGCGGCAGCCTCGGTGGCCTCGGCAGCGGCCTCGGCGGTCTTGCGGGCCGAGGTGGCGGTGGCCTTGACGACGCGCTTCGTGCTCGCGGCGCTCTTGGTGACCGTGGTCCGCGCGGCCTTGGCCTGGCGGTTGGTGTTCTCGACCTGCTCCTCGAGGCGCTCGGTGGCGGCCTGGCGACGGATCCGGTCGACGAGGATCTTGCCGCGGCCGGCGAGGACGACGTACTGCTCCTCGACGTCGTTGGCGGTCTCGCTCAGGAACTCCTCGACCTGCTCGACCAGCGTCTTGACGCGGGCCGGGACCTCGGTGCGCAGCGTCACGACGTCCTGCGGCAGGGCGATGGCCCGGTCGGCGACCTTGTTCGGCGCCTGGACGGCCCGGTCCTGGATGACCTGCACCCGGCCCGGCACCTCGCGCAGCGCGGCGACGGCGAGGTCGATCGCGCCGGCCACCGCGTACAGCGGCGTGCGGGGGTTGTCGAGGGAGGTCGAAGCGGCCTTGCGGCGGTTCTTGGTGGTGGTGGCCATGGTGATCACCTTTCGGTCTCGTGGACGTTCTCGCGGCGGAAGGACTCGTAGATGTCGAGCAGGACCTGCTTCTGGCGCTCGGTCATCGTGTGGTCGGCGAGCACTGCGGTCTCGACGGACCGGTCGGCCGAGGGCTCCTCGATCAGACCGGCCCGTACGTACAGCGCCTCGGACGAGATGCGCAGCGCCTTGGCGATCTGCTGCAGGACCTCGACGGACGGCTTGCGCAGGCCGCGCTCGATCTGGCTGAGGTAGGGGTTGCTCACCCCGGCCTGCTCGGCGAGCTGACGGATCGACAGCTGCGCACCGCGCCGCTGCTCCCTCAGGTACTCGCCCAGCGAGCTCACGTTCACTCCAGCCATACCCCCATTGTGCTAGCCACCAGCAAGCATTGCAAGTGCCCTCTGGGTGAGGCTACTCACAGGTAACCCTTACGTAGCCGGTGTTTCAGCCTCGACGGACGGTGGAACCGCGCTAGCGGTCAGCATCCGTTCACGCCCGGTTCACCCGATCCTGCGAACCTCGACCGGTGAGCGACCCCGCCTCCCGGCTCTCCCGCCGCCTGGGCACCTCCGACGCGGCCGTGATCGGTCTCGGCGCGATGGTCGGAACCGGCGTCTTCGTGGTCTGGTCTCCCGCGGCAGAGCGCGCCGGTGCCTGGCTGCTCGCCGGCCTCGCCGTCGCGGCACTGGTCGCCTTCTGCAACGCCGCGTCGTCGGCCCAGCTCGCCGCGATCCACCCGCAGTCCGGCGGCGCGTACGTGTACGGGCGGGAGCGGCTCGGGCCCACCTGGGGCGCTGCCGCGGGGTACGCCTTCGTCGGCGGCAAGGTGGCCTCGTGCACCGCGGCGGCGCTCGCGGTCGGCACGTACCTGTGGCCGGATCAGGCGCGCCCCGTCGCCGTCGCCGCGGCTGTGGCCGTCACTGCGGTCAACCTGGCGGGTGTCACCAAGACCGCCCGCGCTACGCGTTGGCTGCTCGCCGCGGTCCTCGCCGTCCTCGCCGCCACGGTCGCGGTCGCGCTGGCGGGGGACCGGCCGGAACCCCTCGTCGGCCCAGACGCCGTCATCGGCGACGTCGACCCGCTGGACGTGCTGGGCGCGGCCGCCCTGCTGTTCTTCGCCTTCGCCGGGTACGCGCGCATCGCCACCCTCGGCGAGGAGGTGCGCGACCCCCGGCGCACGATCCCCCGTGCCGTGCCCATCGCGCTGGGGGCCGCCCTCGCGGTCTACCTCGTGGTCGGGGCCACCCTGGTCGTCGTGCTCGGCCCCGACCGTACGGCGGAGGCGGCGCGGCCGCTGGTCGACCTGGTCGAGGTGGCGGGGGCGGGCTGGATGTCGCCCGTCGTCGTGATCGGCGCCGGCATCGCGGCGCTCGGCGCGCTGCTGTCCCTGGTGGCCGGGGTCAGCCGGACGGCCTTCGCGATGGCGGCGCAGGGCGACCTGCCACGCGCGCTGGACGCGGTGCACCCACGGCGCCGCGTGCCGCACCGTGCCGAGGTGGCCGTCGGGGTCGCCGTCGTGATCGCGGTGCTGACCGGCGGGCTCGTCGGTGCCGTGGCGTTCAGCGCGTTCACGGTGCTGCTCTACTACGCCGTCACCAACGCGGCGGCCCTGCGGCTCGGCGCGGGCGAGCGGCTGTGGCCGCGGGTCGTGCCCGCCGTCGGCCTGGCCGGCTGCCTGGTGCTCGCCCTGACCCTCCCGCCCTCGACGGTGGCCCTCGGGCTGGGCTGGATCGCCGGCTGCCTGCTCGTCCGGGCAGTGGCGCACCGGGTCCCGGGCGGACCCCGCGCCCCCTACGCCGGATGAGGATGTCCGGTCCGGCGGCCGTCACCAGTCGACGGCGTGCACCTCGCCGACCGGCTCGCCGCCGCCCAGCAGCGGGGTCCGGCCGATCTCGTCCAGGACCGGGTGGTCGACGCCCAGGCGGCGCAGCGCCGCCGCCATGACGACCGGCCGGGCGCGGGCACCACCGTCCTCGACCTTGACGGCGACGGCCCGGCCGTCGTCCAGCGCGACCGCGTACACCGCCTCGGCGCCGGCCTTGCCGAACAGGCCCGGGACAGCCCGGATCAGCCGGGCCTCGTCCCGCGTCGTCCCGCTCGTGAACTGCGGGTGGGACTGCACGGCGTGGACGACCCGGCGCTCGGGGGTGCCCGGCTCCGCCGTCGCCAGCGCGCGGAAGGCACGGGCCAGCCCGGCCAGCGAGATCGCGTACAGCGGCGCGCCGCACCCGTCGACGCCGGTGTGGGCGACCGGCTCCCCGGCGAGCCCGGCGAGGGTGGCGGCGATGGCCTGCTGGAGGGGGTGGGCCGGGTCGCGGTACGTGGCAGTGGGCCAGCCGTTCACCGCGCAGGTGGCCAGCATCGCCGCGTGCTTGCCGGAGCAGTTCATCGCGATCGGGCTCGGGTCCAGGCCCTGGCGGGTGTAGGCGAGGCGGGCCAGGTCGTCGAGCGGCCAGTCGGCCGGCGTCTGCAGCGCCCCCTCGTCCAGGCCTGCCGCGGCGAGGATCCGGCGGACCCCCGCGACGTGGAACTCCTCGCCGGAGTGGCTGGCGGCCGCCAGCGCGAGCAGCTCGCCGTCGAGGTCGAGGCCGAGGCGCAGCATGGCGGTGGCCTGGACGGGCTTGTTCGCCGACCGCGGGTACATCGGCACGTCGGTCTCGCCCACGGCGAAGGCCGTGCGGCCGTCGGCGGCCAGCCCGATCGCCGAGCCGTGGTGCCGGCTCTCGACGAACCCGGAGCGGACGACCTCGGCGACGACCGGCTGCACGGCGGCGAGGCTAGCCGTGCCGCCGGGCGCGCTCGTCGCCGGCCACGCGGACCAGTCCGCGTACCCGCTCGAGGTCGCTGCGGAGGGTGTCGAGGTGACCCTGGAGCACCCCGACCGCGGCGCGGATCTCGGCGTCGCTGCGCTCGGCGAGCCCCGGCAGGCCCTGCTGCACGAGTGCCACGACCTCGGTGTCGAAGCCGGCGCCGTCGGGCTCGCGCGGGACGTCCATGCCGCGCCGGTCGGCCTCGGCCAGGGCCAGGTCGAGCCGGCCGCTGAAGAGCTCCTCGGCGTAGCCCAGCGACTCCTCCTCGGTGCGGGCCTCGTCCAGCAGCACGTCGAGGTCGTCAGTGGGCAGCAGCACCACGCCGGCCGCCAGGTCCTCGGCGGCCTCCGAGGTACCCCGAGCGCGGTGCCGGCCGGCCCTCATCGTCGGTCCCTCGTCCCGAGCAGGCTCGCGGCCTCCGGGCCGGAGACGGGGGGGCGCTGGGCGATCGTCGCGAGCTGGGCCGCCCGCTGGACGAGCTCCGCGTTGTCGCGGACCGGGCGCCCCTTCGCGTAGGTGACGGTGTCCTCCATGCCCACCCGCAGGTGACCGCCGGCCGAGAGCGCGGCCATGGCGACGGCCAGCGAGGTGCGGCCGATGCCGGTGGCGCTCCAGCTGGTCACTGCGTCCGGCAGGGCCTGCACGGCCGCGACGAGGGCGGCGGTCGTCCCCGGCATGCCGCCGGGGACGCCCATGACGAGGTCGCAGTGCACCCGGCCGCCGTACGGCAGGCCGTACTGATCGAGCAGCCGGTGCAGGGCCGCCACGTGGCCGAGGTCGAAGAGCTCGAACTCGGGCACCACCTCACGCTCGATGCTGCGCTGGTAGAGCTCGACCACGAACGGCCACGGGTTCATGAAGACGTCGTCGCCGAAGTTCACCGTGCCCATGGTCAGGCTGCACGAGTCCGGCTCGGCGTCCAGGACGCGGAGCCGGTCCTCGTACGGGTCGTGCACGCTGCCGCCGGTGGAGAGCTGGACGACCATCGCCGTACGGTCGCGCAGCGCCGCCACGGTCTCGCGCAGGCGACCCAGGTCCAGGGTGGGCCGGTGCTCGTCGTCCCGGATGTGGACGTGGACGAGAGCAGCCCCCGCGAGCTCGCACGCGATGGCCGTGTCGACCAGCTCGTCGAGCGTGGTGGGCAGCGCCGGGACGTCCTCCTTGCGCGACTCCGCGCCGGTGGGAGCGACCGTGATCAGAGTCCCCGAGATGCGTGCGGCGGGCCGTGCGGAGGGTGGTGCGGCCGGGGGTGCAGCAGGCATTGCGGGAGTGTCGCACAGGCGGCAGGAGTGGTCCGTCGAGGGGATCACCGGCCCTCCAGGACGTCAGCCGCCGTTGAGACCGACCAGCTCCGGGTGCTGGCGGAACCAGGCGATCGTGCGCCGCAGGCCGTCCTCGATGTCCACCTTGGGCTCCCAGCCGAGCACCTCGCGGGCGAGGGTGATGTCGGGCTGGCGGACCGTCGGGTCGTCCTGGGGCCGGCCGATGAACTCGATCTCCGACGACGACCCGCAGAGGTCGCGGATCCACTCGGCCAGCGCCAGCACGGAGATCTCCCGGGGGTTGCCGATGTTGACCGGGCCCGGGTGGTCGGAGCGCAGCAGCCGGACGACGCCCTCGACCAGGTCCTCGACGTAGCAGACCGAGCGGGTCTGCGAGCCGTCCCCGGCCACCGTGACCGGGTGGCCGGCCAGCGCCTGGCGGATGAAGGTCGGGATCGCCCGGCCGTCGTTGGGTCGCATCCGCTCGCCGAAGGTGTTGAAGATCCGGACGATGCCCGTGTCCACCCCGTACGAGCGGCGGTAGGCCATGGTCAGCGCCTCGCCGAAGCGCTTGGCCTCGTCGTAGACGCCGCGCGGCCCCACCGGGTTGACGTGGCCCCCGTAGGTCTCCGGCTGCGGGTGCACCTGCGGGTCGCCGTACGTCTCCGAGGTGGAGGCCAGCACCAGCCGGGCGTCGGCGTGGCGAGCCAGGCCGAGCGCGTGGAAGGTGCCGATCGAGCCGACCTTGAGGGTCTCCACCGGCAGCTTGAGGTAGTCGATCGGGGACGCCGGCGAGGCGAAGTGCAGCACCGCGTCGATCTCGCCGCCCACGTGGACGTACTCGGTCACGTCGGCCCGGATCAGCCGGAAGCTCTCGTGCTGCATGAGGTGCTCGACGTTGTGCGGCGTGCCGGTCACGAAGTTGTCGAGGCACACGACCTCGTACCCCTCGGTGAGCAGGCGTTCGCAGAGATGGGAGCCGAGGAAGCCGGCTCCCCCGGTGACGACAGCGCGTGGCACGGTACCCCCCACTGGGTTCAGGACCGGGACATCGTAGGCGGTGGCGGGGACGGTTCCGGCCGGTCTGCCAGGCTGGGCCGGTGCGGGCGGTGGTGCAGCGGGTGTCGTCGGCGTCGGTGAGCGTCGACGGACAGGTCGTGGGGGCGATCGACGGGCCGGGCCTGGTCGTGCTCGTGGGCGCCACGCACGACGACGGCGCGGAGCAGGTCCAGCGGCTGGCCCGCAAGGTCTGGGAGCTGCGGATCCTGGACGGCGAGCTCTCCGCGTCCGACGTGGGGGCGCCGCTGCTCGTGGTCAGCCAGTTCACGCTCTACGCCGACACCCGCAAGGGCCGGCGCCCGTCATGGAACGCGGCGGCCCCCGGCCCGGTGGCCGAGCCGCTGGTGGACGCGTTCGTCGCGGCGCTGCGGTCGTACGGGGCGCGCGTGGAGACCGGCGTCTTCGGCGCCGACATGGCGGTCGCCCTGGTCAACGACGGGCCGGTAACCCTCGTGCTCGAGGTGTGAGGCGCTCGACGGGGCCAGCCCGCGTCAGGCCAGGCGCGGCCGGACGTGCAGCCCGATCTCCGGGTCGACGACGACCTCCTGGGCCGCCGCGACCCCGCCGGCGAGGAGCGTGGCGTCGACCGGGGTGGCGCGCTTGATGACGGCCAGGCCGATCGGGCCCAGCTCGTGGTGCCGGGCGGCGGACCCGACGGCGCCGACGACCTTGCCGGCCGGGCGTCCGGCTGCGTCCCCCGCAACCTCCACGGCAACCTCCACCGGGTCGCCGTGGGCGGGCAAGTGGTCGACCGAGCCGTCCAGGTGCAGCAGCACCAGCCGCCGCGGCGGGCGCCCGAGCGTGTGCACCCGGGCAACGGTCTCCTGCCCGCGGTAGCAGCCCTTCTCGAGGTGGACGGCGGACCCGATCCAGCCGACCTCGTGCGGGATCGTCCGGTCGTCCGTGTCCAGCCCCAGCCGGGGCCGGTGGGCGGCGATCCGCAGCGCCTCCGCGGCCCAGACGCCGGCCGCGCCGCGCTCCTGCACGTACGGGAGTAGCCGGGCGCGCGGCACCAGGACCTCACCCTCGGTGGGCGACCACACGCAGGCCCAGTCGGCGGAGACGTCGGCCACCTCGACCCGGAGCATGAAGCGCATGGAGTCGAGGAAGGCGACGAGCGCCCCCGCGGTGCCGGGCTCGACGCTCGCCCAGGTCGTGGTCCCGTCGTCGACGACCCGCAGGTGGTGCTCGACCCGGCCGTGCGGGTCGAGCAGCAGCGCCTCGGTGCGCTCGCCCGGCACCAGCGCCGAGAGGTGCTGGGAGAGCAGCGAGTGCAGCCAGGACAGCCGGTCCGGGCCGGTGACCGTGACCACGCCCCGGTGCGACAGGTCGACCACCGCCAGCCCGGCCTCGAGCCGGCGCTGCTCGATCATCGGGTCGCCGTAGTGCGCGGCGACGCCCGCGTCGGGCCCGTCGGCCTCGACGGCGCCGGGCAGGTCCAGCAGAGGCGATCGAGTCATGGTCACGAGACTACGAACGCCGGGGAGCGTCCCCGCACTCCCGGCAGGAGCCGAAGACGGTGAGGTGCCGCACGTCGGTGGCGAACCCGTGGGAACCGTTCAGCTGCGCGACCAGACTGTCGGCGACCGACGTGTCGACCTCGGTGACCCGTCCGCAGCTCCGGCAGACCAGGTGGACGTGGTCGGCCTCGACGGCCGCGTGGTAGGCCGGCGCCCCGTGGCCGAGGTGGGTGTGCGAGACCAGCCCCAGCTCCTCGAGCAGGTCGAGGGCCCGGTAGACGGTGGAGATGTTGACGCCGGATGCCTTGCGCCGTACCGCGGCGAGCACCTCGTCCGGGGTGGCGTGGTCGAGCTCCTGGACCGCCTCGAGGACGAGTTCCCGCTGGGGGGTGAGCCGGTAGCCCCGCGCCCGCAGGTCGTCGCGCCAGTCGGGACGTTCCACCCGGCCGAGTCTAGGCGCGGGCCTGCGACGCCCCGGCGACCCGCTGGAGCTCCGCGGACAGGTGCGGGGCCAGCTCGTGCCCCATCGAGGCCATCTCGAAGACCCACATCAGCCGGCCGTTCACCAGCCCGTACAGCCGGTGCCCGGCGCGATAGTCCTTGGCCGTCTCGGTCTTGAGCACGCCGCGGGTGGCGAGCTCGACCTTCGCCGCGTCGACCTGGCCGAGGTAGACCTCGACGTAGCCGGTGGGGTGGGTCAGCAGCACCTCGACCTGGTTGTCGGGCTGGGGCCGCCAGTACCCCGACTCGCGGGCCAGCGGCCGTACGAGCTGGCCGTCTTCGTCGAGCAGCCACGAGCGGCTCTGGTAGATCAGGTAGGGCTTGTCGGGCACGAAGCTGAAGGAGACCTCCTGGCCGAAGCGGAAGCCCTCGATGGTGGGGTAGTCCCCCACCCCGGCACCCTCCCAGCGACCCAGCAGCCAGACCAGCGGCGCGCAGGCCGGGTGCAGGTCGGTGGGGATCTCGATCAAGCCTGGCCCTTGAAGAGCTTGTAGACGACGTAGACGCCGAACCAGGTGATGAACAGCCCGATCACGACGAGCAACCCGGTGTAGAAGATCTCCAGCCACGGCACGCGGCCCACTGTAGCGGCGCCTAGGGTGCCGGGATGGCGCGCACCCTCGTGGTCAAGGTCACGGCCGGCACGGACGCCCCGGAGCGCTGCTCGCAGGCCTTCACGGTCGCGTCCACGGCGCTGGCCGCGGGGGTGCCGGTGTCGCTGTGGCTCACCGGAGAGTCGGCGTGGTTCGCCCTGCCGGGCCGCGCGGCGGAGCTGGAGCTGCCGCACGCGGCGCCGCTGCCGGACCTCCTCGCCGCCCTGCTGGCCGGTGGCCGGGTGACGCTGTGCACCCAGTGTGCGGCGCGGCGCGGCATCGAGCCCGCCGATGTGCTCGACGGCGTACGGATCGCCGGCGCGGCGGCGTTCGTCGAGGAGGTCCTGGCCGACGAGGCGCAGGCGCTGGTCTACTGAGTCCCTCGTCTGGCTGGTTCCGGCGACGGTCAGTTGACCGCGGCGCCGAGCGTGGAGCCCGGGTTGGCCGCGAGCCACTCCTCGAGCGCGTCGCTCTCGACGGCGCGCCACAGCCCCTCGGCAGCGGCGTCGTCGTAGACCACGATGCTCGCGGCGCCGGCCCGGCCGGTCCCCTTGGTCGGCACCGTGAGGAACGTGACGTCCTCGGAGCGGATGTTGCGCATCTCCAGCGCCATCCGGACCATCCCCGGCCCGGACAGCGAGTCGTCGACGCTGGTCGTCTGCGCCACGGCGTCGGCCACCTCGGTCAGCGTCCCGGGGTTGGTGAGCGTCTCGCGCGAGAGCAGCTCCTGCATGAGCGCGCGCATCCAGTTCTGCTGGCGCCGTACGCGGTCGAAGTCGCCGCCCGGCAGCGCGTAGCGCTCGCCCACGTAGTCGAGCGCCTCCTCGCCGGAGAGGGTGTGCGTGCCCGGCGGGAACGTCCGCCCCCGGGCCACCACCGGCTGGTCGAAGGTCATCGTGACGCCGCCGACGGCGTCGGTGAGGTTGCGGAAGCCGTGCCAGTCGATCACCGCGAGGTGGTCGATGCGGAGGTCGGTCAGCTGCTCCACCGTCTGCACGAACAGTGACGGCCCGCCGAAGGAGTAGGCCGCGTTGATCTTGTTGCGTCCGCGGCCCGGGATGTCCACCCACGAGTCGCGCGGGATCGACACCACGTACGCCTTGCTGCGGTCACCGGTGATGTGGACGACCAGGACGGCGTCGGTACGGGCGGCGCCGGGGCGCCACGCGGAGGTCTGCGCGGAGGTGCCGGTCGTGGGCACGTCGGAACGGCGGTCGAGCCCGGCCAGCAGGAAGGTCAGTCCGTCGGCGCCGGGCTCCTCGGCGGCGGGCTTCTGCGGCCGCTGCTCCTCGGGGATCGGCTCGAAGACCTGGGGGATCCGCTCGATGTCGCCCGTGACCCGGTCGACCGCGACATAGGTGCCGCCGACGGCGAGCACGGTGAGCGTCACGAGCGCGCCCACGGCGATCAGCAGGACGCGCCGTCCGCGACGGCGCCGGCGGCGTCGCCCTACCCGCGACTCCTCCGGATCATCACCGCCGAGCGGCAAGATGTCCTGATCGGTGGCATTCGCCATGCTGTGTTCCCCTTGGTCTACGTCCCCCGCAGCGCCTGGCCACGAGTGTGACTCATCCCGGCGCCACCCTTACGATCGCCCGGGGGGCCGCACTTCGTCCAGCCGCCACCCGCTCGCGCCCGTACGAACCCCAGGAGCACCCCCATGATGGTCGACGTCCGCCGTTCCCGGGCACGGGACGTCGGGATCATCCTGGTCCTGGCCCTGCTCGCCGTCGACGCCGTGCTCGTGGTGATGGCCCTGCGCAGCCCGCCGGCGCCGCCCGAGGTCACCGTCGCCGACAACCCGCCCGTGGTCGCCACCACCGAGCCGGCCGTCGAGCCCACCCCGACCCCGACGGAGACCGCCACCCCCACGCCGGAACCGGTCCCGCCGGCCAGCGGTCGTGAGCTGCCGCTGTCCGTGCTCGACGCGGAGCGGGCCATGCGGTCGGTCCAGCCGGGCACGTGTGCCGACGGTGGGGGCGTGGTGGAGTTCACCGAGGACGGGGG
>DATHTV010000003.1:0-9473 GCA_035462845.1 Jiangellales bacterium
CTGCGGCCGAGCGGTCCGCCGCGGCAGGACTGCTCGAGCCCACGGCGCTGGCGGCCGGTCGGGCGGTGCTGACCCTCCGCGGGCGGCTGCTCGCCGACGCCGTGGTCCGTGACCTGCTGGCGGAGATCCCTACTTCACGAACCGGATCGTGAAGGGGTAGCGGTACTCCTCGCCCTGGTTGGCCTTGACCGCGGCCACGATCGTCAGGACCGCCCAGGCGACGACGACGAGCGGCAGCAGGACGAAGCCGATCAGCACGAGGAGCGTCAGGAGGCTGACGAGGGCGTAGATGAGCACGCTGAGGTTGAAGTTCAGCGCCTCGACCGCGTGCCTCCGGACGAAGGGGGACCGCTCGCCCATGGTGAGCATGACGATCAGCGGTCCGAGGAACGTCAACCCGCCGACGAGGGAGCCCGCGAAGGCCGACAGGTGCGCGACGAGGCCCCAGGTGCGCTCCTGGTCGGGGGCCAGCGGCGCGGGCGCGCCGGGGCGCGGCGGTCCGCCGTACGCGGGTTGTCCGGAGGGCGGTCCGCCGTACGCGGGTCCCGGGGGCGGGCCGCCGGACGCGGGTTGTCCCGGGGGCTGCTCGCCGTACGGGGGCGGGCCGGGGGGCGGTCCGCCGTACGGGGGCGGCCCGGGTGGCTGCTCGCCGGTGGGCTGGTCGCCGGTGGGCTGGTCGCCGGGGGGCCGGGGCGGGGGCTGGTCCGGAGGGGTCGTCATGTCGTGGCTCCGTTCACGGGGAGGATCACTTGGTCCGGACGACGAGGTCGCGAGCGGCCTTGTCGTGCCAGCCCTGCAGCCGGCCGCTGCCGTCGAAGAACGGCGAGATGTAGACGATCAGCTGACCGATGCCGCAGACGATGCTTCCGACGAACGGGATCAGCCAGCGGACGAAGGACCGGCCCCAGCCGATCAGACCTCCCCCGGCCTCGTCGACGACCTTGATGCCGAGCAGCATCTTCCCGGGCGTGGCCCCCTTGGCGCCGATGAATCCCACCTCGTAGAGCACGGTGATGAGGGAGTAGAGCCCGGCGAAGAGGATGAAGCCGCCGAGCTGCCCGATCACGTCCTCCGGGTTGAGGAGCTCGCCGGTGACGGGGTCGATCTCCGCCTCGCTGGCGAAGCTCCCCCCGAGCGCCAGGAACACGACGAAGGCCGGGACCGACAGGATGATCACGTCGACGATGCGCGCCCCCAGCCTCGCCCACATGCTGGCGACGGGGCCGACGGAGGCTGGGCCCGGCTGCCCGTACGCCGGCTGCCCGTACGCGGGCTGCCCGTAGGCAGGCTGCTGCGCGTAGCCCGGCGGCTGCTGGCCGTACGGGGGCGGCTGCTCGTAGCCCGGCGGCTGCTGGCCGTACGGGGGCTGCTGGCCGTACGGGTCGGGCTGCTCCGAGCCCTCACCGGGCCGGGTCGGATCTGTCATGGCGGTGCGTCCCCTCGAGCTGTCGTCCGGGCAGGTGCCCGGGCTCCCGCGACCGAGCGTAGCGATCTCCGAACGGCTCAGGGCCCGGAGTCCACAACCGTGACGAAGTCGATCAGCTCCTCGACGCGGCCCAGCAGGGCCGGCTCGAGGTCCGCGTAGGAGCCGACCGAGTCGAGGATGCGCCGCCACGCGGCCGGCGGGTCGACCGGCCAGCCGAGTGCCGCCAGCACGCCCTCCTTCCACGGCCGGCCGCGGGGGACGTCGGGCCAGCGCTCGATGCCGAGCACCCGCGGACGGACCGCCTGCCACACGTCCACGTACGGGTGGCCGGTCACCAGCACGTGGGCTCCCCACGGGCCGCGGGCGACCTCGGCGGCGATGCGGCTCTCCTTGGACCCGGAGACCAGGTGGTCGGCGAGCACCCCGAGCCGCCGGCCGGGCCCCGGGCGGAACTCCGCGACGACGTCCGGCAGGTCGTCGATGCCGCCCAGCGGCTCCACGACCACGCCCTCGACCCGCAGGTCGTCGCCCCACACCCGCTCGACCAGCTCGGCGTCGTGCGTGCCCTCCACGTAGATCCGGCTCTCCCGCGCCACGCGTGCGCGCAGGCCGGGCACCGCCACGGAGCCCGAGGCCGTTAGGGCCGGGGCCCTGGGGGCGACGGGTCGGGGGCGGGTCAGGGCGACCGGTCGTCCCTCGAGGTGATAGCCGGGACCCAGGGGGAACACGCGCCGCCGGCCGTGCCGGTCCTCGAGCGTGACCCCGTGCTTGTCGCAGTCGACGACCGCGCCGCAGAAGCCGGTCTGCACCTCCTCGACGACGAGCCCACGCTCGGCGGCGACCTCGACGCTGCGGCCCCGCGGCGGGCGCCGCCAGTCGGTGGAGAGGACGTCGCGGCCGTAGCGGTCGGGAGAGGTCACCGGCGGGACGCTACCGAGGAGCGCTCGACGGCGAGCGGCGCGGGTTCGGCACGGCGGGGTCTTCCGCCGTAGACTTGGCACTCGACTTTTCCGAGTGCCAGCGATCCGAACCCAGGACGGCAAACGCAGGACGGGAGGTGCGCCCGGATGTCCCTCGACGAGCGCAAGCTCGACGTCCTCCGCGCCATCGTCGAGGACTACGTGGCCACGCAGGAGCCGGTCGGCTCCAAGGCGCTGGTCGACCGGCACAACCTCGGCGTCTCGCCGGCGACCATCCGCAACGACATGGCGGTGCTCGAGGAGGAGGGCTACATCGCCCAGCCGCACACCAGCGCGGGGCGGGTGCCCACCGACAAGGGCTACCGGCTCTTCGTCGACCGCCTCACCACCGTGAAGCCGCTCTCGGCCGCCGAGCGCCGCGCCATCCAGACCTTCCTCGACGGCGCCGCCGACCTCGACGACGTGGTGGCGCGGACGGTGCGGCTGCTGGCTCAGCTGACCCGGCAGGTGGCGGTGGTGCAGTACCCCTCCCTGTCGCGGTCGGGTGTGCGCCACGTGGAACTGGTGACGCTCAGCTCGACCCGCCTGTTGCTCGTGCTGATCACCGACGCGGGACGCATCGAGCAGCGCCTCGTCGACCTGCCCGAGCCGATCGACGACACCCTGCTCGGCGACATCCGGGCCCGGATCAACGCCGTGGTGTCGGGTCTCGGCTTCGGTGAGGTGGCGGCCGCCGTCGAGCCGCTCGCCGAGCGGTTCGACCTGCGGGAGCGGCCGCTCGTCACGGCCATCGTCGCCACCCTGCTGGAGAGCCTCATCGAGCGGCACGACGAGCGGCTCGCGGTCGCCGGCACGGCCAACCTCACTCGTTTCGGGCAGGACTTCGACCGCTCCTTCGAGCCGCTGCTCGAAGCCCTCGAGGAGCACGTGGTCCTGCTCCGTCTCCTCGGCGAGGCGACCAGCCCGTCGACGCTCACCGTCCGGATCGGCCACGAGAACGAGCTCACCGGCCTGTCCTCCGCCTCCGTGGTCAGCGTCGGGTACGGCCCCGGCGACCAGGCCCTGGCGGCCATGGGGGTCCTCGGACCGACCCGCATGGACTATCCCGGAACCATGGGCGCGGTCCGAGCCGTCGCCCGCTACGTCTCACAGATCCTCGCGGGGAACTAGGTGCCCACCGACTACTACGCCACGCTCGGCGTCACCCGTGACGCCTCCGCCGACGACATCAAGAAGGCCTATCGGCGGCTGGCCCGCCAGCTCCACCCCGACGTCAACCCGGACCCGCAGACCCAGGAGCGGTTCAAGGAGGTCACCAACGCCTACGAGGTGCTGGCCGACCCGCAGAAGCGTGAGATGTACGACCTGGGCGGGGACCCGCTGGCGAGCGCCAACGGTGCGGGCGCCGGCTTCGGTCAGGGCTTCTCCTTCACCGACATCATGGACGCGTTCTTCGGCGGCACGGCCACGCGTGGCCCACGCAGCCGGACCCGGCGCGGGCAGGACGCGCTGCTGCGGATGGAGGTGGACCTGGGGGAGGCCGCCTTCGGGGCCACCCGCGAGCTGCAGGTCGACACCGCCGTGACGTGCCAGACCTGCCACGGCTCGGGCACCGCCGACGGGGCCTCGCTCGCGATCTGCGATCTCTGCCAGGGGCGCGGCGAGATCAGTCAGGTGCAGCGGTCGTTCCTCGGTCAGGTGATGACCACCCGGCCGTGCCCGCAGTGCCAGGGCTTCGGGTCGGTGAACCCCAACCCGTGCGTCGAGTGCGCCGGTGACGGACGGGTGCGCACCCGCCGTAGCCTCACCATCAAGATCCCGCCGGGTGTCGACCACGGCACCCGCATCCAGCTCGCCGGCCAGGGCGAGGTGGGGCCAGGCGGCGGTCCCCCCGGGGACCTCTACGTGGAGCTCGTGGTCGCCCCGCACCCGGTGTTCCAGCGCGAGGGCGACGACCTGCACTGCACGGTCCCGCTGCCGGTCACCGCGGCCGCGCTCGGGACCACCCTCGAGCTCGAGACGCTCGACGGGATCGAGCGGGTGGAGGTCCGGTCCGGTACCCAGCACGGCCAGACGGTCGTGCTGCCCGGCAAGGGCGTGCCGCGTCTGCGTTCCCAGGGGCGCGGTGACGTGGTGGTCCACTTCGAGGTGCGTACGCCCACCAGGCTCGATGCGCGGCAGGAGGAGCTGCTGCGCGAGCTGGCCCGGCTGCGCGACGAGGAGCAGCCCAGCGGCCCCGTGGCTGCGACGGCGGGGGGTTTGTTCTCCCGCATCCGCGACGCCTTCAAGTGAGCCTGCCGGTCTTCCTCGTCGAACCGGGCAGCCTGGACGGCGCGACGACCGTGCAGCTCGGCGCCGAGGAGGGCCGGCACGCCGCGGTGGTACGGCGCATCCGCGCCGGCGAGCAGGTCGAGCTCTCCGATGGCCGGGGGGCGGTGGCGCGGTGTGAGGTCGAGTCGGCGTCGCGCGCCGGCCTGACCTGCCGCGTGCTCGGGCTGGAGCGGCATCCCGCGCCGTCGCCGCGACTGGTGGTCGTCCAGGCCGTGCCCAAGGGCGACCGCGGCGAGCTGGCCGTCGAGGTGCTCACCGAGGTGGGGGTCGACGAGGTGGTGCCGTGGTCCGCGGCGCGTTGTGTGGCGCGGTGGGACGGCGACCGGGCGGCCAAGGGGCTCCGCCGCTGGCGGTCGGTCGCCCGCGAGGCCGCGAAGCAGGCCCGCCGGCCCTGGCTGCCGGCCGTGACCGACCTGGCCTCGACGCGGGCGGTCGCCGCCCGGCTGGCGGCCGCCGACCTGGCACTCGTGCTGCACGAGGACGCCGAGAGCGTGCTGGCGACGGTGCGACCGCCGGACTCGGGCGAGGTCGTCGTCGTGGTCGGCCCGGAGGGCGGCGTCACCCCGGAGGAGCTGGACGCCTTCGCCGCCGCGGGCGCCCTCGCCGTACGCCTGGGGCCTTCGGTCCTGCGTACCTCGACCGCCGGCGCCGTGGCGACAGGCGTCCTGCTCGCGCGGACACCGCGCTGGGGCTGAGCGGCCGGCGACGCCGGTCCGGCCCCCGGCGCAGGGCGTCCGCTCAGCCCTGGACGGTGAAGGTCTTGGTGTCGCTCATCGGCGGCCGCCCCTCCCCGCCGGACGGGTCGTCCTCGGTGACCACGAGCTCGTACGTGCCCGGCTCCAGCTCCACCTCGAAGGCGAAGGGCGCGAGTCGGCAGCAGTCCTCGGCCGTCGCGAACCCCTCCCGCACCACCACGCCGTCGCGGAGCACGCGCCACGGCACCGTGGCCTCGAAGGCGGCGGCCTCACCGCTGACCCGCACCCGGCGCCCCACCACCGCGGCCTCGCCGGGGTCGTTGAGCTGCACGAGCAGCCGTACGGAGAGGGGGTCGGACCGGCGTACGGGTTCGCTCACGTCCACGTGGCCGAAGAGCTCGTCGACCGGACGGCCGCCGACCAGGATCCGCACTGCGTCGTCCCGCTGGGCAGCCGCGGTGGCGGTGTAGACGAGCTGCTGCACGGCGAGCTCCGCCGCCTCGGCGCCGACGTCCGCTCGGGTCGCCTCGGCCGACAGGTCGACCTCGATCACCTCGCCGACCTCGACGCCGAGGACCTCGGCGGCGGGATTCCACAGGCTCGCGTAGTCGGGGTCCACCGGCCCGGCCAGCATGGTCTGCAGGGCGGTCCGGACCGGGTCCGAGACCTCGGGGACGGTCCGGAACTCGCGGGCGAGGCGCAGTCCGGCGGCCGTGTCAGTGACGTAGTACGCCGGGACGGTGACCGGGTCCCCAGGGGCCGGCGCCGGGGCGGCCGTGCCATCCGCCGCGGGCGTCGGTGTCGGGACGTCCGACGGGCTCGGGGTCGGGCTCGGGGTCGCGGTCGCGCTCGACGTCCCCAGCGGCTCGGGTGTGGTGGTCACCGGGTCGTCGTCGCCGGTCAGCACGGCCACCCCGACTCCGGCGGCGACCGCCACCGCCGCGGCGGCAGCCAGGGCCGGCGCCCACCGACGCTCGCGGCCGCGGGCGTGGGCCCGCTGCAGGATCCGGTCGAGACCGTCCTCGCCGACGGGGACCGTCGCCGCCTCCTCGTCGAGGGCCCGCCGCAGGGTGTCCTCGAGAGGGGTCTCCTCGGGCCGGCTCACCTCGGGCCGGCTCTCCTCGGGCCGGCTCTCCTCGGGCCGGGTCCCGTCCCGGCGGGTGCGGTCGTCCGCATGCTCGTCGCGGTTCACGGTCGACGCTCCAGGGTCGTGCGCAGCGCGGCCAGGCCGCGGGACGCGTGGCTCTTGACCGAGCCGCGGGCGACGCCCATGGTCTCGGCGATCTCGGCCTCGGACAGCCCCGCCCAGTAGCGCAGGACGAGAGCCTCGCGCTGCCGGGCGGGCAGCGTGCGGAGCGCCTCGACGACGGCGAGCCGGTCCAGTCCGGCCAGCACCTGCTGCTCGGCGCTGGGCTCGTCCGCGGGGACGGCCTGCAGGTGCCGCCGGGCCACGCTGCGGTGGCGCAGGCGCGACCGGGCCTCGTTGACCACGCTGGCCCGCAGGTAAGGCACTGCCGCAGCGGGGTCACGCAGCCGCCCCCAGCGCCGGTGCATCGCGACGAACGCGTCCTGCGCCACCTCCTCCGCCTCCGCGGGGTCGCGCAGCAGGAGCGCCGCCAGCCGGACCAGCCCCCGGTAGTGAGCGCTGTAGAGCTCGGTGACGGCCCGGTCGGCACCCCAGGTCGCCGAGTCCTCCGCTGCTGCCACCCGCCACCCCCTCCCCGACTGCGCAGGTCCGGCCGCCGCCACCGTCGTCACACCTCTACCACGCGCAGCCGGGCCGATCGGTTGTCACGCGCGGACAGGCGGTCCGCGGATGGGCCGCACCCGGCCCGTACGATGCGCGGCGTGAGCGTGTCGCCTGACTGCCTGTTCTGCCGGATCGTCGCGGGCGAGCTGCCGGCGGACGTGGTGCGCGAGTCCGAGCGCACCCTGGCCTTCCGGGACATCGACCCGCAGGCCCCGGTGCACGTGCTCGTCGTGACGCGGGACCACCACGCCGACGTGGGCGCGCTCGCCGCCGACGACCCCGGCGCGCTGGCCGAGCTGGTCCGGGAGGCCCGTGAGGTCGCCACCGCGGAGGGTGCTGCCGACTACCGCCTCGTGTTCAACACGGGCGCGCACGCGGGCCAGTCGGTCTTCCACGTGCACGGGCACGTCATCGGCGGCCGGGACATGCGCTGGCCCCCGGGCTGACCCCTCGGGCGGCGGGTCCCCCGTACGATGGGGCCGGTCGTCAGCCCGAGACGAGTCACCCCGACACGAGAGCAGGCGGAGCAGGCCGGCAAGGCCGACCCATGGCCGAGACACCCGAGGCGCCGCGGCAGGACGCGGCGGTCGCCCAGCACCGCATCGTCGTGCCGTCGAGCGTCCCGATGGTCAGCCTCCTCGGCTCCGGCGACGAGCTCCTCCGCGTGGTGGAGGCCTCCTTCCCGGCCGTCGACGTGCTCGTCCGCGGCAACGAGATCACCCTGTCGGGCGCTCCCGCCGAGCTCGCCCTCGTCGAGCGCGTCGTCGACGAGCTGGTCGCCGTGGTCCGCACCGGCCAGGGGCTCTCCGCGGAGAGCGTCGAGCGCACCGTGGCGATGCTGCGGGACCGCACGCACGACCGCCCTGCGGACGTGCTGACGGCCAACATCCTGTCCAACCGCGGGCGCACCATCCGGCCCAAGACGCTGAACCAGAAGCGCTACGTCGACGCGATCGACCGGCACACCATCGTCTTCGGCATCGGCCCGGCGGGCACCGGCAAGACCTACCTCGCGGTTGCCAAGGCGGTGCAGGCCCTGCAGGCCAAGCAGGTCACGCGCATCCTGCTCACCCGGCCGGCGGTCGAGGCGGGGGAGCGGCTCGGCTTCCTGCCCGGCACGCTCAGCGAGAAGATCGACCCGTACCTGCGGCCGCTCTACGACGCGCTGCACGACATGATGGACCCCGCCACGATCCCCCGGCTGATGACCGAGGGGACCATCGAGGTCGCCCCGCTGGCGTACATGCGGGGAAGGGCGCAGCCGGTGTCCACCCCGGTTTTGACCCCGTCGGGCTTCCGGCCCATCGGTGACCTGGTGGTGGGGGACCTCGTCGTCGGGTCGGACGGGGAGCCGACCCCCGTCGTCGGCGTCTTCCCGCAGGGCCCGAAGGAGACCTACCGGCTCACCACGCAGGACGGTGCGAGCACGCTGTGCTCGGCCGACCACCTGTGGGCGGTGGCGACCCGGGACGACCGTCGCCGCGGCAAGCCGTGGCGGGTGCTCCAGACGCGGGACATGGTCGGCCTGCGGCGAGCAGCTCACTACCACCGGTACGAGCTCCCGCTGCTGAGCGCGCCCGCCGAGTTCGAGCCACGGGACGTCCCGATGGACCCGTACGCCCTCGGCCTCCTGCTCGGTGACGGGTGCCTGACGGGATCCACGACTCCGAGCTTCTCGACGAACGACCTCGAGCTCGTGCTGGCTCTCGAGCAGGGGATCCCCGGGGTGCGGGCCCGTCCGCGCGGCCCGGTGGACCACGTGCTGACCCGCGTCGCGGCTCCGGGTGACCGGGTCACCACGGAGAACCCGGTCACGGGTGCGCTGCGCCGGCTCGGTCTGCTGGGGACGAGGCCCGAGACGAAGTTCGTGCCGGACTCCTACCTGGTCAACTCCAGCCAGGTCAGGACCGCGGTGCTCCAAGGGCTGCTGGACGCCGACGGTGGCCCGGTGACCCAGCGCCGCCGGACTTGCCGGGTCCAGTACGTGACGACGTCTCCGCGCCTGCGGGACGACGTCCTGTTCCTCGTCAGGTCCCTGGGCGGCATCGCCTACTGGCGCTGCCGGGCGGCCGCCGGCCGGAGACCGTGGCGGGCACACGGACGCGAGGTGCCGTACGGCCACGACGCCTACGTCCTGGACATTCGGTTGCCCTCGGACATTGCTCCGTTCCGGTTGGCGAGGAAGCTCGCCGGCTACCAGGAGACGGGGGGTGGCCGGCCGATGCGGTTCGTCGACCGGATCGAGCCGGTGGGGTGGCAGGACTCGGTGTGCATCCAGGTCGCTGCGGCGGACTCGCTGTACGTCACCGACGACTTCCTCCTCACCCACAACACGCTGAACGACGCGTTCG
>DATHTV010000004.1:0-32862 GCA_035462845.1 Jiangellales bacterium
GGCCCTGACGGGGTGCTGCGCAGCGGTACGTTCGCGACCGCGGCCGAGCGGCTGCCCGAGGTCGCGAAGATGAACTTCGACGTCGTCTACCTGCCGCCGATCCACCCGATCGGGCGCAGCTACCGCAAGGGGCCCAACAACACCCTCACGCCCGGCCCGCACGACCCGGGCGTCCCATGGGCCATCGGCGGGCCGGAGGGCGGGCACGACGCGGTCCACCCGGACCTGGGCACCATCGAGGACTTCGACGCCTTCGTCGCGCGGACGCGGGAGCTCGGCATGGAGGTCGCCCTCGACCTGGCCATCCAGGCCTCCCCGGACCATCCGTGGGTCACCGAGCACCCCGAGTGGTTCAGCATCCGCGCCGACGGCTCCATCGCCTACGCCGAGAACCCGCCCAAGAAGTACCAGGACATCTACCCGGTCAACTTCGACCGGGACCCGGAGGGCATCTACGCGGAGTGCCTGCGGATCGTGCGGCACTGGATGTCGCACGGCGTGCGGATCTTCCGGGTCGACAACCCGCACACGAAGCCGGTCGACTTCTGGCACTGGCTGATCACCGAGATCCGCCGGACCGACCCGGACGTGATCTTCCTGGCCGAGGCGTTCACCCGGCCGGCGATGATGCACACGCTGGGCAAGATCGGCTTCCAACAGTCCTACACGTACTTCACCTGGCGCACGGGCAAGGACGAGCTGGCCGAGTACTTCAGCGAGCTGCGCGACTCGCTGCACCACATGCGCCCCAACGTCTTCGTCAACACCCCGGACATCCTGCACGCCTACCTCCAGTACGGCGGGCCGGCCGCGTTCAGGATCCGCGCGGTGCTGGCGTCGATGCTGTCGCCGACGTGGGGCGTCTACAGCGGGTACGAGCTCTTCGAGCACGTGGCGGTGCGGCCGGGCAGCGAGGAGTACCTGGACTCGGAGAAGTACCAGTACCGGCCGCGCGACTGGGCCGCCGCCGAGCGCGAGGGCCGCACCCTGGCCCCGTACCTCACCCGGCTCAACGAGATCCGGCGGGAGCACCCGGCGCTGCACGGGCTGCGCAGCCTGCGGTTCCACCACGTGGACAACCCCGACGTGCTGGCGTTCAGCAAGAGGGAGCGGCTCGACGGGCGTGACGACGTGGTCCTGGTCGTGGTCGACCTCGACCCGCACGGCGCTCGCGAGGCGACCGTCTCCCTAAACATGCCGGCCCTGGGCTTCGACTGGCACGACAGCTTCGCCGCGTACGACGAGCTGACCGGGCAGACCTTCCACTGGGGCCAGCACAACTACGTCCGCCTCGACCCCGCCCACGAGCCGGCGCACGTGCTGTCGGTACGGAGGTGGGCCTGGTGACGACGGCCTCCGTCGACGGCCACCACCCCCTCCCTCCCCGCGGCGACGACCCGGAGTGGTTCAAGCGGGCCGTCTTCTACGAGGTCCTCGTCCGGTCGTTCAAGGACTCCAACGGCGACGGCGTGGGCGACCTGAGAGGCCTGCAGGAGAAGCTCGACTACCTCGAGTGGCTCGGGGTCGACTGCCTCTGGCTCCCCCCGTTCTACACGTCCCCGCTGCGCGACGGCGGCTACGACGTCGCGGACTTCACCGGCGTCCTGCCGGAGTTCGGCACGATCGAGGACTTCCACGAGCTGCTCGATGCCGCGCACGCGCGCGGCATCCGGGTGATCGTCGACTTCGTCATGAACCACACCAGTGACGCCCACCCGTGGTTCCAGGCCAGCCGCGAGGACCCGGACGGCCCGTACGGCGACTTCTACGTCTGGTCGGACAAGGACGAGGCGTACTCCGACGCACGCGTCATCTTCGTCGACACCGAGGTCTCCAACTGGACCTTCGACCCCATCCGCCGGCAGTACTTCTGGCACCGCTTCTTCAGCCACCAGCCGGACCTCAACTTCGACAACCCGGCCGTCCAGGAGGCGATCCTCGACGCCCTGCGATTCTGGCTCGGCCTCGGCATCGACGGCTTCCGGCTGGACGCCGTGCCGTACCTGTTCGAGCGCGAGGGCACCAACTGCGAGAACCTCCCCGAGACCCACGCGTTCCTCAAGCGGGTACGGCAGGTGGTCGACGCGGAGTACCCCGACACCGTCCTGCTCTGCGAGGCCAACCAGTGGCCGGCCGACGTGGTGGAGTACTTCGGCGACTACGGGGTCGGCGGCGACGAGTGCCACATGGCCTTCCACTTCCCGGTGATGCCGCGCATCTTCATGGCCGTGCGCCGGGAGTCGCGCTACCCGGTCTCGGAGATCATGGCGCAGACGCCGGCGATCCCGGACAACTGCCAGTGGGGCATCTTCCTGCGCAACCACGACGAGCTGACCCTCGAGATGGTCACCGACGACGAGCGCGACTACATGTGGGCCGAGTACGCCAAGGACCCGCGGATGAAGGCCAACATCGGAATCCGCCGCCGGCTGGCGCCCCTGCTCGACAACGACACCAACCAGACCGAGCTCTTCACCGCGATGCTGCTGTCGCTGCCCGGGTCGCCGGTCCTCTACTACGGGGACGAGATCGGCATGGGGGACAACATCTGGCTCGGCGACCGCGACGGGGTGCGCACCCCGATGCAGTGGACGCCGGACCGCAACGCCGGGTTCTCCACGTGCGACCCCGGCCGGCTCACCCTGCCGGTCGTGATGGACGCCGTGTACGGCTACCAGGTCACCAACGTCGAGGCGCAGCTCCAGAACACCTCGTCACTGCTCCACTGGACCCGCCGCATGGTCCAGGCCCGCAAGGAGAACCCCGCCTTCGGCCTCGGCGACTTCACCGACATCGGCGGCTCCAACCCCAGTGTGCTCTCGTACGTGCGTCGCTTCGGCGACGACATCGTGCTGTGCGTCAACAACCTGTCCCGCTTCCCGCAGCCGGTCGAGCTCGACCTCCGCAAGTACGAGGGGTTCGAGCCGGTCGAGCTGCTGGGCGGCGTGCGCTTCCCGCTCATCGGCGAGCTGCCCTACCTGCTCACCCTCGGGGCCCACGGCTTCTACTGGTTCCAGCTGCGCGCCCCCCTCCAGGAGGTCCACGTATGACCGACGGCCCCGCTGCCGGCACCGCCTCCGACGCCCAGGTGGGCGAGGTGGGGCGGCTGGTCGGCCCGTGGCTGCACGGCCAGCGCTGGTTCGCCGGCAAGGACCGTCCGGTCGACGCGGTGGAGGTCGTGGCGGCCAGCTTGCTGCGGGACCACGAGCCGCGGGTGTGGCACCTGCTCGTCGAGGTCGACCAGGCCGGGGCCCGGTCCCTCTACCAGGTGCCGGTCAGTCTCCGCCGAGAGCACGAGGAGCGGCTCGAGCACGTGCTGCTCGGCGAGGTGGACGGACTCGCCGCCTACGACGCCCTGCACGACAAGGAGGCCACGGCCGAGATCGCGCGGCGCATCGCGGCGCAGGAGGGCACGGAGCTGCTCGACTTCCACCGCGAGGAGGGGGCCGAGGTCCCGGTGGACGAGCCGTCCATCGTCCTCACCGGCGAGCAGAGCAACACCTCGCTCGTGTACGGCGACACCGCGCTGCTCAAGGTCTTCCGCCGGATCGCCCCGGGCACGAACCCCGACGTCGAGATCCACGACGCGCTGACCCGGGCCGGCTGCGCCTCCGTGGCGCCGCTGCTGGGCTGGGTCGACGGCCGATGGACCGACCGCGACGGGAAGCCCCAGCAGGCCAGCCTCGCCATGCTGCAGACCTTCCTGGTCACCGCGACCGACGGGTGGCGGCTGGCCACCGCCAGCGTGCGGGACCTCTACGCCGAGGCCGACCTGCACGCCGACGAGGTGGGGGGCGACTTCGCCGGCGAGGCGCGGCGGCTGGGCGCCGCCACGGCCGAGGTCCACCACGTCATGGCCGAGGTGCTGCCCACGGGCGAGATGGGCAACGACGACCTGCGCGCGATGGCCGCCGCCATGCGCGGCCGGCTCGAGGGCGCACTCGAGGTCGTGCCCGAGCTGCGGCCGCACGCCGCCGGCCTGCACGCCGCGTACGACGAGCTCGCCGGCCTGCCGGGTCCCGTTCCCGTCCAGCGCGTGCACGGCGACTACCACCTCGGCCAGGTGATGCGGACGGTGCTGGGCTGGAAGCTGCTCGACTTCGAGGGCGAGCCGGAGAAGTCGCTGGCCGAGCGCGTGCTGCTCGACTCCCCCGTGCGCGACGTCGCCGGCATGCTGCGCTCCTTCGACTACGCGGCCCGCCACCTGCTCGTCGTCGACCACCCCGGCAGCGAGCAGATCGCCTACCGTGCTGCGGAGTGGGCGGAGCGCAACCGAGACGCCTTCTGCGACGGGTACGCCGCCGCCGCAGGGCACGACCCGCGGGACCAGGGCACCCTGCTCCGCGCGTACGAGACGGACAAGGCCGTCTACGAGGCCGTGTACGAGGCCCGCAACCGGCCTGCCTGGCTGCCCATCCCGCTGGCCGCCGTGCAGCGGCTCGCCCCAGCGTCGACCCCGGAGGAGCTCCCGTGAGCGACACCAGCGACAGCGCCGGCACCACCCCGGCCCGTCCCCGCGCGGCGGCCCCGGGCAGCCCCTCGGCTGCGGCCCCCGGCAGCCCCTCGAGTGCGGCCCCCGGCAGCCCCTCGGGCACGCGGCCGCCCGGACCACCCGAGCTGCTGCCGGTGAACACCTCCGTCCTGCAGCACCTGGTCGACGGCGACCACGCCAACCCGCACAGCGTGCTCGGCCCGCACCCGCACGACGGCGGGGTCACCGTCCGGGTGCTGCGGCCGTGGGCCGAGTCGGTCGAGGTCGTGGTGGGCGACTCGGCCACCTCGCTGGACCACGAGTACGGCGGCATCTGGGCCGGCGTCCTGGAGCTGCCCGAGGTCCCGGACTACCGGCTGTCGGTCACGTACTCCGGCTCCACGGTGCGCAGCGACGACCCGTACCGCTACCTGCCCACTCTCGGCGACCTCGACATGCACCTCCTCGGCGAGGGCCGGCACGAGGAGCTCTGGGAGGTCCTGGGCAGCCACGTGCGCAGCTACCAGACCTACAGCGGTCCGGTGACCGGCACGTCGTTCGCAGTGTGGGCGCCGGGCGCCCGCGGGGTGCGCGTGATCGGCGACTTCAACCACTGGGACGGGCGGGGCACGCCGATGCGCTCCCTCGGCTCGACCGGTGTCTGGGAGCTGTTCGTCCCCGACGTGGGCGACGGCACCCGGTACAAGTACGAGATCCTCGGGCGGGACGGCGTCTGGCGGCAGAAGGCCGACCCGATGGCCTTCCGCACCGAGGAGCCGCCGGCGACGGCGTCGGTCGTGTTCACCTCCTCGTACGAGTGGTCGGACGAGGACTGGATGCGGGAGCGGTCCGGGCACCGGGCGCACGCCGAGCCGATGGCCGTGTACGAGGTGCACCTCGGCTCCTGGCGGCGCGGGCGCTCCTACGCCCAGCTGGCCGACGAGCTCGTCGCGTACGTGCAGGAGCTCGGCTTCACCCACGTGGAGCTGCTGCCGGTCGCCGAGCACCCCTTCGGCGGGTCCTGGGGCTACCAGGTGACGTCGTACTTCTCCCCCACCGCCCGCTTCGGCAGCCCGGACGAGTTCCGGCTGCTCGTCGACCGGCTGCACCAGGCCGGCATCGGCGTGATCGTGGACTGGGTCCCCGCCCACTTCCCCAAGGACGAGTGGGCGCTCGCCCGCTTCGACGGCACGCCGCTCTACGAGCACCCGGACCCCCGGCGGGGCGAGCACCCCGAGTGGGGCACGTTCGTGTTCGACTTCGGGCGCACGGAGGTCCGCAACTTCCTGGTGGCCAACGCCCTGTACTGGCTGGAGGAGTTCCACATCGACGGGCTGCGGGTCGACGCGGTCGCGTCGATGCTCTACCTGGACTACTCCCGCCCGGCGGGCGAGTGGCTGCCCAACCAGTTCGGCGGTCGAGAGAACCTCGACGCCGTCGGCTTCCTGCAGGAGATGAACGCGACCGTCTACAAGCGCGTACCCGGCGCCGTCACCATCGCCGAGGAGTCGACCGCCTGGCCGGGCGTCACCCGGCCCACGCACCTCGGCGGGCTCGGCTTCGGCCTGAAGTGGAACATGGGCTGGATGCACGACTCCCTGGGCTACATGAGCCGGGAGCCGATCTACCGCCAGTACCACCACCACCAGATGACGTTCTCGATGATGTACGCGTACTCCGAGAACTACGTGCTGCCCATCTCCCACGACGAGGTCGTGCACGGCAAGGGGTCGCTCCTCCGCAAGATGCCCGGGGACCGCTGGCAGAAGCTCGCCAACCTGCGCGCCTACCTGGCCTTCATGTGGGCGCACCCGGGCAAGCAGCTGCTGTTCATGGGCGCCGAGATCGGCCAGGAGTCGGAGTGGGCGGAGTCCCGCGAGCTCGACTGGTGGCTGCTGGACCACAGCGAGCACCGCGGGGTCCAGTCCCTCGTGCGCGACCTGAACCGGGTCTACCGGGACAGCCGTGCGCTGTGGACGCAGGACATCGACCCGGCCGGCTTCGAGTGGATCGACGCCAACGACGCCGCGGGCAACGTGTTCTCGTTCCTGCGCTGGGGCGACGACAGGTCGGTGATCGCCTGCGTGGCGAACTTCTCCGCCGTCCCGCACGAGGGCTACCGGGTCGGGCTGCCCACCGCCGGCCGCTGGGACGAGGTGCTGAACACCGACGCGGACGGCTACGGGGGCTCGGGGGTCGGCAACCTCGGTGCGGTGGAGGCCGTCGAGGAGCCCTGGCACGGCCGGCCCGCGTCCGCCACCCTGCGGGTGCCGCCCCTCGGGACGGTCTGGCTGCGCCGGGCCTGATCGCCGGGCCTGATCGCCGGGCCTCGACGGGCAGGGGACGTCGGGCCGCCGGCTCAGCGGAAGGGCGTGGGTCCCCGCCCGTCAGCACGCAGGGGTCAGCGGGGCCTCGCCGGTGAGGATGCGGAATCCCTCGTCCTGCGACCGGCACAGCCGCTCGCCCTCGGGCGGGTTGCGGGGAGTGTGCTCGGTGAGGCCGAACGCGATGTCCCAGCTGGCCCGCTCGACGCCCCGCAGGTGGTAGGCGGTGGTGATCGCGCTCCACTCCCGGAGTCGGGCGTGGTCCAGGTAGGCCTGCCGGCGGGCTGCGTCGACGTGCTGGGCGACCCACGCGTGCGCGAGCTCGTGCAGCAGGACCTCGTCGGTCCACGGCTCGTACGACGAGCAGTCGCGGTCGGCACAGGCCGAGCCCTCGGTGAAGCAGAGGGTGACGTCGAACTGCTGCGGCGACCGGGACATGGCCAGGCCGTTGACGACCTGGCACGCCGGGTCGTCGCGGTCGACCCACGACACGGCGGTCACCCGCGGCACGCCCAGCCCGGCCTCCTCGTACCGGTCCAGCGCCCGGTCGAGCTGGTCGGCCAGGGCCGGAGTGGCACCGGTCAGCGTGATGACCTGCTCCGGTCGCCGCAGCGGCGGCGACTCGTCCTCGGGGACGAGCGAGGGGATCTCGACGTGGGCCCACCAGCCGTCGACGAGCTCCCCGGGGCCGGCGCAGCGGCGACCCGCCGACGGGGCGGTGAGCCACGTCTCGCTCTCGACCCGCTGGTCCGCGCCCAGCCGGAGCGAGGCCGCGTACTCGACCGGGCAGCCGCGCCGGTCCAGGCGCTGGAGCACCAGCACCGCCCGGTCCGGGCTGCGCACCGGGTCGCAGGTGACGTACAGGGCCCGACCACCGGCGCCTCGCAGTGCCAAGGGCTTCGGCGACCCTCTCAGCGAGCGTGCGGCGTCGGCCCACTCGAGGATGCCGTCGACGCCGACCACGCGCCGGCCGGTCGCCGAGTCGACGACCTCTGAACCGTCCCCGTAGGCGGCGGCCACGTCGGCCCGGCTCCCGCCGGACGACCACGCCGCAAGGTACCGCTCCTCGAGGGAGGCCACGGCCTGGTCGTCGCAGCGGCGCGGCGCCGACCCCCAGGTCTGGGGTGCGGCCAGGTCGACCTCCGTGGAGATCCCCCGGTCCCCGAGCTCCAGCAGGCTGGCGAAGTGGCGGGGGATCCCCTGTGGGAGCGTCCCGGGCGACCCGCCCGGTGACGCGGCACCGTCGACGTACGGCGGCAGGGGCGGAGCGGTGAAGAGGATGAGCACCGAGTCCGCCGCGAGGTACCACCCCTGGCTCTCCATGAGGTCGAGCATCACCGCCGGGTGCCGCTGGTCCGGGACCGACGAGGTCAGCGACTCGTAGCCGCTGGTCACGCGCCCGCTCTGCACCCTCAGGTCCAGGACGCCGTCGGGCGCGTAGAACGCCTTGCGGACCGGTTCGGACCCGGACTCGTCACCGACGCCGGCGAGGTACTGCGCGACCCAGGTCTCCGCTCGCGCCCCCCACGGTTCGTCCGACGAGCCGGCGGTCACCGCGCGCCAGACCGGGAAGGATGCCGCGACGGTCAGGACCACGCCCGCGGCCACCCAGCGGCCACGGGTCCCGAGGACGCCAGAGCCGGGCATCGCGGACCTCCCCAACCGCTCCCGACGATAGGCCCGCCTCCCCGCCCGTGTCAGGCGTCGCGCTTCCTCAGGACCACCGCCGCGCAGACCAGGGCCGCGGCGACCCAGCCCAGCAGCACCAGCAGGCTGGTGCCGGCCGACAGGGAGTCGGCGGCGGTGCGCGCGCTGAACATCGTCCCGCCGGCGTTGCTGGGCAGGTACGGCAGGAGGTCGTCCTTCCAGCTGGCCGGGAGCAGCAGCCCGAGCGTCGGCACGACGAGCAGCAGCCCGAACAGGGTGGCGACCCCGCCTGCGGTGCTGCGCACGACGAAGCCCAGAGCCACGGAGAACACCCCGATCAGGGCGAGGTACCCGGCCACCCCGACGACGGCCCGCACGGCCCCGTCCGCCGACAGGGTCGTCCCGTGCGTGCCGAGGAGCTGCTGGCCGCCGACGAACGCCACGAACGCGGCGCCGAGCATGAGGGTGAACGTCACGCCCGCGTAGAGGGCGGCCTTGGCCCACAGCACGGGCAGCCGCCGTGGGACGGCCCCGAAGGTGGACCTGACCATGCCGGTGGCGTACTCGCCGGTGACCAGCAACACGCCGAGCACGCCGATGGCGAGCTGCGCGAGGTTGTAGCCGGCGAGGGTGGTGTCCACCGCGCTGAACGACGCCTGCTCGTCCGGGCGCAGGTCGGACCAGTTGGCGTCCGTGGCCCAGCCGAAGACCCAGCCCATCGCGACCATGAGGACGACAGCCGCCGCCAGGGTCAGGGCGCTCGAGCGCAGCGACCGCAGCTTGATCCACTCGCTGCGCAGGACCCTGAGCTGCGTGACCTGCCCGACCTCGACGACGTCGGAGTCGTCGGACGTCCGGTCCGGCGCAGTGGTGAGAGTGGTCATGACGAGCTCCTGACGTGGTGGCCGACCGGGGTGTGGGCGTGGTACTCGACCTCGTCGCGGGTCATCTCCATGAAGGCCTCCTCCAGCGACGCCGTCCTGGGGGCGAGTCCGTGCACGCTGATGCCGAGGTCCCGGGCGCGGTCGCCGACCTGGGCGGCGGTGAGGCCCGTGACCTCGAGCGTGTCGTGATCCGGGGTGGTGACGGTGATGTCCGCGCCGACGAAGGCCTCGGCAAGCTCGGCGGCCTGCGGCGAGCGGACGACGACCGCGTTGCTGGAGGCGCGGGCGATGAGCTTGGCCATGGGCATGTCGGCCATCAGCCGGCCACGGCCGACGACGATGACGTGCTCGGCGGTGAGCGCCATCTCGCTCATCAGGTGGCTGGAGACGAACACGGTGTGCCCGTCGGCGGCCAGGCCCTTGAGCAGGTCGCGGATCCAGCGGATGCCCTCCGGGTCCAAGCCGTTCACCGGCTCGTCAAGGATGAGCGTCTCGGGGTCGGCCAGCAGCGCGGATGCGATGCCCAGGCGCTGCCCCATGCCGAGGGAGAAGCCGCCCGCCCGCTTGCGGGCGACGTCCTGCAGGCCGACCATCTCGATCACCTCGGCGACGCGGGACCGTGCGATGCCGTGAGTAGCCGCGAGCGCCAGCAGGTGGTGGTAGGCAGAGCGGGACGTGTGGACCGCCCGCGCCTCGAGCAGCGCGCCGACCACCTGCAGGGGCTTGGCGTGCCGGCGGTAGGGCTTGCCCCCGACCGTGACGGTGCCACCGGTGGGCGCGTCGAGGCCCAGGATCATCCGCATCGTGGTCGACTTCCCGGCCCCGTTGGGCCCCAGGAACCCGGTGACGATGCCGGGTCGGACGGTGAACGTCAGGTCGTCGACCGCGGTCTTGTCGCCGTAGTGCTTCGTGAGGTTCTTGGCTTCGATCATGGTGGTCGTCCGTTCCGTCTCGTGGGAAGCGGTCAGCTCACCGGTGCGGGCACCGGGGCGGGCACCGTGGCGGGCTGGTCCGCCACCGGGTCGGTCTCGAGGCTGAGGTGAGGCAGCAGACGGTCGAGCCACCCGGGCAGCCACCAGTTCGCGCGGCCCATCAGCGCCATCGAAGCCGGCACCAGGACCATGCGGACGACGGTGGCGTCGACGGCGATGGCCGTGGCCAGCCCCAGCCCGATCATCTGCACGAACGGCGAGGGGTTGGTGATGAAGGCGAGGAAGACGCACATCATGATCAGCGCGCCGGACGTGATGACCCGTCCCGTGGACGCCAGCCCCCGGGCGACGGACTCGGCGTTGTCCCCGGTGGCGTGGAAGGCCTCGCGGATGCGCGACACGAGGAACACCTCGTAGTCCATGGACAGCCCGAACAGGACGGCGAAGAAGATGACGGGCAGCGGCGAGGCGATCCGGTACGTGCCGTCCAGGCCGAACACCCCACCCAGCCATCCCCACTGGAAGACGGCGACGACGACGCCGTAGGCGGCCCCGATGGAGAGCAGGTTCATGACGGCGGCCTTCAGCGGGACGACGACGGACCGGAACACGACCATCAGCAGCAGGACGGAGGCGGCCAGGATGGCGCCGATGAACAGCGGGAGGGCGTCGGTCAGCTGCTCGTCCAGGTCGAGGGTCAGCGCGGTCGCACCGGTCACGGACACCCCGTCCGGAGTGACGGCCCGGACCTGCTCGAGCGTCCGCACGGTGACCGGGTCGGAGGGCTCCGTGGTGGGCAGGGTGGGCAGCACGACGGTGTCGCCGGTCGCGCTGACCCGCGGCTCGCCGACCTCCGCGACGCCGGGGACGGCGGCGATGCGCCCGGCCAGCTCGGGGACGTCCGCCGCACCCAGCCCGCTGCCCTGGAGGTCCGCGACGACGAGCAGTGGGGCGTTGACGCCCGGCCCGAAGCCCTCGGCCAGCAGGTCGTACGCCTTGCGCTCCGTCTGGCTGGTGGGGTTGTCGCCGGCGTCCGGGAAGCCGGTGCTCAGCGACAGCGCCGGGGCGGCCAGGGTCAGCAGGACGAGCGAGCCGGCGACCAGGTACGGCCACGGCCGAGCGGAGATCCGGTGGGCCAGCCGCCACCAGGCGGTCGCCTCGGCGGGCTTGGCCGTGCGTCGCCGGCCCACGACACGTCCGGCGTCGATGCGGTCGCCGAGCAGCGACAGCATCGCCGGCAGCAGGGTGGTCGCGGTCGCCACCGCGAACAGCACGACGATCGAGGTGGCGAGACCGATGGAGGCGAGGAAGCCGACGCCGGTGAGCACCAGGGCGGCCATCGCCAGCACCACGGTCGCGCCGGCGAAGAAGACGGCACTGCCCGAGGAGCCCATGGCCGCAGACAGCGCCGGCGCGTTGGGCTGCCCGGCGGCACGGTTCTCGCGGTACCTGGCGACGATGAACAGCGCGTAGTCGATGCCGACCCCCAGCCCCACCATGGCGCCGATGGTGGGCGCTGCGGTGGACACGGTCAGGCCGCCGGCCAGCAGCACGATGCCGCCGAGCCCGACGCCGACGGCGACCAGGGCGAGCACGATCGGGACGAGCGCCGCCACGACCGTGCCGAAGGCGACGAGGAGCACGACGAGCGCGGCCACGAGACCGACCACCTCGGCACCGGAGGACTCCTCCTCGGCGTTGAGGAACGCCGCGTCGCCGCCGAACTCCGCCTGCACGCCGCTCTCCCGGGCCGACGCGAGGGCGGCGACCAGGTCGGCCGCCGTGTCCCGGCCGAACTCGGTCGACGGAACGTCGAGGGCGATCTCGGCGAATGCGACCCGGCCGTCGGCCGAGACCCTGCCGGACGCGAAGGGGTCGCCGACCGACGCGACGTGCTCGATCGTCGCGACCTGCGACAGCGCCGACTCGACCGCCGGCTGGAAGCTGTCCACCCGTCGGCCGTCCGGCGCGGCGAACACGGCGACGGCGGTGCCGCCGGCCACCTCGGGGAAGCGCTCCTCGAGCAGCGCCATCGCCTCGGCGCTCTCGCTACCGGGCGCGCTGAAGTCGTCGGCGAAGGCGCCGCCGGCAGCGCCGGCGAGGGCGGCCACGAGAGCGGCGAGGAGCACCCACGCGCCGATCGTGGTCCAGGGTCGGCGTGCGCTGAGGTCGCCGATGCGGCGGACGAGACGGTTCATGACGGGCTCCCGGTGATGGTCTGGTCGGTCATCGCGGCTGGGTGGCGACGTCGGGCGGGTCGGACGCGACCTGGGCGACGGAGACCAGCGGCAGGCCCAGGTCGCGGACCTTCTGCAGCAGGCCGTGCAGGGCGGCCTGGTCGACGACCCGGCCGTGCAGGACGGTGGTCCCGTCGCTGTCGTGGGCGAGGGTGAGCCCGTCGAACCATTCCGCCCAGCGCTGGTCGAGGTGGCCGGCGAGGCGGATCTCGTACTGCCCGGGCCCGCGCCGGCTGCCGGGCGATGCGTGCGTGTCGCTCATGGCGCTCCTTCGCTCTCTCGTGACGGCTCGGCGGCGGGCGGCGTCGGTCGTGCGTCCATCGCTGCGGAACGTAGGAGCGGATGTGGTGAGCCGGGATCCCCACACGTGGTGAACCACGTGGTGACCTCGGCAGGGAAGTCCGTACAGACATCCTCAAAAGGGGCATCACCGCCCGTGGCACACTCGGTGCTCGAGCACCGGGCCACCGCGTGCTCGACCACTGGGGCACCGCCACGCCGGCCGTGGCCCCTGGCCCGACCGCTGAGGGAAGCGCCATGGCCGACGCTGTCCGCCCCGCCGGGGGAGCCTCCGTCGCCCGGACGCCGGCCACGACGCTGCCCCGCGTCGGCTGGGGCTTCATCGCCCTGTACACCCTCGCCTTCGTCAGCACCAGCCTGCTGTTCCTGGCTCCGCTGCTGGTCACACTGGCGCTGAAGGTCAACTCCCTCGTGGGCACGGAGCGGGCACCCACCAGCCTGTCGCTCGTGGCCGGGGTCGCGGCGCTGCTGGCGATGGTCGCCAACCCGTTCTTCGGCAGGCTGAGCGACCGGACCCGGTCGGGATGGGGCATGCGACGGCCGTGGATCGTGGCCGGCCTGCTCGGCGGGTGCCTGGGCGTCCTCGTCGTGGCGCTGGCGCCCACCATCCCCGTGGTGCTCGCCGGCTGGTGCCTCGCCCAGGTGTGCCTCAACGCCTTGCTCGCCGCCCTGGTCGCTGTCCTGCCGGACCAGGTCCCGCCGAGTCAGCGGGGGTCGGTGTCCGGGGTCCTCGGCGTGTGCGTCCCGGTCGCGTCCGTGGTCGGCACGTTCCTGGTGAAGCTGTTCACGGGGAACCTGCTCGCCATGTTCATGGTCCCGTGCGCCGTCGGCGGGTTCTTCGTCCTGCTCTTCGCCGCCAGGCTGGACGACCGCCGCCTGGCCACGGCGGACCGGCCGGCCTGGTCGGTCCGAGAGGTCGCCGACACCTTCTACGTCGACCCGCGCCGGGCCCCCGACTTCGCGTGGGCGTTCCTCAGCCGGTTCCTGTTCGTGCTGGCCTACGCCTTCCTCGTCACTTACCAGACCTACTACCTGCTGGAGAAGCTGGGCAGCGCCGAGGGCGACGTGCCGGGGCAGGTGTTCCTCGGCACCCTGGTGCAGTCCACCGTCGTGGTCGCAGCCTCCCTGATCGGGGGCAGGCTGTCCGACCTCACCGGCCGCCGGAAGGCGTTCGTCCTCACCGCGTCCACCGTGTACGGCGTGGCGATGTTCGTCATCGCCCTCGCCGTCGACCTCAACGGCTTCCTGGTCGGGATGGCCCTCGGCGGTCTCGGCTTCGGCGTCTACGTGGCCGTCGACCTCGCGCTGGCCGCCGATGTGCTGCCGGACCCGGCCACCGCCGCCAAGGACCTCGGCGTGTTCAACATCGCCGGAGCGCTCCCGTTCTCCCTGGCGCCGGCGATCGCGCCGGCCGTGCTGGCGGTCGCGGGCGGCGACTACGGGGTGCTGTACGCGGTCGCCGGCGTCAGCGCCATCCTCGGCGCCGCCGCCGTCCTGCCGGTCAAGGGCGTGCGCTGAGCCCGGTTGCCCGGGTCGCCCGGGTCGGCCCGGGACGCTGAGCCGGCGGCTCGGTCAGTGCCGCGTACGCAGCAGGTCGAGCTCGGTCGCCCGGCGGACCGCCGACCGGCGGTTGTTCACGCCCAGCTTCGTGTAGATGTTCTTGGTGTGCGTCCGCACGGTGTTGAGGGAGACCACCAGCTCGCGGGCGATGTCCGGTCCGCCCAGGTCGGTGGCGAGCAGCCGGAGCACGTCCAGCTCACGGTCGCTCAGCGACTCGACCGTCCGGGCGGAGTCGGTGGACCGCGCCGGTGTCCCGCCGACGGTGGCCAGCAGCCGACCGGCGTAGCCCGGGACGATCCCGCGCCGCGCCGCGGCCGCGAGCAGGGCGGCCATCGGCGGCCCCTCGCGGGTGAACACCCGCACGTACCCCTCGGGCTGCGCCGACGTCAGGGCGCGCTCCAGCGGCTCCAACCCAGCGGCGCCGCCGCCGCGGGCCTGGTGCGCGAGCGCCTGCAGCACCAGCATCTCGATGACGGTGCCGGTCCTGCCCCCGGTCTCGGCCGCTCGGAGCAGGCGCTGCACCAGCTCGAGCGCCCGCTCCCCGGAGGTCGCGACGTGGTCGGCCCGGAGCTGCTCCAGCAGTAGCCGAGCCAGGGTGACGTGCTCGAACTCGCGCAGGTAGCTGAGGTCGTCCTCGGCGGACAGGCCCCGATGCTGCGCCCACCGGGAGGCCTCGCGCAGCCTCCCCTGCGCGAGCCACACGCGCGCCCGCATCGCAGCGATCGGCCGCACGTCGGGTGAGAAGTCACCGACGTACACCCGCTCGGCGTCATCGAGCAGGTCGACCGCGCCGTCCAGGTCCCCCTCGGCCTCCCGCAGCAGGGCCGTCACGACCCGCCAGCGGTAAGGGTTCTGGGGCAGTCCGAGGTGCTCGCCGAGGTGCTGGCTGCGCGCCAGGAGCTCCCTGGCCGCCGGCAGGTCGTCGCGCTCGCAGTGGATCGCGGCCATCCCGACGTACATGTCCGCCGTGCCCCGCAGGACCCGTCCCTGCCGGTCCGCCGCGAGCCGCAGCGCCCGCTCGTACGTGCTCAAGGCGTCACCCAGGCGGCCCTGGACGATGCGGATGTCCGCCATCGTGATCGCCAGGCCGAGGACGTCGGCCAGGTACCCGGCCCTCAGCATGCGGTCCGTCGACTCGGCGTATCCCGCGTGCGCCGCCTCGAGGTCCCCGCTCCCCCACGACGCGAGCCCGATGAGCGCGGCAGCCGCCGCACGCGCGACGTGGTCGTCGTCGGCAGCGAGCCCCAGGGCCCGCCGGGCGTGGGTCACCGTGCCGGCCGGGTCGCCGAGCGCCAGCGCCTGCCCGGCGCGGTGGACGGCGAGCCACACGGGGAGCCCGCGGAAGCCCTCCTCGTCCACGACCACCATTCCCGCGGGTCGCTCGACGGAGCCCGGGCGCCCGCCTGTCATGGTGTCCACCCACTGCTCGGCATCCCGCAGGCGCCGCTCGACGCCCTCGATCTCGCCGGTGGCCAGCAGCGACCCGGCGTAGCCGTTGCTGAGCACCGGCCGGTTCCGGATGTGGGCCTCGGGAAGGGCCTCCAGCCAGCGCCGCAGGGTGCCCTCCTGCCGGTCCCGGCGCGTCGCCGGAGCCGCGAGCTCGACCAGGTCGGCCGCCCGCTCGTAGTCCTCGGCGGCGAGGGCGTGGTCGATGGCGACCGCCCGCTCCCCGTGCTGCTCGAACCACTCGCTCGCTCGCCCGTGGAGCGTGGCGACGCTGCCCGGCTCCTCGTCCGCCAGGCGTGCTCGCAGCACGTCGGCGAACAGGTGGTGGTAGCGGTACCACCGGCGGCGGTCGTCGAGCGGGACCAGGAACAGGTTGCCCCGATCGAGCGCCTCCAACGTCGCCTTGCCACCCGTGGAACCGGTGACGGCGTCGCACAGGGCACCGGTGAGCCGGGGGAGGACGGAGGTCCGCAGCAGGAAGCGCTGGACGTCCTCGGGCTGACGCTGCAGCACCTCCTCGACCAGGTAGTCGACGACGTAGCGCGCGTCCCCGGCGAAGCCGGCGATGAAGCCGGCCACGTCGTCGCGACCCTGCATCGACAGTGCCGCCAGCTGGAGTGCGGCGATCCAGCCCTCGGTGCGCCCCTCGAGTGCCGTCACCTCGCCGGCCGTGAGCTCGAGACCCATGACCCCGTTGAGGTAGGCGACGGCCTCGTCGGGCGTGAAGCGCAGGTCGGCGGCACGGATCTCGACCAACCCGCCCCGAGCCCGCAGCCGAGCCAGCGGCAGCGCAGGGTCGGCCCGGCCGGCGATCACCAGGTGCAGCCGCGGAGGCACGTGGTCGAGGACGTACGCCATCCCTTCCTGGACCTCGGGGTCGTCCACGGCGTGGTAGTCGTCGAGGACCAGCACGATGTCGCCGTCGACCGTGGCAAGGTCGTTGAGCAGTGCGGTGAGCACCGTCGCGACCGGCGCCGGCCGGGGTGCCCGCAGGAGTGCAAGTGAGCCCGAGCCGACCCCGGGCGCCACCCGCTGGAGCGCGGCGATGACGTAGGCCCAGAAGGTGCCGGGGTCGTTGTCGCCCCGGTCGAGCGATACCCACGCCGCGGGTCGCTCCCCGGCAGCCGCGGACGGTCCGGCCGCACGCGCTGTGAGCCAGTCGGCGAGCAGCGTCGTCTTGCCGAAGCCGGCCGGCGCGGAGACCAGCATCAGCGTCGCCGCCGCCCCGCTGTCCAGCCGCTCGCTCAGCCGCGGCCGCCGCACCAGGCGACTCGGTGGCGAGGGCACGTACAGCTTGGTCTCGAGCAGGAGGGCGGGCGCCACCGTCTCCCCTTCCCCTGGCCAGGGTGCCGGGGACACACCGGTGCGGTGCTCGCGGCTGCCGTTCACACCGGCCGGCTCAGGACGTCCTTGACCGGCTCGGCGACGTCGGACTCGACCAGGTCCGCGTTGACGGCGATGGCGGCGGCCGAGCCCTGGCCGGCGGCGGTGATGACCTGCCCTCTGGGATCGGCCACGTTGCCGGCGGCCCAGACACCCGGGACTGTCGTGCGGCCTGTGGCGTCGGTGACCACCCAGCCGCGGTCGTCCACGGCGGCGCCCAGGGCGACGAGCACGTCGGAGTGGGGGACGGAGCCAGGCCGGACGAAGACGGCTGCTCGGGTGACGACGACGCCGTGACCCAGCTCGACGCCGCTCAGCCGGTCCTCGTCGACGACCACTCGCCTCACCGGACCGTCCACGACGCCGATACCACGGGCGGCCAGCTGCTCGCGGTGGTCCGGGGTGAGCACGTCGGTGTGCGGGAAGAAGATCACGTCCGCAGACCACTGTCGGACGAGCTGGGCGTGCTGGACGGCCTCGGGAGTCCCGCCCAGCACCCCGATCGGCTGGTCACGGACCTCGTACCCGTGGCAGTACGGGCAGTGCAGGACGTCCCGGCCGAAGCGCTCCCGGACCCCGGGGACGTCAGGCAGCACGTCCTGCAGGCCGGTGGCCACGAGCAGCCGTCGCGCCCGCAGGACGGATCCGTCGGCCAGCCCGACCCGGAAGTCCGACCCCCGGAGGTCGGACCCCCGGAAGTCCGACCCGGTGCGGTGCTCGACGTGAGCGACGGTGCCGTCGATGATGTCGCCGCCGTACCCGCGCACCTCCGCCCGGCCCAGGGCCAGCAGGTCCTGCGGCGGGAACCCGTCCCGGGAGAGGAAGCCGTGCATGTGGGCCGCGGGCGCGTTGCGTGGCCGGCCGGCATCCACCACGGCCACTCGGCGCCGGGCCCGGGACAGGACCAGGGCCGCGGACAGCCCGGCAGCGCCACCGCCGATGACCGCCACGTCGTAGTCGCTCATGCCGTCAGGGTGGACGTCGACGGGTCGGACGGCAACGTTCGTCGCCGATTTCGGGGAACCGTCGTGGAACGGCGGAAGATGAGTTCCGGCTCGCGCGCCGGTCCTCACCGCCGAGGACGTCGACGAGCGAGGTCGGCTCCCACGACCGTGAAGGGCGCACCCGCATGGACTGGAAGATCGAGGTCGTCGTGGTCCCCGTGACCGACGTGGACCGGGCGAAGGAGTTCTACGTCGACCGGCTCGGCTTCCGGCTGGACGTCGACCACGACGCCGGCGAGGCGTTCCGCATCGTCCAGGTCACCCCGCCCGGCTCGGCCTGCTCGCTGACCTTCGGGACCAACGTGGGCGCCGGCGAGCCGGGCACGCTCCGCGGCGTCCACCTGGTCGTCGAGGACGCCGAGGCGGCGGCCGAGCACCTGACCGCGGCCGGCGTCGAGCACAGCGGCCTCCAGCACTTCGCGGACGGCGTGCAGACCCCCGGCCCGGACCCCGAACGACGGGACTTCGGCACGTTCGTCTTCTTCGCCGACCCCGACGGCAACACCTTCGCCGTCCAGGAGCACCACCGCCGGCCCGGCTGATCCCCGGCCAGGACCGCGAGGCAGGGCGGGACGGCACCGGCCAGCACCCGGACCGGGCCGGCCAGAGCAGGGCTGCGAGCGCTCAGCCGGCCGCCGCGGCCAGCCGGGCCCCCTCGTCCCGCACCCACATCCCGAGCAGTCCCCGGAAGTGTGCGAGGAACTGGTCGTGCTCGTGCGGCGGGTAGGTCGCGACGACCGTGTCGACCAGCAGCCGGTCGAAGTCGGCCCCCGACACCCAGTCGAGCACCACCTCGTCGACGTGGCGCAGCCGCGAGTCGCAGAAGTCCCGGTAGCGCTCCACCTCGAAGTGCTCGTCGGCCAGCCGCCGGTAGGCGGCGAGCTTCTCGGCGTACGAGAGGTCGTCTCGCTCCGCGATCCGCACGTACGGACGCTGGTCGAAGTCCAGCCGGGGGGCGCGCCCGGTGACGAGGCAGAAGACGGACCACTTGAGCAGCGCCTTCATCGCCCACGGGAAGTAGTAGTGCAGCGAGGTGATCGACACGTCGGGGCAGGCGTTGGCGTAGTCGATCGGGTGGACCTGGTCGCCCTTGACGAGCATCTCGCAGGAGTTGAACTCCCAGCGGAAGTAGGCGTTGACCAGCCGGCTGATCGTCTCTGTCTCGTGCCCCACCTCCGGTGCCAGGAAGTCGTGTGCCACCTCGTAGCGGTTGTGCATCGGCTCGTCAGGGCGGAACTTCATCACCATCGTCTCGGCGCCGATGGACAGCGCCCGGGCGAAGACGTCGTAGCCGGCGACGGCCTGTTGCAGGTGCATGAGCATCTCGCCGGACTCGTCGTAGGCCCGGTGCAGGTCGTCCCGGTCGCGGATCATGGACACGCCACGCCACGCCCCGCCGTCGTACGGCTTCATGAACATGGGGTAGCCGAGCCGGTCGGCGATCGCGTCCAGGTCGAACGGGCGGTTGTACTTCTCGGCCGTGTACGCGTACTTGGCGTGGTCGACCGGGTTCTTGTACGGGACCAGCACGGTGTCGGGCACCTTGAGGCCCAGCCGCATCATGGCGCAGTACGCCGCGTGCTTCTCCATGGACTGGAACGTGAACGGGCTGTTGAGGAGGTAGACGTCGTCCATCAGCGCGACCTTCTTCAGCCACTCGCGCGGGTGGTAGTACCAGTAGGCGAGGCGGTCGATGACCAGCGCGTAGCGCGGCTTGTCGCCGAGGTCGAACGGCTCGACGGTGATGCGCTCGACGTCCAGGGTGTGCTCGGATCCCGCGGAGTCGGTGACCGGGCCGAGGCGGCGGGCCAGCTCCTCGAACGCCCGCGGCCAGTCCTCCTCGGTGCCCAGCAGCAGGCCTGCGACGTGCCGCACCTGACCGTCCACGAGGTCTCCCTCCGCCCGACGCCTCACGGTGCGGCGACGCTAGCAGGGGTGCGGCTCCCGCGGCGGGCGTGGTCACGGCGGGCCGGTGCCGACCGGCGGGCTACCCGGGCGGCACCTCGGCCGCCGTCGTGATGTGGATGTCCATCACCGCGTGGAGCAGCTCCACCGCCTCGTCGTGCGGCCGCTGGAAGGAGTTGCGGCCCATGATCGTGCCGAAGCCGCCGCCGAGCGCCGTCTGGCGGTTCTCCTCCAGCACCGCCGCGGTCTCCTTGGCCGCGCCACCCGAGAAGATGACGATCCGGCGCCCGTCGAAGGCGGACTGGACGACGTGCCGTACCCGCGCGGCGAGCGTGTCGAGGGGTACCCCGGCCTTCTCCAGCGCGACCCGGGCGGCCTCGAGCTCGATGCGCTCCGTCGGGGGCTTGACCTTGACGACGTGCGCGCCGAGCTGGCACGCGATCTGGGCAGCGTAGGACACGACGTCGACCGCCGTCTGGCCCTCCTTGGACAGCCCGGAGCCGCGCGGGTAGGACCACACGACGACGGCGAGCCCGGCGGCCTTGGCCTCGGCGGCGAGGGATCGGACCTCCTCGTACATCGTGTTGCGACCCGCGGAGCCGGGGTAGATCGTGAAGCCCACCGCCGCGCAGCCCAGCCGGAGCGCGTCCTCGACCCCGGCGGTCACCGCCGGGACCGGGTCGGCGCCCGAGTAGAGCGAGTCGCTGTTGTTGCACTTGAGGATGAGCGGCAGCTCGCCCGCGTACTCGGCCGCCCCCGCCTGGATCGACCCGAGCGGGGCCGCGTGCGCGCTGCACCCGGCGTCGAGCGCCAGCCTGAAGTGGTAGCGAGGGTTGTAGCCGGCCGGGTTGGGCGCGAAGGAGCGGCCCGGCCCGTGCTCGAAGCCCTGGTCGACCGGGAGCACGACCAGCTTGCCGGTCCCGCCCGTCCGGCCGTGCATGAGCAGCCGGTGGAGGTTCGCGAGGGTCCCGGGGGTCTCTCCCGCGTACCAGGAGAGGATCTCACGCACCCGTTGCGTGGTCGCCATGGCACTCACCACCTGCGTCTCAGCCGGAGACCGTCACTCCCAGCCTGGTGGCCCGCCGGCGTCGGCGCACGGGGCGTTGGACCCGACCTCAGCAGAAGCGCGGCAGGTGGTGGGCGAGCTGACGCTGCCAGGACGGCCAGTCGTGCGGGGTGTCGTAGCCCCAGACGTCGAGCTCGTGCCGGATCCCCTTCTCCCGCAGCAGCTCGGCCATGCGCAGCGTCGAGGGCAGCGCGCCGGTCGGGTCGACCTCCCACGAGCCCTGACCCACGACGAGGAGCAGCGACACCTGCTGGCGGAGCCACGCCAGGTGCTCCCCGTGCAGGTTGGGCACGTAGCTCATCGGGTTGTTGAAGTACACGGCGTCCCCCGGCTCGCCCCAGGCCCGCCACGCCGTGGGGTCGTAGTTGCCCGACAGGCAGATCGCGAGCGGGAACAGGTCCGCGCGCCGCAGTGCGAAGTTCAGCGCGTGGTAGGCCCCGAGGCTGCACCCCGTCGTGATCACCTCGACGGGCTCGCCGCCGCAGTCGTCCCGGATGTACGGGACGACCTGGTCGACGACCCAGGACTCGTACGCGCCGTGCCGGCGAGCGCGGTCCTCGACCGGCTGGCTGCTGTCGGACCAGGTGGCGGCGTCGAAGGAGTCGACGCAGTAGAGCTTCGCCCGGCCGCCCTCCACCAGGTCCGCCACCGCGCCGACCATGCCGTTGTTCTCGAAGTCCCAGGCGCGGCCCTGCTCGGACGGGAAGACGATCACCGGCCGGCCCCAGTGGCCGTAGGTCACGACCCTCCCGTCCGCCCCGATAGCCGGCGACCAGATGTCCCGTGCCTCGCGCCTCATGGGGGCGAAGGCTACGCGGTGCCCCAGGTGCGGTGGAGCAGGTCGGTCAGGTGCGGGTCGAACGCGTCGCGCCAGGCGGTGAACGTGTGGACGTCCGCCACCTCCGCGTAGCTGACCGGGTAGCCGCGCTCGCGCAGCCAGCGCGCCATCACGCGGTTGTTCAGCGCGTTCTCCTCGATCGCGCCGCAGGTGAGCGCGACCTGCGGGCGGGACGGCGGCTCGGGCGCGGTCAGCACACTGTGCACGAAGCGGTGGATCCGCCAGAACCGGGAGTAGCCCTGCTCCTGCGCGTCCGTGGTGAGCTGGAAGAACGAGCCGGACTGGGCGAACAGCCCGCCGAACGTCCCCGGGTGCAGCCACTCGGCGTGCAGCAGGGACAGCCCGCCGAGGCTGGCCCCCATGGCCGCGACCGGGCCCTGGACGGCGAAGCGCTCGCGGAGCAACGGCACCGCGGAGCGGGCCAGCGAGCGGGCGTACGCGGGCGAGGCCGAGTACCAGGCGTCGCGGTCGAGCGGGTGCAGCAGGGCGAGCCGGTGCCGCGGCAGCCGGCCGGCCGCGGCGAGGGCCGCGGAGTAGGTCGTGAGCGAGGCCAGGTCGGCCATCTCGTGGCCGTCGTGCGCCAGGAGCAGCGGCAGGGGCTCGCGGTCGTCGGCGTCGGCGGGCTGCCAGACGGTCACCGGCAGGTCGCGCCGCAGCCCCCGGGCGGGCGGCGCGGCGAGGTCGGTGGTCCGGCCCGCCACGGCGGCGGCGTCCAGCCACCACGGTCGTACGTAGCCCGGCATCTCCACGACGGAGTGGTCGCCGAACACCCCGCGCACGCGCTGCGGGTTGGCCGGGTCGAGGACCGTCTCGCTGCGGCCGTCGGCGTGCGTCAGCTCGAGCAGGTACTGCATGCGCTGCACGGGGGGGCGGTCCAGCACGAGCTCCCAGCCGCCGGGCACGGCGGCGAAGCCCAGCCGGTCACCGGGGATGCCGACCTCCTGCCACAGCCGGACGCCGCGGTACGCGTGCACCGGGTCGGCGACGCCGACGACCACGGACTCCGCGGTGACCCGCGCCCCGGGGACGAGCATCTCGGGGGCGGCGGCAGGTGGGACGAGCACCCGGCGACGGTACCCCTGCGTGTCCGGGTCGCAACCGTGAGCCCGCTCACGGGGGCGGTGGCCTGCACCGTCCTCGGACCGTGCCGACGTCGGAGCGTGCCGGCCTCAGACCGGGATGCGCAGGACCTGGCCGACCGTGATGAGGTCCGGGTTGACGATGCCGTTGGCGACGGCGATCTCCTGGACCGTCGAGCCGTAGTCGCGGGCCAGCTTGGAGAGCGTGTCCCCGCGCACCACGGTGTGGATCTGGTATCCGGTCATCCCGGGAACCAGGATCACCGGCACCTCGACCAGGTCGACGCCGGGCGGGTGCTCGCCGGACGGGTCGTCCCCGAAGACCTGCAGGGTCGCCGGCCCGAGGTGGGAGAAGGAGATCGCCTCCTGGTGGACGAAGGCCTCCATGGTGCCCATGGAGCCCGCCTGGAAGTGCCCGTCGGCCACCGCGGTGCCGCCCGCGAGGAGCCGCCACCCGTACGTCGCCTCGAACGCCGTACCGATCGCGGCCAGCGTCAGGGTGTGACCGACCAGGTCGCCCTGCAGCGGATGGCGGAGCTCGATCCCGTACGCCTCGGCCATGTGGTCCCCCGTGTCCTGTACGGCGTGTCCGCCGCTTCCGTCCTGACCGCCTCACGCTACGCCCGCGAGCGGGCCGCGCCAACGACGGAAGGGGGTCAGAGACGGAAGGAGGTCAGAACAGGGCGTTGGCGAGGGAGACCCGCGCCTTGGCCACCCGCGCGTCGTCCTGGCCGACGACGCCGAAGAGCTCGAGCAGCCGGGCCCGGGCACGGTCCCGGTCGGCTCCGGCCGTACGACGGACGACCTCGACGAGCCGGGCGAACGCGTCCTCCGGACGGCCGGCGAGCACGTCCAGGTCGGCCGCGTCCAGCGCGGCGTCGACGTCGTCCGGCTGCGCGTCGGCCCGCGCCCGGGCGGCCGCCTCGTCGAGTCCGGCGGTCCGGCGCATCAGGTCGACCTGGGCCAGGCCGAGGCGCGCCTCCTCGTCCGCCGGCGCGTCGGCGAGCAGCGCCTGGTACGCGGCCGCGGCCGCGTCGAGGTCACCGCGCTCGATCGCGTCGTAGGCGGCGTCGTACCGGGGGTCGTGCGGCGGCTCGGCAGGCTCCCCGGCCGCGGCCGGCTCCTCGGCCGCGCCGGTGACGACACCGGTCACCCCGTTGGCGGCCGCGACCTGGAGCAGCTGGTCGACGTACTGGCGCACCTGGGCCTCGGGCAGTGCACCCTGGAAGAGCGGCACCGCCTGCCCCTTGACCACCGCGATGACCGTGGGGATCGACTGCACCTGGGCGGCCGCGGCGAGCTGCTGGTTCGCGTCGACGTCGATCTTGGCCAGCACCAGCCGACCGCCCAGCTCTTCGGCGACCCGCTCGAGGACCGGGCTGAGCTGCTTGCAGGGGCCGCACCACTCGGCCCAGAAGTCGATGACGACGGGCACGGTCATGGACCGCTGGATGACCTCGGCCTCGAACGTCGCCTCGGTGACGTCGACGACGAACCGGCCACCGCCGCCCCCGGCGGGGGCTCCGGAGCCGCCGGCGCGCGGGGACGGCGGAGGTGCCGCGGACCGCTGGGCGAGCGCACCCAGGTCGACCGCGCCGTACGTGCTGAAGCTGGGCTGCGTCATGCCGCCGATTGTCCCTCGCCGTCCGGGGGGCGTGCCACGCAGGGCGGTCAGACCGGCGCCGCGCCCTCGCCGACCACGACGGTCCAGGGCCGTACGCGCCACTCCCGGACCAGGCCCTCCACGACGTACGGGTCGCGGCGGGCGAAGTCCTCGACCACCGAGCGGTCGTCGACGCGCCAGGCGAACACGGCCCGGTCGGGCGGCTCGGCCGGCGCCCCGGCGAGGACCAGGTCGCCACGGACGTACGCCTCGCGGGCGAGCCCGAGGTGCTGGGAGCGCAGCGGCGCGCGCCGCTCGACGTAGTCGTCGACGAGGTCGTACTCGAGCAGCCAGAAGGCCATCAGAACCTCGCCGGCTCGGTGTAGACGCCCCACTCCTCGCGCAGCACGTCGCAGATCTCGCCGAGGGTCGCCTCCGCCCGGACGGCGTCGAGCATGGGCTCCACCATGTTGCCGTCGCCGCGGGCCACGTCGAGCATCCGGTCCAGAGCCGCCCGGACCGCGGCGTCGTCGCGGGCGGCGCGCCGCTCGGCGAGCACCCGGCGCTGCTCGAGCTCCACCTCGTGGGAGACCCGCAGGATGTCGAGGTCGCCGGTGACGGTGTCGGTGTGGCAGTTGACGCCGACCACCTTCTTGTCGCCCTTCTCGACCATCTGCTGGTAGCGGAACGCGCTCTCCGCGATCTCCGCCATGAACCACCCGTCCTCGATGCCGCGGAGGATGCCCGCGGTCATCGGGCCGTAGGCCTCGACCCAGCGCTGCTCGGACTCGCCCATCGCGCGGATCGTGGCGAAGATCGCCTCCGCCTCCGCCTCCATGCGGTCGGTCAGCTCCTCCACGTACCAGGAGCCGCCGAGCGGGTCGGCGACGTTGGCCACGCCCGTCTCCTCGAGCAGCACCTGCTGCGTGCGCAGGGCGATCTCGGCGGCCTGCTCGGTGGGGAGCGCCAGCACCTCGTCCAGGGCGTTGGTGTGCAGGCTGTTGGTCCCGCCGAGCACCGCCGCCAGCGCCTCCACCGCGGTCCGGACGACGTTGTTGTACGGCTGCTGGCCGGTCAGCGACACCCCGGCGGTCTGGGTGTGGAAGCGCAGCCACTGCGCCTTGTCGGTGCGGGCGCCGTACGTGTCCCGCATCCAGCGGGCCCAGATCCGGCGCGCCGCGCGGAACTTGGCGATCTCCTCGAAGAAGTCGAGGTGGCTGTCGAAGAAGAACGACAGCCCGGGGGCGAGGACGTCGACGTCCATCCCGCGGGAGAGCCCCAGCTCGACGTAGCCGAAGCCGTCGGCGAGGGTGAACGCGAGCTCCTGCGCGGCCGTCGCCCCCGCCTCGCGGATGTGGTAGCCCGACACCGACAGCGGCTTGTACGCGGGGACGTCGGCGGCGCAGTACTCCATGAGGTCGCCGATCAGGCGCAGGTGCGGCTCGGGCTCGAAGAGCCACTCCTTCTGCGCGATGTACTCCTTGAAGATGTCGGTCTGCAGCGTGCCGTTGAGCTGCGCGGGCGCGACGCCCTGCCGCTCGGCCGCGACGACGTACATGCAGAAGACCGGCACCGCGGGGCCGCTGATCGTCATCGAGGTGGTGACGTCGCCGAGCGGGATGGCGTCGAACAGCACCTCCATGTCGGCTGCGGAGTCGATCGCCACCCCGCAGTGCCCGACCTCGCCCAGCGCTCGCGGGTCGTCGGAGTCGCGGCCCATGAGAGTCGGCATGTCGAAGGCGACGGACAGCCCACCCCCGCCGGAGCCCAGGATCATCCGGTAGCGCTCGTTGGTCTGCCGGGCGTTGCCGAAGCCGGCGAACTGCCGGATCGTCCAGGGCCGCCCCCGGTAGCCGGTCGCGTGCAGCCCGCGGGTGAAGGGGTACTCCCCCGGCCAGCCGATCCGCTCGAAGCGCGGGTCCGTGTGGCCCTCGGGCGGGCCGTAGACCGGGTCGACCTCCGTGCCGGACAGGGTGGTGAAGTCGGCGTCCCTCGTCCTCGACGCGGCGTAGCGCTGCTCCCAGCGGCGGCGTCCGGCGGTGATGTCGGTGGCGTCCACGGTGAGACCTCCTCGGCTCCCCGGCGACGATACTAGGACGTCCTAGTATTTGTCGACCCCGGGCGGGTCGACACCGGGCCGGTCGACCTCGGGCTCGTCCGCTGCGCCGTCCGGCACGCGGTAGTCCCCCGCCTCGACGCGGACGGCGGCGAGCAGCCGGACGAGCTCCCGCTGCCGCGCCGGTCCCAGGGCCCGCAGCCCGAAGTCGGCGGCCATCAGGTCCGCCGTGACTCGTTCGACGACCTCCCGGCCGGCGTCGGTGATCCGTGCGAGCGTCCCGCGTCCGTCCCGCGGGTTCGGCTCACGGCGTACGTACCCGGCCTGCTCGAGGCGCTGCACGGTGTTGGTGACGCTGGTCGGGTGCACCATGAGCCGCTGCCCGATCCGGGCCATGGGCAGCGCCCCGGTGCGGCTGAAGGTGAGGAGCACCAGCGCCTCGTAGCGGGCGAAGGTGAGGTCGTGCGGCCGGCAGACGGCGTCGAGCTCGGCCAGCAGGAGCTGGTGGACCCGCATCACCGACGTGGCTGCCGCCATCGCGTCAGAGGGCCCGAAGCGCTCGCGCCACGTCTGGGCGGCCCGCGCGATGGGGTCGAAGGGGAGGTCGAGGGGCTGCGGCACGGGTCAGAGCCGCCGCGGGTCGCGTCGCCGACCGACGCCGCGCGTGGGGACCGCCGCGGGGTGGTCGGCGGAGGTGCGCAGGCCGCGCAGCGTGGCCCCGAGCTGCAGCCGGGCCCGGCCCGCTGCGTTGACCTCCCGGCGCAGGCGGTGGATCTCCTTGGCGAGCAGCTCCGGCTGCGGCACGAACCTGATGTCCTTGAGGCCCTGCTGCTGGGCGGCGTTCTCCAGCACCAGGTGACCGGACCGGAACGGGCGCAGCCACCACGGCCGGAGCACCGTGATGTCGAGGACCCGCCCGATCTCCATCTCGGCCTCGCGCAGCGACTCGACGCCGTACACGCGGAAGACCCGCGAGTCGGTGATGACGAACCGGTCGCGGGCGACGTAGAGGATCTTGTAGACGCCCCAGGCGAGCACCCCGAACGAGACCAGGGCGGCGAACCACAGGGCGCGGGTCTCCACGAAGGGGACCCAGCGCACGACCAGCAACAGCCCGAGCAGGGCGATGAGGCCCCCGGGGACGTAGCTCACCCCCGAGTGCGTGACCTCCTTGATGACCGGCTCCCCCGGCAGGAGCTTGGCCTTGACCAGCTGGTGCCCGAAGGCGTTGCGCACGCGGCGGACGGCCATCCGGACGAGCCCGTCCTCAGCGATCCGGTCGAGCCAGCGGACGAGTCGGTCGGCTGCGGCCTCCGTCAGGGACCGGGGTCCGGGGCGCACGGCACCGCCGTCAGAACAGCTCGGTGAAGAACGTGATCACGGACTCGAAGGCGTCGGCCACGGCCGAGGCCGCCCCGCTCACCGCGTCGGCGGCACCCGACGGCTCCGTGATCAGGTAGTAGGCGGCGAAGGCGATGGCCAGCCCGGTCAGCACCTTCTTGGCCACGACGACGGTCTCCTCGGGTCACGGGGCGGGCTCACGGGGGGCTCGTGATGCGGGCAGGGTGGGCTCAGGGCGGGATATGTCACTGTCGTTTGTACACCGTGGCACGGCAGCAGCGAGACTCCCACGCCGCGCGTGTCCCCACGCCGGACGCCTCACAGGGCCGCGATGATCTCGTCGGCGGCGGTGTACGGGTCGGTCTCGCCCGCCACCAGCCGGGCCGCCAGCCGGTCGAGGCGCGCGTCGCCGTGCAGGTCCCCGAACCGCTCCCGCAGGGCGGTCACCGCGATCGCCTCGATCTCGCCACGGGCCCGGCGCAGCCGGCGCCGGTCGAGCTCGCCGGTGTCCTCCATCCAGGTCCGGTGGCGGTCCACCGCGTCGACGACGTCGTCGACGCCCTCGCCCCGGGACGCGACCGTCTTGACGATCGGCGGGCGCCAGGCGCCCGGCTCCCGGTGGCCCAGACCGATCATGCCGCGCAGGTCGCGCGCCACCTGGTCGGCGCCGTCGCGGTCCGCCTTGTTGACCACGAACACGTCGCCGACCTCGAGGATCCCCGCCTTGGCCGCCTGGATGCCGTCGCCGAGCCCGGGGGCGAGCAGGACGAGGGTGGTGTCCGCGAGGGCCGCCACCTCGACCTCGGACTGCCCGACGCCCACGGTCTCGACGAGGACGACCTGGCACCCCGCCGAGTCGAGGACGCGCAGCGCCTGCGGTGTGCTCCAGGCCAGCCCGCCGAGGTGGCCGCGAGTGGCCATCGAGCGGATGTAGACCTCGCGGTCGGTGGCGTGCTCCTGCATCCGCACCCGGTCACCGAGCAGCGCGCCGCCCGAGAACGGTGACGACGGGTCCACGGCCAGCACGCCCACCCGCAGCCCGCGCCGCCGGTAGGCGGTGACCAGGGCGCTCGTGGTGGTCGACTTGCCGACCCCCGGCGAGCCGGTCACGCCCACGACCGTCGCCTGCCCGACGTACGGGGCCAGCTCGGCCATCACCGGGCGGAGCAGCGGCGACGCGTCCTCGACCAGCGAGACCAGCCGGGCCACGGCCCGCGCGTCGCCGGTCCGGGCGCGCTCGACGAGCTCCGGGACGGACTGCGTACGCCGGGTCGTGACCTGGGTCAAGGCGTCAGGCCCCGGCGACGCGCAGGACGAGGGCGTCGCCCTGGCCGCCACCGCCGCACAGGGCCGCGGCTCCGACGCCGCCACCACGACGACGGAGCTCGAGGGCGAGGTGCAGCGCGAGCCGGGCACCGGACATGCCGATCGGGTGGCCCATCGCGATGGCCCCGCCGTTGACGTTGACCTTGTCCTCGTCGATGCCGAGGTCGCGTACCGACTGGACCGCCACGCTCGCGAAGGCCTCGTTGATCTCGACCAGGTCGAGGGAGGTGGGCTCGATCCCCTCGCGGGCGCACGCCTTGGCGATCGCCGCCGACGGCTGCGACTGCAGCGTGGAGTCGGGTCCGGCGACGACGCCGTGCGCACCGATCTCGGCCAGCCAGGGGAGTCCGAGCTCCTCGGCCTTGCGCCGGCTCATCACGACGACCGCGGCCGCACCGTCGGAGATCTGCGACGCGGACCCGGCGGTGACCGTGCCGTCCTTGGCGAAGGCTGGGCGCAGCCGGCCCAGGGACTCGACGGTGGTGTCCGGGCGGATGCCCTCGTCCTCACGGAAGACCACCGGGTCGCCCTTGCGCTGCGGGATCTCCACGGGGACGACCTCGTCGTCGAACAGCCCGTTCTTCCACGCCGCGGCGGCCCGCTGGTGGGAGCGGGCGGAGAAGGCGTCCTGGTCCTCCCGCGAGATGCCCAGCTCGGCGTTGCAGGCCTCGGTGAGGGAGCCCATGGCCTGGGTCGTGAAGACGTCCCAGAGTCCGTCGTAGGCCATGTGGTCCAGCATCGTGACGTCACCGTACTTGTGGCCCTCCCGGGAGCCGGTCAGGAGGTGCGGGGCGTTCGTCATCGACTCCATCCCACCCGCGACCACCACCTCGAACTCGCCGGCTCGGATCAGCTGGTCGGCGAGAGCGATCGCGTCGAGGCCGGACAGGCACACCTTGTTGACGGTGAGGGCGGGCACCGTCATGGGGATGCCGGCCTTGACCGCTGCCTGTCGCGCGGTGATCTGGCCCGCGCCGGCCTGCAGCACCTGGCCCATGATCACGTACTCGACCTGGTCCGGGGCGACGCCGGCCTTGTCCAGGGCCCCCTTGATGGCAACACCGCCCAGGTCGGTGGCCGAGAAGCCCTTGAGCGAGCCGAGCAGCCGGCCCATGGGCGTCCGCGCCCCGGCGACGATGACGGATCCGGCGCTGCCAGTCATGGCCCTACCTCCACATCGGTCCTGCGAGATCGGTGCCGCACGGTCTCCAGCGGTCGTCCTGCCACCTTACGACCCGCTGGCGGGACCGGACGGGATGGTCTTTCTCACACCACCCGCGCTCGACGACCGCTCGCCGGCGGCGCCCGTACGCTGGCGGGCATGGCCGACCTGTTCACCGCCATCGACCACGTGGGCATCGCCGTCCCGGACCTCGACGAGGCCGTGCGGTGGTACCGGGAGAACCTGGGCATGGAGGTGGCCCACGAGGAGGTCAACGAGGAGCAGGGCGTGCGCGAGGCCATGCTGAGGGTCGGGGACTCCGGCTCCTGCGTCCAGCTGCTGGCCCCGCTGTCCGCCGACTCTCCGATCGGCCGCTTCCTCGAGCGCAGCGGCCCGGGCATCCAGCAGGTGGCCTACCGGGTCACCGACGTGGCCGCGGTCAGCGCGACCCTGCGCGAGCGCGGGCTGCGCCTGCTCTACGACGAGCCGCGCCGCGGGACGGCCGGCTCGCGGGTGAACTTCATCCACCCCAAGGACGCCGGCGGCGTGCTGGTCGAGATCGTGGAGCCGGGCAGCGCCCACTGACCGGGCCCCGCGGACCACAGCGCGCCGGTCGAGAGATGGGTCACAGGGGACGTTCGCCCCTTCACCGCCAGGCTACCGGCCAGTACGGTCACGGCACCCCGTAGCCGAGGGACCGGGAGGCCACCGTGAAGGAGATCCTCGAGGCGATCCTCGCCGGAGGGACCGCAGGGGACGAGCTCGCCGCGCTGCCGGTGCCCGACTCCTACCGCGGCATCACCGTGCACAAGGACGAGGTCGGGCTCTTCGAGGGCCTGGCGACCTCCGACAAGGACCCCCGGCGGGCGCTGCACCTGGACGACGTCCCGACGCCGGAGCTCGGCCCGGGTGAGGCGCTGGTCGCCGTGATGGCCAGCGCGATCAACTACAACACCGTCTGGACCTCGATCTTCGAGCCCGTCCCGACCTTCGGCTTCCTGGAGCGGTACGGGCGGACGTCCCCGCTCGGCCAGCGGCACGACCTCCCGTACCACGTCGTGGGCTCCGACCTGTCCGGTGTCGTCCTGCGGACCGGCCCCGGCGTGCACGTCTGGAAGCCGGGGGACGAGGTGGTGGCGCACTGCCTGTCCGTCGAGCTCGAGCGGCCGGAGGGCCACAACGACACCATGCTCGACCCCGAGCAGCGGATCTGGGGCTTCGAGACCAACTTCGGCGGGCTGGCCGAGCTGGCCCTGGTCAAGGCCAACCAGCTGATGCCCAAGCCCGCCCACCTGACCTGGGAGGAGTCCGCCTCCCCCGGCCTGGTGAACTCCACGGCGTACCGCCAGCTCATCTCCCGCAACGGCGCCGGCCTCAAGCTCGGCGACGTGGTGCTGATCTGGGGCGCCTCCGGCGGGCTCGGCTCGTACGCGACCCAGATGGCCCTCGCCGCCGGGGCGACCCCGGTCTGCGTGGTCTCCAGCGCCGACAAGGCCGAGATCTGCCGCCGGATGGGCGCTGAGCTGGTCATCGACCGCAAGGCCGAGGGCTTCCGGTTCTGGAAGGACGAGACCACCCAGGACACCAAGGAGTGGCGCCGCTTCGGTGCCCGCATCCGCGAGCTCACCGGTGGTCGCGACGTGGACATCGTCTTCGAGCACCCGGGGCGTGAGACGTTCGGGGCCAGCATCTACGTGGCCCGGCGCGGCGGCACCATCGTGACCTGCGCCTCGACCTCCGGGTTCATGCACGAGTACGACAACCGCTACCTGTGGATGAACCTCAAGCGCATCATCGGCTCGCACTTCGCCAACTACCGCGAGGCGTGGCAGGCCAACGACCTGATCGCCCGCGGCCTGATCCACCCGACGCTCTCCCGGACGTACGCGCTGGACGAGACCGGCCAGGCCGCGTACGACGTCCACCGCAATCTGCACCAGGGCAAGGTGGGGGTACTCTGCCTCTCGCCCCAGGAAGGGCTCGGCGTGCGCGACGAGGCCATGCGCGAGCGGCATCTCGGGGCGATCAACCGGTTCCGCAACGTGTGACGGGCCCCTCGGGGTCGCCACACGCCCCCAGGGAGAGCCCGATGGAAGACGGCCACGACCGGCTACCCACCCCCGTCACGCCCGGCAGCTCGGTGTTCGACGAGTCGCCGACCGGCCCGTTCACGATCGGCATGCGTGGCTACGACCGCATCCAGGTCGAGCGCCACATCCGGCACATGGAGGCGGCGCTCGCCCGGGAGGAGCAGCGCTCGGTCACCCTCGAGCAGCAGATCGTGCGGCTGCGTACCGA
>DATHTV010000005.1:0-27221 GCA_035462845.1 Jiangellales bacterium
CGGCGTCGGCGAGCAGCGGTTCGGTTTCCCGCACCAGCACCCGCACGTGGTCGATGGGAAGCCGTCCCTCGGCCAGGGCGGACGCCAGGCGGGGGAGGTCGGCCAGCGCGTCCGCGAATCCGATCCGTGCCGAGGCGGCAAGCCGCGAACAGCCGTAGGCGGCCCGGACCTCTGCCACCGCCGCCCGGTGCCGGTCGAGCCCGTGGTCCACCCCCTCCGGGCCAGGATCGGGATCGGGGTAGAGCGCGTGCGTCCGGGCCAGCCCGGCCGCCTCGCCGGCCGTCGCCCAGGCGGCCAGGCGGGAGGCGGCCACGGCGTAGTCCAGCGCCGCCGCGGCATCCAGCGCGCGCACGTCGACACGAGCCAGCGCCGCCGCCAGCTCAGCCCCGCCCATGCCCTCGAACATGCGGCCTATCGTACAGGTGTTCGAACAGCTCTGCCAGGATCTCCCGGCTCGTCCACAGGGCTCACCGAACGTCCGTGTCAGGGCATGGCCCCGGGTCAGCTGGGCGGGGTGAACCCGGGGCTCTCGGAAGTGGGGCGGTGTCCGTCCGGGCGTTCGCCGGCCGGCGGTGGGTAGGCGGGTCCCGGACCGTACGTGGCGAGCGGACCGGATGCGGCTCGTGGGACGGCGTCATGGGTGAGGCGAGCGGCCTCCCGGCGGCTGCGCTCACCCAGCACGGCCGCGAGGTATCCCCACGCAGGCGTGCCGGGCGGAGCCGCGGGGGAGACGTATGCCGACACCGCGGTCGCCAGCTGGGCACCCATCGAGTCGCGGGTGGCGCCGTCCAGCTGAGGCAGCCGGGTGAGGTAGGTCCGGGCGCTCATCACGAGGTCGTCCGGGATGGCCGCGAGCTGCGTACCCGTCGCCCAGGCGGCCACCCAGGGTGGCGGGAGCGGCACGGCCGCGGCGGTGCTCGCGGGGGCCCGGTCGCGGACGACCACGGTTCCCGCGAGGACGTCGCCGACCCGTTTGCCCCTCGAGTTGAGCAGCGAGCAGATCACCGCGCCGGCGCCCGAGGTCACCCAGAAGTCGACGAAGAACCCGGCCAGCCCGCGGACGAGCGCGTGCCGGAAGCGCGTCGGCCCGCCGTCGTCCCGGACCACGCGGAGCCCCAGCGCCAGCTTCCCCAGCGAACGACCCCGGCTCAGCGTCTCCACGGTCACCGGGACCCCGACGAGTACTGCGACGACGACGAGCAGGATCACGGCACTCGCCAGGGCGGGGTCGGCCTCCCCGATGGCGAAGCCGGTCAGCACGACGAGCGGCACGCCGATCGCGAGCAGCACCAGCACGTCGATCGCGAAGGCCATCGCCCGGGAGGGGAAGCGCGCGAGCCGGAGCTCGACCGCGACCGCCTCCCCGGTGACGAGATCGCTCACCGGTCCAGTCTGGCAGGCACCTAGGCTGGAACTCGCGACTGTCAGGGAGGACCAGGGGTGGATCTCGACGCGTTCGTGGCGACGCACGCCGAGGAGTGGCGTCGGCTCGAGCAGCTGTCGCGGCGCAGGGGCCGGCTCACGGGTCCGGAGGCCGACGAGCTGGTCCGCCTGTACCGGCGGGCCTCCACGCACCTCTCGCTCGTCCGGTCCGCCGCCCCGGACCCTGCGCTGGTGGCACGGCTCTCCGGGCTGGTGGCCCGGGCGCGGGGAGCCGTCGCCGGCTCGCCCGACCCGGGCTGGTCGGACGTCACCCGCTTCCTCAGGGCGGGGTTCCCGGCGGCCGTCTACCGCTGCCGTACGTGGTGGGTGCCGACCGCGGTGGTCTTCCTGGCGGTCAGCGCCGCCCTCGCCTGGTGGGTCGCGTCGGACCCGTCCGTCCAGGCGGGGGTCGGCGCCCCCGAGGAGATCCGGCAGCTCGTCGAGCAGGACTTCGAGGACTACTACTCCGCGAACCCGGCCGCGTCCTTCGCCGCGCAGGTGTGGACCAACAACGCCTGGATCGCCGCCGGCTGCCTGGTGCTCGGCGTGTTCCTCGGCCTGCCGGTCGTCTACATCCTCTGGCAGAACGCCCTCAACGTCGGCGTCGCCGCCGGGCTGATGGCGGCGTTCGGTCGGCTGGACGTGTTCTTCGGCCTGATCACCCCGCACGGGCTGCTCGAGCTCACCGCGGTCTTCATCGCCGCCGGGACCGGGCTCCGGCTGGGCTGGACCGTCGTCGACCCCGGCCCTCGCACGCGGGCCGACGCGCTGGCTGCCGAGGGCCGCGCCGCGGTCGGCATGGCGATCGGGCTCGCCCTGGTCCTGCTCGTGTCGGGCGTCATCGAGGCCTTCGTGACGCCCTCGGGGCTGCCGACGTGGGCCCGCGTCTCGATCGGCGTGGCCGCCGAGGTCGCTTTCCTCGCCTACGTGTGGACGTACGGGCGGCGAGCCGCACTGGCAGGCGAGACGGGCGACGTCGCCGAGGACGAGCGGGGGGACGCGCTGCCGGTTGTCGGCTGACGGGCGAGGGTGCGCGCGGGGATGGGGACAGCGTCGACCCGGGTCAGAGGCGCCCGGCCGCCTTGAGGTCGAGATAGGCATCGCTGAGTGCCGGCGCGAGCTCGTCCGGCGGCGCGTCGACGACGAGCACGCCGCGCCGGGCCAACAGCTCCACGACCTCTCGGCGACCGGCGACCTCGCTCTCGGCGGCCGCCGCGCCGTAGACGGCGGCGGCGTGGCCCCGTCCACCCGCGAGGGCTCCGACCCGCGGGTCGGAGACCGCCGCCAGCAGGACCGTGTGTCGTCTCGTGAGCAGCCCGGTGAGGGGCAGCAGCCCGGACTCCACCGGGTCGGTGTCGAGTCCCGTCAGCAGCACGACCAGGGCCTGGTGCCCTGCTCTGGCGAGGATCTCCGCGACCATCCGGCGGTGGTCCGTCTCCACGATCTCGGCCTCCAGCGGGGCCATCGCCTGGACGAAGCGAGGGAGCACCTCGCTCGCGCTCGGCCGCTCCACCGCCGCTCGGACGCGCCGGTCGAAGGCCAGCAGGTCCACCCGGTCGCCCGCCCGGGTCGCCAGCGCGGCCAGCAGGAGCGCCGCGTCCATGGCGGCGTCCAGCCGCGGGGCGTCGCCGACCCTGGCGGCCGCGGTCCGGGCGGTGTCGAGCACGATGAAGACGCGCCGGTCGCGCTCGGGCCGCCAGGTGCGGACCACCACATCTCCACGGCGCGCGGTGGCCCGCCAGTCGATCGAGCGCGCGTCGTCGCCCACGACGTACTCCCGCAGCGAGTCGAACTCCGTGCCCTCCCCGCGTACCCGGATCGCGGCGCGGCCGTCCAGCTCGCGCAGGCGGGCCAGCCGGGACGGCAGGAAGCGCCGGGAACGGAACGGCGGCAGCACCCGCACCGTCCAGGGAGCGGAGTGCGCGCCCTGCCGGCCGGCGAGCCCGAGGGGACCGATCGACCGCACGGTCACCCGGTCGGCGCGCCGGTCGCCTCTCCGCGTGGGTCTCATGACCACCTCGAGCCGGCGCCGCTCGCCCGGGGGCACGTCCACGTCCGTACGGTCGGCGAGGAGTCCGGCGGAAGGTGGCCAGGCGTCGCGCACCCGGCCGCGGACGCGCCGCGTCCCGGGGTTCGTGACGGTCAGTGTGACCGTGGCCGTCTCCCCGAGCCTGGCCGCCGTGTCCCCCGAGCGCGCGAGGTGCAGGGCTCGGACCGAACCCGCGAGTGCGGCGTCGACCAGCGCGAGAGCCGCGAGAATCACCACGACCCCGAGCACTCCCCACCAGCCCGGGACGACGAGGCCCACGACGAGCACCCCGAGGGCGGCCAGCAACGCCAGCCGACCGGTCACCACCATGTGCCGTCCTCCCTGTGCGAGCGCTGCCGGACCACCGTCCGCCCGCTCAGCGCGGTACGGGCACCGAGGCGAGGACGGACTCCAGGACGGCGTCGGCTGTGACGCCCTCCAGCTCCGCCTCGGCGCGCAGCTGCACGCGGTGGCGCAGGGTGGGCCGGGCCAGCGCCTTGACGTCGTCGGGCGTCACGTAGTCGCGGCCCGACAACCAGGCCCAGGCCCGGCTGGTGGCGAGCAGTGCAGTGGCGCCGCGGGGGGACACGCCGAGCTGGATCGCCGCCGACGAGCGGGTGGCGCGCGCGACGTCGACGACGTAGCCGATCACCTCCGGGGCGACCCGCACGTGCGCCACGGCGGTCCGCGCGGCCACCAGGTCGCCGGTCGTGGCGGCCGGCCGGAGCCCGGCCCCGGCGAGATCCCGTGGGTCGAACCCCTCGGCGTGCCGGGTCACGACGCCCACCTCGTCCTCGCGGCTCGGCAGGGGGACCTGGAGCTTGAGCAGGAACCGGTCGAGCTGCGCCTCGGGAAGGGGGTACGTGCCCTCGTACTCCACCGGGTTCTGCGTCGCCGCCACGATGAAGGGGTCGGGCAGCGGCCGAGGAGTCCCGTCCACCGACACCTGCCGCTCCTCCATCGCCTCGAGGAGCGCGGCCTGCGTCTTGGGCGGCGTCCGGTTGATCTCGTCGGCGAGCAGCAGGTTGGTGAACACGGGGCCGGCAGCGAAGGAGAACTGGGCCGTACGGGCGTCGTAGACCAGGGACCCGGTCACGTCACCGGGCATCAGGTCGGGCGTGAACTGCACCCGCTTGGTGTCGACGTGCAGGGCCGCGGCCAGGGCCCGGACCAGGAGTGTCTTGGCGGTCCCGGGGACGCCCTCGAGCAGGACGTGCCCGCGGCAGAGGAGCGCGATGACGAGGCCGGTGACGGCGGAGTCCTGCCCCACGACCGCCTTGGCCACCTCGAGCCGGACGGCGGTGAGCGCGTCGCGGGCCCGCTGCGCGCCGTCGGCCGCTGCCTCGTCCCGGGTGGTCTGCTGCTCGGTCACTGGCGGAGTACCTCCTGCTCGAGCCGGTCGAGGTCGTCGGTGAGGCGGACGAGCGCTGAGTCGTCGGCAGGTGCAGGGCCCGTCAGGAGCGCGGTGACCTCTGCCTCGGCCCGCCCCGTACGGTGCGCGGCGGCCACGGCGACTGCCGACGCGGCGCTGCCCCGCGGCAGGCCGAGCCCGGCGCGCAGGCGCTCGACGGTGGCGCGGCGGAGTGCGTCGGCGGCGTGGCCGCGAGCCCGGCCACGCCGGTAGAGCCGGGCCCGCCCCTCGACCGCCTCGACGGACCGCACGGTGACCGGCAACGGCTCGCGGACCACCGGCCCGAGCCGGCGGCCGCGCCACAGTGCCGTCACCGCGGCGGCGAGGAGAAGCTGGCCGGCGACGGGAGCGACCCAGCCAGGCAGCAGCGCCGTCAGGGGCACCCCCGGCTCGTCACCGCTCTCCAGCACGGGTCGGTACCAGACCAGGCGCGGCGAGCGCCCCAGCAACCCTGTGGCCAGGGATGCGTTGCCGTCCTCGTCGAGGTACCGGTTGGTCAGCGCGTCGGCGGAGCCGAGGACGGTGACCCGGCGGTCCCCCTGGTCAGCGACGACCAGGGCGGCCCCGGCGTCGACGGCGTAGCAGGTGGTGGCCTCTGGTGCGGCGTAGAGCGCGCCACCCTGCCGGGCCGTGCCGGCTCGGCGCGCCTCGGGCAGGGCGCACCCGGGGTCCAGCGTCTCGGGCGCCTGCGAGTCGACGGCCTCGACGCCGGGGACCCAGGCGGCCACCTCGGCTCCGGGCGAGATCAGCACCAGGTCGGCACCGGTGGCGAGCACGCGTCCCACCTGCGTCTCGGACAGCAGGGCCGGGACGGTCACGAGGACCGTGCTGGGTGCGCGGTCCACGGCGGACTCGACGTCGGCGGTGGTCCGCGCGGGCACGACGTCGACCCCCTCAGCGGCAAGGATCCGCGCCAGCGCCCGGGCACCGGTCTGGTCCACGCCCTCGGGGTCGAGGTAGCCCCGTCGTTCCCCGCTCGCGACCCAGCCCAGGACGAGGGCGACCGCGAGCACGAGCGTTGCCACGGCGAGCGGTCGCCGCCAGGCGGCCCAGCGCGCCGCCGCACCCGGGTCGAGCGAGCGGGCCACCGGGTCGTTCGTCGGGTCGTCCGTCGGCGCGGCCGTCGGCGCCTGTGTCGGAGGGCTCATCGGGGCGCCACCGGCTGGGGCGTGGCCCTGGTACGCGCGGTGGCCAGGCGCTCGCGCCGGACGGCGACGTCGAGGGCTTCCAGGCGCTCGTGGTCGGCACGGCCGGCCGGGCGCCCGCCGTACCTGACGTCGTCGAAGGCCTGGGCGCCGGCCCGCAGGCCCGCCGCGACCGCGGTCAGCTGCGCACCGGCCTCGCGCGCGGCCTCGTCCGCAGTGCGGCCCGGTCGGGCGTCGAGCACCGCCCGCTCCTCCAGGCCGCGGACGACGGCCCGGAAGCGTTCCACCACAGCCAGGTCCCAGTCACCACGAGCAGCGGCGTCGTCGGCCGCCGCCCGGTGCTCGGCGGCGCTGCGCGGCCGCGAGCCGAACAGCGGGTCGTCGCGACCGGCCGAGCGTGCCACGGGGCCGATCCTGCGGCGCACCACGACCACGGCGACAGCGAGCAGCGCGAGCAGCAGCCCCAGGCCCACCCAGGTTCCGGGCGACACCTCCGCCGACGCCGTGACCAGGCGGCCCAGCTGCTCGAGCACCCAGGCGATGACGCGCTCGAGCAGGCTCGGGTCGGCGTCGTACGAGGGGTCGGCGAGCTCCACCCGGGCGCGGACGCGGGCCTCGTCGCGCCCCAGCTCCACCGGCACTCCGGTCAGGGGCAGGCCGGTCACGAGGACGGCGGGTCCTCGTCGCGGCGTTCGCGACCGTCCGGCTCGTGCCCGCCGGGTGCACTGCCGTCGGCGTCAACGGCCGCTCCGGCGGCTGCTCCGTCGGCCTCGGCGTCGCCGGCTTCGATCCCGGTCTCGTGCTGGGGGAGCGCGGAGACCGGCTCCGCCGGTCGGGGGGCCCAGGGCGGGGCCGGCGCGGCGCCGCCGCTCCACCCCGCGGCGGTGCGCGGAGCCGCGGGCGCTGCGTTGCCGCTCCACCCCGCAGGCGAGGCAGGTGCAGCCGGCGCCCCGCTGCCGCTCCACGCGGCACCGGCACCCCACCCGGCAGTCGGCATGGGCTGGTGCGCGGGTGCCGGCCCCGCCGTTGCCGGCGCAGTGGCTGGTGCTGCGGCCGGTGGTGCGGGAGCGATACCGGCGGCGCGGGCGAGCGCGATGTCCAGACCCTCGCGCCGCATGCGGCGGTCGACGTAGAGCAGCACGGTGACCCCGGCGATGAACGGGGCCGTGATCGTCGTCGCGACGATGCCTGCGAGACCGGTGAGTGCCAGGCCGGGCAGTGTCATCATCCCGGTCTCGGAGAACCCGCCGACCAGGAAGCTCAGCAGCGTCAGCGGCACGGCCACGACCTGGGAGATCACCCACACCAGGACGTTGGCCACGAGCAGGATCCCGAGCACGCGCCACCACGACCCGGCCACCAGTCGCGAGGACCGCCGCAGCGACCCGATCACCGTCGCCCGCCGGGTCTCGCCAGTCGCCGTGTCCGCCGAGGTCTCCAGCATCAGCGCCGGAGTCGACAGGGCGACCCGCACGTAGAGCCACACCGCAGTCGGGATCGCCAGCAGGACACCGAGCACGGCCAGCGAGGCCACGATGCCGCCGCTCGCCCCCGCCAGAGCGGCGAGGCCCGCGGGGAGCAGGGCGAGCACGAAGGGGGCCGACACGATGAGGGCCACGACGATCGTCAGGCCGATCAACCGGAGGAGCTGCGGCCGGGCCAGCTGCCACGCCCGGCCGATGGAGACCCGCTCCCCGAGGACGGCCCGGCTGACCACGACGGTGAGGATGCCGGTGAGGAGGACCGTGGCCAGCCAGGTGACGACACCGCTCACCGCGGTCGCCCCGATGCTGCTCGAGAGGAGGGAGACGGCCTCCGCGCCGGTGGTGACGGTGGTCTCCTCCAGCACGGCCAGATCGCGGTAGAACGCCCAGACCGCAGCCAGCTGCACGAGCTGAGACAGGGCCGCCACGACCGCCGACAGGCCGAGCATGGCAGCCGGGTTCTGCCGCAGGGTGGTCACGGCGCCGTCGAGCAGCTCACCGATCCCGAGGGGGCGCAGCGGGACGACGCCCGGCTTGAGTGCAGGCGGGCCGGGCTGCCACCCCCACCCGGCCCCGGGCGGGGGAGCGGACGGCGCCCAGCCGGGCGGCGGGGGGCCGGCCGGTCCGGGACCCAGCTGCGGACCGGCCGGTCCGGGAGCCCCGGGCGGAGGGCCCGCCGGGGCGTACGACCCGGGCCCGGGAGCAGCCCACCCCGGCGCCGGGGGCGGCTGCTCGACCGACCACCCCGGGTACGGCGGCTGGGGCTCGCGGCCGTCCCCCTCCGGGGACCCCCAGCCCGGCGTCTGCGTCATCGGCCTCGCTCCCGTCGACGGCGGGCCGCGGAGCTCGTCGGCCGGCGTCCGCCCCCCGCCCTGTGGACGTGTCCGGGTCATCGTGTCACGCCGCCCCGACACGTCCCGCCGCCCCCATGCGACCCGCTCTGCGGAGCCGGTGCCGCCGCGGTACGGGCACGGAGGTGCCACGATGTGCGCCATGAAGGGACGCGTGCTCATCGTCGACGACGACACGGCGCTGGCCGAGATGCTGGGGATCGTCCTGCGGAACGAGGGATTCGACCCCACCGTCGTCACCCGCGGCGACGAGGTGCTGCCCGTCTTCCGCGAGGTCAAGCCCGACCTCGTCCTCCTCGACCTCATGCTCCCCGGCAAGGACGGCATCGACGTCTGCAAGGAGATCCGGCTCGAGTCAGGCGTCCCGATCGTCATGCTGACCGCGAAGTCCGACACGGTCGACGTCGTGGTGGGGCTGGAGTCGGGTGCCGACGACTACGTCGTCAAGCCCTTCAAGCCCAAGGAGCTGGTGGCTCGGGTGCGGGCCCGCCTGCGCCGCAGCGACGACCCGAAGCCGGAGTCCCTGGCGATCGGCGACCTCGACATCGACATCGCCGGGCACTCCGTCCGCCGGGACGGCGAGGCCATCCCGCTGACGCCGCTGGAGTTCGACCTCCTCGCGTGCCTGGCCCGCCGTCCGTGGCAGGTCTTCACCCGGGAGGAGCTGCTGGAGAAGGTGTGGGGGTACCGGCACGCCGCCGACACCCGGCTGGTCAACGTCCACGTGCAGCGCCTGCGGTCCAAGGTGGAGCGCGACCCCGAGCACCCGGAGATCGTCGTGACGGTCCGCGGTGTCGGCTACAAGGCCGGGCCCGCCTGAGGTGGACGGCTGACGTGGTCCCCCTGCGGTGGCGGATCCTGGGAGCCCTCACCGCTGCCGGGCGGAGCGCCACGCACGCCGTCCGCGGTGTGACGGCGATCTGGCAGCGGTCGATCCAGCTGCGCGTCGTCACCGCGACCCTCGCCCTCTCGCTCGCCGTGGTCGTGCTGCTCGGTGCCAGCCTGCTCCGCCAGGTGGCGGACGGCCTGCTGGCGAGCCAGCGGGAGAGCGCCGTCGCCGACGCCACCGCCGGCATCAACACCGCGCAGCTCCAGCTGGACGCCGCCGACGACGCCGAGCCGGCCGCCGTGGGGCAGCTGCTCACCCAGCTGGTCCAGGACCTCGTCAACCGGGCCGGTCCGGGCGGCGGCCTCTACGACGTCGTCCTCGTCAGCGCCGACGACGCCGACGAGACCGCCGCGCGCTCCACCCGGGTGTCCCGGGGCGTCGAGCCGTCCAGCGTGCCCGCCTCGCTCCGCGAGTCGGTCTCCGCGGAGCCGCGGGTGTTCTCGACGTACACCGAGGTCCGCTACTCCGACGGCCGGGTCGAGCCTGGCCTGGCCGTCGGCGGCCAGATCGCGGCACCGGTCGGCGGCCTGTACGACATCTACTACCTGTACCCGCTCACCGAGCAGCAGCAGACGCTCGACCTCATGCGGCGCGCGCTCACCACGGCGGGACTGGTGCTCGTGCTGCTCCTCGGGGCCATCGCCGGTCTGGTCACGAGGCAGGTCGTCACCCCGGTGCGGCTCGCCGCGCGGATCGCCGAGCGGTTCGCCGGGGGGCGGCTCGAGGAGCGGATGACCGTGCGTGGCCGGGACGACATCGCCCGGCTGGCGACCAGCTTCAACCAGATGGCCGGATCGCTGCAGCGGCAGATCACCCAGCTGGAGGAGCTCTCCCGGGTGCAGCAGCGCTTCGCGTCGGACGTCTCCCACGAGCTGCGGACCCCGCTCACGACGGTCCGGATGGCGGCCGACCTGCTGTACGAGGCCCGCGAGGACTTCGACCCGGCGGTGCGCCGCTCGGCCGAGCTCCTGCAGGACCAGCTGGACCGGTTCGAGGCGTTGCTCAGCGACCTGCTGGAGATCAGCAGGTTCGACGCTGGCGCTGCCAGGCTGGACACGGACACCATCGACGTGCGTGACCTCGTGGCCGCGGTGGTCGACGCCGTCGCACCGCTCGCCCAGCGGACCAGCACGCCCGTCACAGTGGACCTGCCGGCGACCGCCTGCACCGCCGAGGTGGACCCGCGCCGGGTGGAGCGGGTGCTGCGCAACCTCGTGGTCAACGCGGTCGAGCACGGCGAGGGGCGTGAGGTGCGGGTCGTCGTGCGCGCCGACGAGGACGCCGTCGCGGTCGGCGTGCGTGACCACGGCGTGGGTCTCAAGCCCGGGGAGAGCTCGCTGGTCTTCCACCGCTTCTGGCGCGCCGACCCCGCCCGGGCACGCACCACCGGGGGGACCGGTCTCGGCCTGTCCATCGCCCTCGAGGACGTGCGCCTGCACGGCGGCTGGCTGCAGGCCTGGGGTGAGCCGGGAGAGGGCTCCCAGTTCCGGCTCACGCTGCCGCGCCGCGCCGGCGTCGATCTCGTGCGGTCCCCACTGCCGCTCGCCCCGGGCGAGGGCCTCCCGGACACCGACGTGAGCGGCGTCGGCGGCCCGTACCGGCGGGTCGCCCCACCCGCGGGCCCGTCGACCCACGCCGGCGCCCCGGCCCGCACAGCCGCCCCGGCTCCTGCGGACGCCGGGGCCGCCCGCGTACGACCCGGAGCGGGACGTGGCTGACCGCAGGTCCCACGCCGGCCTTGGCGCGCTGCTCGCCCTGGTGCTCGTCCTCTCGGGGTGCGCGAGCATCCCCACCACGGGTCCGGTCGTGCCGGGGGACCCCGTCCGCGCGCAGGACCCGCCGCCGTACGTGGGGATCGTGGCCGCCCCGCCGCGGCCCGGGGCGGACGAGGTGACCATCGTCAACGGCTTCCTGTCAGCGCTGTCCTCCTACGTGCCGGGCTACCCGACCGCGCGCGAGTACCTCTCGCCCGACGTGGCCACGGCCTGGCAGCCGGGTGCCGGTGCCGTGGTCTTCGACGCCGACACGGGTCCGGTGGTGACCAGCGCCGGCCCCGGCGAGGTGCGGCTGGGCGCGGACGTCGTGGCACGCCTCGGCCCGGACGGGAGCTACACGAAGGAGCCGCCGGGGTCGCGGCTGGAGCTCGACCTCCGCCTCGACCAGGTCGACGTCGACGGGTCGCCCGAGTGGCGCATCGCCACGCCTCCGGAGGGGATCCTGCTGTCCGACTTCGACTTCGAGCGCGAGTTCGCCAGCTACGACCTCTACTTCTTCGACCCGCAGTTCCAGGTCCTCGTGCCCGACCCCGTGCACCTCCCGCGCTCCGGCAGCGTGACGACGCTGCTCGCCGAGGCGCTGCTGACCGGGCCGTCGGACTGGCTCGAACCGGCCGTGCTCACCGCCTTCCCCGACGGCGTGCAGCTCGACGTCCGCAGCGTCCCCGTCAGTGGCGGGCAGGCGACCGTGGCTCTGACGCCGGACGCCGCCGAGGCCCCGACCGCCCAGCGTGAGCAGATGGCTGCCCAGCTCTCGTGGACGCTCCGCCAGGTGCCCGAGGTTCAGCGGGTGACGGTCACCGCGGGGGCGGTGCCCCTGCTCGGCGACAGCGCCACCCCGGCTCCGGTCGGCACCTTCGACCGCTACGACCCCGCGGTGCTGCCCCGCGACTCCGCGGTCTTCGTCGTGACCGACGGGGTGGTGGCCAGCAGCCGCGGAGGGGCACCCCGGCCGGTCGGCGGGCCGCTGGGACTCGGTGACCCACTCGTCAGGTCGGTCGCCGCCGACCCGGCCCGGGGGTCGCGCGGAGTCGCGGTCGACGAGACCGGAACGGAGCTGCTGGTGTCCGGCTTCGGGGCCGAGGATGCGCGCCAGCTGTTGCTCGAGGGCCTCGACCTGGCCGAGCCGGCGTGGGACCGGACCGGGGTCGTCTGGGCCCTCGACCGCGGTACGGGCGCGCTCACGGTCGTGGACCCGGCCACGCGCCGTACGGCGGCGGTGGCGGTCGAGGTCCCGGGGCTGGAGTCCCCGGTCGACCAGGTCTCCGTCTCGCTGGACGGCACCCGGGCGGCGGTGCGGGCGGCGGGGCGGGTGTGGCTCGCGGTCGTGCTGCGGGACGCGGCCGACCCGCTGGCGATCCGGCTGGACGGGTTCCGGGAGATCCCGCTCGACGACCCCGGCGCCCTGGACGTCGCCTGGGCCGACCCGTCCCGGCTGGGGGTCCTGCACCAGCGCCCCGAGGAGAACGCCGAGGTCCTGCTCGTCGAGATCAGCGGCGCCGGGTCGGCGTCCCGTGGCACGGTCCCGGGGGCCGTGGCACTTGCCGCTGCCCCCGGGCAGGCGCTGGTCACCGCCACCGACGACGGGCGGTTGCTGCGGCTGGACGTCGTGCTGCGCTGGACCCCCTTCGGCGAGGGCACCGCGCCCGCGTACCAGGGGTGACCGGCCGGCCAGGGGTGACCGGCCGGCCAGGGGTGACCGGCCGGCCAGGGCTGACCGGCCGGCCGCGGCACGTCCACAGGTGACGCCCGTCGCCGACCTCGTCCACAGCCGCGGCCGGCCAGGTCCGTCGGCGCCGCCGGGCGGGCAGGCTGACCGGGTGCCACGACCCGCCCATGCACCCGCCCACGAGGCCAGGCCGCGCCCCCGTGGCGGCCGGTCCGCCGACGCGTCCTCGATGCTCGCGGTCCTCGCGCGGGCGGCCGCGGACCTCGCGCTCGGCGCGGCGTGCGCCGGCTGCTCCCGGGAGCCGGGCCTGCTCTGCGCCCGCTGCCGGGCGCTGCTCGCCGGCCCGGCGCGACCGGTGGCGCCCGACCCCGTACCTCCCGGCCTGCCGGCCGTGCACGCCGTCGCGGCGTACGCCGGGCCCGTCCGTACGGTCATCGCGCAGCACAAGGAGGGCGGCCGGCTGGGGCTGGCCCGACCGCTCGGCGAGGCCCTCGCCCGGGCCGCCGGGGGGACGCTGGACAGGGGCGGCGAGTCGGTGCGGGCCGTCCTCGTGCCGGTTCCCTCCCGCCCCGGCTCGGCCCGGCGGCGGGGACACGACCCGCTGCTGCGCGCCGCCCGCCGGGCGGCCACGGACCTCCGGCGGGCGGGGGGCTCGGTGTCCGTGGTGCCGGCGCTGGCGCACTGCCGTGTGGTGGCCGACCAGGCCGAGCTCGGCTACGCCGAGCGCCGAGCCAACCTCGCGGGTGCGCTGCGGGTCCGGGCCGCCGCCGTACCGCTGCTCGCCGGGGCCACCGTGGTCCTCGTCGACGACGTGCTGACGACGGGTGCCACGCTCGCGGAGGCGCGGCGTGCCCTGGAGGCCGCCGGTCCGACGGTGGCCGGCGCCGCCGTCGTGGCGGCGACGGTCCGGCGGTCCACGGGGGCCCGGGTGGGCGGCGCGGCGCGGAGCGACTAGCGTTCCGGCATGGCACCCCTCCGGGCTCCGTCGCGACCTCAGGGAGCCGTCGCTCGGCGCTCGGGTGCCCTCCCGTCCGCACTGGCTACCCGGTACAGGGAGGTTCCGTGGACATTGTCGTCAAGGGCCGTCACTGCGAGGTCTCGGACCGGTTCCGCCAGCACGTCGCAGACAAGCTCGCCAAGGTGGAGCGGCTCGACCAGAAGGTCATCCGGATCGACGTCGAGGTGTGCAAGGAGCGCAACCCCCGCCAGGCCGACCAGCGCGAGCGGATCGAGCTGACGGTCCACTCCAAGGGCCCGGTCGTCCGCGCGGAGGCCGCCGCCGAGGACCGCTACGGCGCCCTCGACCTCGCCGTCGACCGCCTCGCGGGACAGCTGCGACGGGCCGCCGACCGCCGGCGCATCCACCGTGGGAGCCGCACGCCGATCTCGGTGGGCCAGGCCATGGCGGCGGTCAACGGGTCCGGGGCCGCGACCGCCACGGCCACGCCGACGGTCCGCGTCGAGCACGTCGAGACCGACGTGGCCCCGTCCGGTCCCCTCGAGGTCGACGGCGACGGGCCGCTCGTGGTGCGCGAGAAGACGCACGAGGCGGCACCGATGGGTCTCGACCAGGCGCTGTACGAGATGGAGCTGGTCGGGCACGACTTCTACCTCTTCGTGGACGCCGGGACCCGCCAGCCCAGCGTCGTCTACCGGCGCCGCGGCTACGACTACGGGGTCATCCGACTCGCCGTGTGAGGCACGCCGCAGGCGCGGGCCGAGGCCGCGCGACCGCGGCGTGCAATGATGAGCAGTGGCTCGGGGACCACGTGGAGGGTCCCGTGCCCATACCCCGTCCCGATCCCGCCGAGGAGCCCGTCCGCGTCCTGGTGGCGGACGACCAGGCGCTGTTCCGCCGTGGCCTGGCCATGCTGCTCGACTCCGACCCCGGGATCTCCGTGGTCGGGGAGGCGGGCGACGGCGAGGAGGCCGTGCGGCTGGCCGCCGAGCTGCTCCCGGACGTGGTCCTGATGGACGTCCGGATGCCGCGGCTGTCCGGCCTGGAGGCGTGCGCCCGGCTCAAGGTCGTGGCCCCCACCGCCCGCATCCTGGTCCTCACGGCCAGCGAGGACGAGCGCGACCTGTACGAGGCTGTCAAGGCCGGCGCGAGCGGCTACATCCTCAAGGACGTCTCGACCGACGAGGTGGCCCACGCCGTCCGGCTGGTGGCCGGCGGCCAGTCCCTGCTCAGCCCGGCGATGGCCGGCAAGCTGCTGCGGGAGTTCGCCGCGCTCGCCTCCGGGGAGGCGCGGGTCGTCCCCGCACCGCGACTCACCGAGCGGGAGCGGGAGGTGCTGCGGCTGGCCGCCCGAGGGCTGAGCAACCGCGACATCGCCCGGGAGCTCTTCATCAGCGGCAACACGGTCAAGAACCACATGCGCAACATCCTCGAGAAGCTGCAGCTGCACTCCCGCATGGAGGCGGTCGTGTACGCGCTCCGCGAGCACCTGGTGGACCCTCCCCCCTAGCCTGGCCCCCACCACCGGCGCGGCCACCGGCGCGGCCACCCGCTCGGCCACCAGCCATGAGCCACGGCGTCGCGGCGTGCGCCGCCGTCGGTGCCGCGTGGCAGCATCCGTGCCGTGCCGGTGATGCGCTCCTCGACGCTCTCGGCGGCCGCGGCCCGGCGGGTCGCGCTCGCCGCGCAGGGGTTCGCCGACCCACGCCCGCTCCGCCCCGACCGGCGGGCGCTGCGCCGGGTGCTGGGGCGCGTCGGGCTGCTCCAGGTGGACTCGGTCAACGTGCTCACCCGGGCCCACTACCTGCCCCTGTTCAGCCGCCTCGGCCCGTACCCCCCGGCGCTGCTGGACCGGGCGTCGTCCCGACCGCCACGGATGCTCTTCGAGTACTGGGGGCACGAGGCGTCGCTGCTCCCCGTCGAGACCCAGCCGCTGCTGCGCTGGCGGATGGAGCGGGCGCTCCACGACGCCTGGGGCGGCATGCGGCGCATCGCCACCGAACGGCCGGACCTGGTGGCCTGGGTGCTCGAGGAGGTTCGCGACCGCGGACCCGTGTCCGCGGGGGAGATCGAGCACGACGCGCCGCGGCCCACCGGCGACTGGGGATGGAACTGGTCCGAGGTCAAGCGGGCGCTGGAGTTCCTGTTCTGGTCCGGGCAGGTCACCAGCGCGCGCCGGCGCGGCTTCGAGCGCCTGTACGACCTGCCCGAGCGGGTGCTGCCGGCCGAGGTTCTGGCCGCGCCGACCCCGACGCCCGCGGAGGCCCACCGCGCGCTCGTCGCGATCGCCGCCCGGGCCCACGGCGTCGCCTCGGTCCGCTGCCTGCGCGACTACTTCCGGCTCGACGTCGTGGCCGCCCGGACCGCGGTGGCCGAGCTCGTCGAGTCCGGGGAGCTCCTCCCGGTCCAGGTCGAGGGGTGGGGACGCCCGGCCTTCCTGCACCGCGACGCCCGGATCCCGCGCCATGTGGACGCGCGAGCACTCGTCGGGCCGTTCGACTCGCTCGTCTGGGAGCGTGCACGGACCGAAGCCCTGTACGGCTTCCGCTACCGCCTGGAGATCTACGTCCCGCGCGAGCGCCGGGTGCATGGCTACTACGTGCTGCCCTTCCTGCTCGGGGACCGGCTCGTCGCGCGGGTGGACCTCAAGGCCGACCGGTCCGCCGGGGTTCTCCGGGTGCAGGCGGCGTTCGTCGAGCCGGGTGCCCCGGCCGAGGTGGCCGAGGAGCTGGCCGGCGAGCTGGCGGCCATGGCCGGCTGGCTCGGGCTGTCCGGCGTCGAGGTCACCGGCCGGGGAGACCTGGGGCCGCGGCTGGCCGAGACGGTGCGCCGGGTGGCCTGAGCCGGGCCTCCTCCAGCAGCAGGTCGTACCACCGCAGGTCCACGATCGAGCCGTCCCCGAGGCGCTCGGCTGCCCGCTCGACGCCGATCGGCCGGAAGCCGGTGCGCTCGATCACGCGACCGGACGCGTCGTTCCCCTCACCGTGCGCGACGACCAGGCGACGCAGACCCAGCCCGCCCTGCTCGGCGGGGGAGAGTGCGTGCTCGACGAGCAGCCGGACGCCCGCGGTGGCCACGCCGGTCCCGCGCGCGGCCGGGTGGACCCAGTAGCCCACCTCGGCGCCTCCCGGACGCTGGTCCAGGCCCATGAGCGAGAAGGCGCCCAGCGCCGGGCCGCCACCGGGCGGCTCGGCGGCCCAGTGCACCGCCCGGCCCGCCGCCGCGTCCTCCTCCCGGCTCCGCACGTACTCCAGGGCCACTTCCCGCGTGTACGGGTCCGGCAGGCCGCCCAGCCAGTAGCGGCTCACCCGGTCGGTACAGGCCTCGACCACCGCGTCCGCGTCACCGTCGGTGAATCGGCGCAGGGTCACCCGTCCGCCGGCGAGCGGCACCGGGGTCAACCACGGGGTCGCCGGCGAGAGCGAGTCTCCCCGGACGACCGTGCCGACCCACTGGTCGCGGCGGCGCCCCCGCTGCAGGCAGCCGAGGCGCACCGTCCCCTCGACCCGATAGCCGGCGCGCCAGGCCACCCGGCGGGACGCCCAGTTGCCGACGAAGGCGGTCCACACCACGCGCTGGAGGTCCAGCCCCTGCGGGTCCAGCGCATGGCCGGTCGCCAGCCGCAGGGCCGCCGTCGTCAGGCCCCGCCCGCGGGCCTCCGGGGCGGTCCAGAAGCCCACCTCGGCGGACCCGTTCGCGATCCCGCTCAGGCCGATCATGCCGGCCAGCGGGCGCCCCGCACCGTCGCGCACGGCCCAGGTGGTCCCCGTCCCCGACTCCCAGCCCGCGGGGACCAGCCGGCCGAGGAAGTCCTCGGCGTCGCCGCGGACGTACGGGGACGGGACGGTCGTCCACTCCTGGACCTGTGGGTCCTGGCAGGCGGCGGTGACCGCGTCCGCGTCCGCCGGGACCGCCGGGGAGAGCAGGACGGTGCCGTCGCGGAGCTCGTACGGGTCCATCCGGACATCCTGGCGGGCACTCCGGGGACGGTCGAACCGTTATCGTCCCGTCACCGACCCGGCCGGACCCACGTACGATGGCTCGCTGGGCCGTGTCCCGACGGGCCCGACCGCGCGCTGTCCCCGGCCGCGGTGAGCACAGCACGGAAGACCGCCACGAGGAGCTGACCGCGTGCCTGCCCTGTTCGACAAGTTCCTCCGCGCCGGCGAGGGCAAGATCGTCAAGCGCCTGGAGGGCCTGGTCCGCCAGGTCAACGCCATCGAGGACGACTTCACCGCGCTCTCCGACGCGGAGCTGCAGGCGATGACACCGGAGCTCAAGCAGCGGCTCGCCGACGGCGAGACCCTCGACGACCTCCTCCCCGAGGCGTTCGCCACGGTCCGCGAGGCGGCGCGCCGCACGCTGGGCCAGCGGCACTACGACGTCCAGGTCATGGGCGGCGCCGCCCTGCACCTCGGCAACATCGCCGAGATGCGCACCGGTGAGGGCAAGACCCTGGTGTCGACGCTGCCGGTCTACCTCAACGCCCTGGCCGGCAAGGGCGTGCACGTCGTCACGGTCAACGACTACCTCGCCCAGCGTGACTCGGAGTGGATGGGCCGGGTGCACCGCTTCCTCGGCCTGTCCGTCGGCGTGATCCTGTCCCGGATGACCCCGGCAGAGCGCCGGGTGGCCTACGAGGCCGACGTCACCTACGGCACGAACAACGAGTTCGGCTTCGACTACCTGCGCGACAACATGGCCCTCACGGCCGACGACCTGGTCCAGCGCGGGCACCACTTCGCCGTCGTCGACGAGGTCGACTCGATCCTCATCGACGAGGCTCGGACCCCGCTGATCATCTCCGGCCCGGCCGACCAGCCCACCCGCTGGTACGGCGAGTTCGCCAAGGTGGCCGAGCGGCTGCGCCGCGACACCGACTACGAGGTCGACGAGAAGAAGCGCACGGTCGGCATCCTCGAGGGCGGCATCGAGAAGGTCGAGGACTGGCTCGGCATCGACAACCTCTACGAGAGCGCCAACACGCCGCTCATCCAGTTCCTCAACAACTCGATCAAGGCCAAGGAGCTGTTCCGGCGCGACAAGGACTACATCGTCTCCCCGGACGGTGAGGTGCTGATCGTCGACGAGCACACTGGCCGTGTCCTCTCCGGCCGCCGCTACAACGAGGGCATGCACCAGGCGATCGAGGCCAAGGAGGGGGTGGAGATCAAGCAGGAGAACCAGACCCTGGCGACGATCACCCTCCAGAACTTCTTCCGCCTCTACGAGAAGCTCTCCGGGATGACCGGCACGGCCATGACCGAGGCCTCGGAGTTCCAGAAGATCTACGGGCTCGGTGTGATCCCCATCCCCACGAACCGGGACATGATCCGGATCGACCAGAGCGACCTCATCTACCGGACCGGTGAGGCGAAGTTCTCGTCCGTCGTGGATGACATCGTGGAGCGGCACGCCAAGGGGCAGCCGGTGCTCGTCGGCACGACGAGCGTCGAGAAGTCCGAGCACGTCTCCCACCAGCTGCGCAAGCGCGGGATCCCGCACGAGGTCCTCAACGCCAAGCACCACGAGCGGGAGGCGGCCATCGTCGCCCAGGCCGGCCGGCGCGGGGCGGTCACCGTTGCGACCAACATGGCCGGGCGCGGCACCGACATCATGCTCGGCGGGAACCCCGAGTTCATGGCCGATGCCGAGCTCAAGCAGCGCGGCATCGACCCGGTCGACACCCCGGAGGAGTACGAGGCGGCGTGGGGTACGACGCTGGAGAAGATGCGCGCCCAGGTCAAGGCCGAGCACGACGAGGTGATCGGGCTCGGCGGCCTCTACGTCGTCGGCACCGAGCGGCACGAGACCCGGCGCATCGACAACCAGCTCCGTGGCCGCTCCGGCCGGCAGGGCGACCCGGGCGAGTCGCGGTTCTACCTCTCGCTCGAGGACGACCTGATGCGGCTGTTCAAGAGCGAGTGGGTCGACATGATCCTGCGCACGCTGAACATCCCGGACGACCAGCCGATCGAGCACAAGCGCGTCAGCAACTCGATCAAGTCCGCGCAGACCCAGCGCGAGGCGCAGAACTTCGAGATCCGCAAGGACGTCCTGAAGTACGACGACGTCATGAACCGCCAGCGGCACATCATCTACGAGGAGCGCCGGCGGGTGCTGCACGGCGCCGACCTGCGCGAGCAGATCGACCACATGATCGACGACGTGGTCACGGCGTACGTGCGGGGTGCGACCTCCGAGGGCTACCCCGAGGCCTGGGATCTCGAGCAGCTCTGGACGGCGCTGCGCACGCTGTTCCCGGTCTCGGTGACGATCGAGGGGCTGGAGGAGGAGTCCGGGGGGCGGGACGGCCTCACCTCCGACCTGCTCGTCGAGCGCCTCGTGGGGGACGCGCACCGGGCGTACGCCGCCCGGGAGGCGGAGCTGGGCGAGCAGGCCGCGCGCGAGCTCGAGCGGCGGGTGGTGCTCACCGTGCTGGACCGCAAGTGGCGCGAGCACCTCTACGAGATGGACTACCTCCGCGAGGGCATCGGGCTGCGGGCCTTCGCCCAGCGCAACCCCCTCGTGGAGTACCAGAAGGAGGGCTACGACCTATTCGCGGCGATGATGGACGGCATCAAGGAGGAGTCCGTCGGGCTGCTGTTCAACCTCGAGGTCAAGGTGGCGGCACCGCCGGCCGAGGGCGAGGCGGCCGCCGCCGAGGCGCCGGTCGTCGTCGCCAAGGGACTGGTGCAGACCAGGGCACCGCAGCAGCTGCAGTACACCGCGCCGAGCGTCGACGGCGACGCCCAGGTGGAGCAGCGGACCGAGCGCGCACCGGCCCGGGCCGCCGCGGCTGCTGCAGCGGGCAGCGGCACGGCCACCGCGCTGCGGTCCGTGGACCCCTCGCCGGACCTGGACTTCGGCGACGTCCCCCGCAACGCCCCGTGCCCGTGCGGCTCGGGCAAGAAGTTCAAGCGCTGCCACGGGGACCCGCGCAACCGGACCGCCTGACCGGTCGCGGCCCGTCGGGTCCGTCCGGCCCGGTGCGGTCGGGGCGACCCGTGTCGAGGCGGCGGTTCAGAGGACCTCGAGGGCGGTGCAGCGCCACCGTCCGTCGAGGCCCTCCAGGCGGAGGGCGAGCGCGCGGCAGCGCGGACCGGCCTGGACGACCGCGCCCGCCTCGACCACCCCGTCCTGCGGGCTGGTGACGCGCAGGGTGCGGACGACCGGCCGGGGCGCGAGGCGCGCCTGCGTGCGGCCGTGCGCCGTGGTCGCTCGCATGCTGACCGTCGCGTACACCTCGTCGTCGACCCACGGCAGCAGCTGCTGCGCCGGGCGGTGGCCGCCGAGCGCCTCGGCCAGCGCCTGGGCCAGCCGGGCGGTCCAGCGGCGTGGCTCGGGCAGCTCCCGGGCCGGGGTCCGGCGCCGGGCGGTCAGGCTGTCCAGCTCCTCGTCGTCCGCCTCCGTGGACGCGCCCGCCGAGTCCGGATCCGGTGCGGCGACGTCCGGGTCGGCCAGCAGGCGCAGCTGTGTCGGCGGCTCCGGCACCGCCGGGAGCCCTCCCGGCAGGACGTACGCGAGCGCCAGGGCGCCTTGGGTGACCGGGTCGTCGGTCGCCGCCACCTCGTCGTCGTACGGCGGCTGGCTGCGAGGGACTGGCAGCAGGCGCACTCCGCCGGTGGCCGGCGTGGCCGGAGCGGGCCGGCCGGCTCGGAGCGGGGAGGGGTGAGCCGGGTCGGAGGCGTGAGGTGTGCCGGGCATGGTGGCCCTCCTGGTCGGGTCGGGTGAGGCGGCAGGGGCGGTGAGGCGGCGGCTGCCACGAGACGGCTGCTGCGGTGAGGTGGCCGGGGTACTCAGGGCCGTCCCGGTGGCCGGAGCACGGTGCCGGGGAGCAGCAGGTCCGGGTCCGCGCCGATGACGTCGCGGTTGGCGTCGTACCAGCGCGGCCACTCGCCGGCGATCTCGGCCGTCGTGGCGCCTGGGCCCAGGGCGCGGGCGGAGACGTCCCAGAGGGTGTCCCCCCTCCGCACGACGACCTCGCCGGCGACCGGCTCGGTACCTCGGGGTGCCGCTGCGACGAGCCCCACCTCCGGCGGGGCGGGAGAAGGCTCCGCCGCGGGGCGCGCGTGCCCGGCGGGGGTCCGCACGGCGGACGCACCTGGGCTCCACCCGGCGCTGCCCGTCGGGCGACCGACGGCACCCAGCGCAGACAGGTCCACCGTGTCCGGGGCGGGATCGTCGGCCGGGGGCGGTGACTGGGGCCGGGGCACCCCGGGTAGGTCGGCCACCTGCGTGCTGGCGGACGCCTCGGCGGCGACGGTCGGAGTGGCCGACGCAGCGGCGCTCGCGGGCAGCCCCGCCGCGACCGAGCCGGCCGCCAGCCCGAGGCCGACCGCCGCGCGGGCGAGACCGCGCAGGGCGGCCGGCGTCACCCGGTCGGCGAGGGTCGCGCAGGCGTCGCCCACGGCGCCCGGCAGGGCGCCGAGCGCGGTGACCGCGAGGACGAGGGCGAGGTACCCCAGTGCCAGGATCGCCCCTGCACCCGCCGTGACCGCGACGAGGTCGTCGAAGCCCGCCGAGCCGGCTCGCACCGCCTGCCACGGTCGCGCGAGCGCCCAGCCCAGCAGCACACCGCTCGAGCACACGCCGAGGGCCGCGGCCACGGGGGCCAGGAGCCGGTGGACGGACCTGGGCACGATCTGCGGCACGACAACCCCCGACGCCTCTCGATACCTACGTTTGCTTGCGTTTGCGTATTAGAGCGTCCGGTGGCCGTCACGTCAACCGGCGGGGGCCGCCGATTCGCCCGGCTACGGTGCTGCCGTGCGGTGGGACCGGCTCTTCGACGACCTCGAGGCGCAGCTGGAGGCCGTCAACCAGGCCGACCACGCCGCCGAGGTCGCCGACCGCACTCGCCGGGAGGTGGCCCGTACCCGGCTGGCCGACCGCTTCCGGACCTCCACCGGCCGGCAGGTGACCTGTCGTGTGCTCGGCGCCGGACCGGTCGCCGGGCGGGTCGCCGCGGTGGGCCCCGAGTGGGTCCTGATCGCGGATCCCTCCGGTGCCGAGGCCCTGCTGCCGGCGGCGGCGATTGTGTCGGTGACCGGGCTCGGCGCCACGTCGGCCGTGGCCGGGGCGGAGGGCCGGGTGGCCGCCCGGCTCGGCCTGGGGCATGTCCTGCGCGGTCTCGCGAGGGATCGGGCCACGGTGGCCGTCACACTGGTCGACGGCTCGGCGTTCACGGGCACCGTCGACCGGGTGGGGGCGGACTTCGTCGAGGTGGCCGAGCACGGGCTCGGCGAGGCCCGCCGGCCGCACGACGTGCGCGGGGTCCGGAGCGTGCCGTTCGGGGGTCTGGGCGTGCTGCGCCGGGTGTGACACCCGGCGCCGGCGGCGACGCCGATGGGTCAGGTGTCCGTCGGCTCGACCTCCGGCCGGGCGAACGGGTGGGCGTCCACGAACTCGCGGGTGTCGCGGTACAGCCGCTGGATGTAGTCCTCGAGCACCGAGGCCTCGACGCGCCACTGCCCTCGACCGCCGATCTTGATCGCCGGCAGGTCACCGCTGCGGACCAGGGCGTAGGCCTGCGCGGAGGAGATGTTGAGCACCTCGGCGACGTCCGCGAGCTGGAGGAAGCGCGGGTTCGGCGGCATGTCCCTGGGTCACCTCGTGGATTCGCGTCCTCGCCGGCGGACTGCGCGGCCCGCCGCGGCCCGGCCAGGTCTCGTGCCCTGGACCTGTGCGTCAGTCTGCCACCGGATGCCTGTGGGTAGCTGCGAACGTCCACACTCGCGTCCGGACCGTTCCGGCCGCCTGGGGACGGCGGGCAGGGCAGATCGGGGCATGCGGCACACTAGGGGCGCCTCGCCGCTCGACGACACCGCCACCTCTCGGGGGAGACGTGACCACGACCGCCACCTCGGCCCGCCCGGCTGCGACGAGCCCGCCCGAGCTGCCGTCGCCCCAGGCCGACCGGATCGGCGCCCCCCGGCGGCTCGACCTGCGCCTGGTCCTCGGGGTCCTGCTCGTGCTCGGCTCGGTGGTGGTCGGCGCCCGCGTGGTGGCGGCGGCCGACGACACCGTGCCCGTGCTCGTCGCGGCGGACGACCTCGCGGTCGACCGGCCGCTGTCCGCCGCCCTGGTCACGAGCCGCCAGGTCCGGCTGGAGGACGGCCTCGACCGCTACCTCTCCGGCGACGTCCCGGACGGCTACGTGGTCGTCCGCGCCGTCCGGGCGGGGGAGCTGATCCCGCGGAGCGCCGTCGCCCCCGCGGGCGAGGTGAGCGGGCAGCTCCGATACGTGACCGTCGCGCTCCCCGCCGCGGAGCTGCCCGCGGGCCTGCGGGCGGGTGGCGTGGTCGACGTGTGGGTGGCGCCGGGGACCGGCACCGCAGGTGCCGCCGCAGCCGGCCCCGACGCGGCAGGGACCGGCGCGGCAGGGCCGGCGGCGCCGGTCGCCGAGCTCCTGCTCCGGTCGGTGACCGTGACGGCGGTCGGCGGTGACGGCGGTGGCCTGGGGGTCTCGGGCACGGAGCGGCCGGTGACGCTCGCCGTGGCCGCCGACGGCCCGGCGCTGGACGCGGAGGTCGCGCGGCTGGTCGCGGCCGCGCGGGACGCCCGCGTCTACCTAGCCGGCGTCCCCGGCTTGCCGCAGGGGACCGGGTGAGCCTCCCCGTCCTCACCGCGGTCACGGGATCCGCCTGGGAGTCCCGCCTGGTCGCCGCCCTCGAGCAGCGAGGGGCCGGGCTCGCCGTCGTCCGACGCTGCGTCGACGTGGCCGACCTGCTGGCCGCGGCCGCCGCGGGGCACGGGCGGGCCGTCCTGCTCTCCGCCGACCTGCGGCGGCTGGACCGGGACGCCCTGGCCCGCCTGTCCGGCAGCGGACTGGCCGTCGTCGGCGTCGTGCCGCCGGGTGACGAGGAGGCGGAGCGGCGGCTGCGGCAGCTGGGGGTGGCGCAGGTCGTGGCCGCCGACGCCGACGCCGAGGACGTCGTCGCTGCCGTCCGGCGGGCGGTCGAGACCCGCGCCGACGGCGACGTCGCGCACCTGGCGACCGGCGACCCGCTGGCCGCCCTGCGCGGAGCCTGCCGCCGGGAGCTGCCCGACCTGCCCGGGGACGGCGTCGACCTCCCCGGCCTCGATCCGGGCACCGGCCGCCTCGTCGCGGTCTGGGGCCCGACCGGCGCCCCCGGCCGGACGACGGTCGCGACCACGCTGGCCGCCGAGTCGGCGCACCTCGGCCGGGCCACGCTGCTCGCCGACGCCGACACCTACGGCGGTGCGGTCGCCCAGGCGCTCGGGCTGCTCGACGAGTCGCCGGGGCTGGCGGCGGCCGCGCGGGCGGCCAACACCGGCCGGCTGGACCTCCCGGCGCTCGCCCGGCACGCCCGGCAGGTGGCGCCGAGGCTGCGGGTGCTGACCGGCATCGTCCGGCCTGACCGGTGGCCCGAGCTGCGACCCGCCTCGCTGGAGGTGGTCTGGGCCCTCGCCCGAGGGCTCGCCGAGCTCACCGTGGTCGACTGCGGCTTCTCCCTGGAGCTGGACGAGGAGCTCTCCTTCGACACGGCCGCACCGCGTCGCAACGGAGCCACCCTGGTGACGCTGGACCAGGCCGACGTCGTCGTCGCCGTCGGCTCGGCGGACCCGGTCGGACTCCAGCGGCTCGTGCGGGGTCTGGGCACCCTGCGCGAGATCGTGCCGGCGGCCGACGTGAGGGTGGTCGTCAACCGGGTACGCAGGTCGGCGGTGGGTCCCGACACCGACCGGCAGCTCCGGGACGTGCTCGGCCGGTTCGCGGGCGTGCGCGCCCCCGTCTTGGTGCCCGACGACCGCGTGGCGCTCGACGAGGCGCTGCTGGCGGGGCGGACGCTGCGCGAGACCGCACCGGGGTCACCCGCCCTCGCCGCGCTGTCCGGCCTGGCCGCCGAGCTGGTGGGGCACCAGGCGCCGGTCCGGGGCAGGCGGCGCCGCCGCGCGGCGAGCCGCTGACCCACCGGCCCGCGGGTCGCCGGCGTGGTCGTCGGGGTCAGCCGGCGAAGAGCAGGAGCAGGCCGCCGACGGTGTAGGCGACCATCACCGCCAGCAGCGGCAGCTGGCCGACCACCGCGGACCGGCGCGGGAAGACCCGTACCGAGCGGTCGTGGGCCGACACGATGCCCAGCACGTGGCCCAGGACGACGGCCGAGACCTGGAGGTTCGCCACCAGCGAGGGCTGGTTGGCCAGGCTGCGGTCGACCAGCCGGTCGCCCGTACCGAGCCAGTCCGCCCCGGTCCCGAGCGGGTCGGACAGCAGCACCAGGGTGTTCTGCCCCTCGAGCACGAGCAGCGTCACGTAGTGGGCCACCACGTAGCCCACCACGATCGGCACGACCGAGTGGGCGAAGAGGTCGGGCAGCCCGCGTCCGGGGGTCCCGGTGAGCAGGCCGGCGGCCCGCGTGGCCAGCACGTACGTGACCGCCACGGCCCCGATCCACAGCGACAGGCCGAGCGTGCCGGTGAGCACCGTCGGCAACGGCAGCTCCTGGGCCCACCTCGCCCACCACGGCGCGTGCTTGGCGCTGTCGTACGCCGTCGAGCCCAGCAGCACGACGACGACGGCCGTCAGGCCCGGGCGTACGGGCGTGGAGTCGAGGTTCTCCAGCGGGCGGCGTGCCACGAGCACGCCGTCGGCCCGCCGGCCCACCCAGGACAGCCGGGCGACCAGGCCGGAGTAGACCTCGAACGGGTCGGCGGCGTCGAGCCACCGGGACCCGAAGACGAACGCACCGAGCAGCAGCACCGCGGCCATCGCGGCGAACCACAGCCGCAGGACCGGGAGCGTCGCCTGGTCCGGGGCGACCAGCTCGAGCCAGACGAAGGCGAACAGGCCGACCGCCCCGGGCCAGCTGCCCAGCCCCGAGGGCAGCCGCGCCAGGCCGTCGAGCGGGTCGACCCGCATCGCCCGGCAGGCCAGGAGGTGCACCGTGCGCACCGGGTTGACGAGCTTCCACACCGGCCCGAGCAGCAGCGAGGCGGGGACGATGCCGACCCAGAGCAGGACGTAGACGACGCCCGCGGTCGGGTTGGTCGCCAGGTCGGGGCCGAACAGCAGGGCCAGGAGCACGTACCCGGTCGCGACCAGACCGGCCACCCGCAGCACCCACCGCAGCCACGACGCGTCCGCGACCGTGGCGAGCCGCCGGGGCAGCGGGCGCCCCGAGCGGTCCCCGCGGTAACGGGGATCGCGCCACGCCAGGCCGAGCACGAGGAACGACACGAGCAGCGCCACCGCTGCCCCGGCCACCGCCAGGCCGAAGGGGATCGGCAGGTCCTGACGGCCGCCGACCCCGTGAGCCAGCACCACGGAGCTCATCGGGCCGCGATCTGCACCAGCATCAGCGCCGAGTCGTGGGTCTCCACGTCGTACAGGCCGGGCTCGGCCGGCACGAAGTCGAGCACCGCCGGCTGGCCTGCCGCGAGAGGTGCCTCCACGTCCACGCCGTGCACGTGCAGCTCGTCGTCGACGTCGCTGGTCACGACGAGCCGGACCGGCGTGCCCACGGCGACGTCCACCCGGCTCGCCGCCGTGCTGACCGAGCCGCCGGCGACGGTGACCTCGACCACCGTCGCACCGTCCGGTGCGGCAGCGGCGCCCGAGCCGACC
>DATHTV010000006.1:0-15221 GCA_035462845.1 Jiangellales bacterium
GGGCCGCGAGTACCCCTCCTGCCACCGCGCTAACGCGGTTCGAGCCGTCGCTCGCGGGTAACGGCAGCATGCCGCCCGTGTCAGACCGTCCAGGAGAGCCCCGTGAACCAGCGTCCCGACCGTTCCGTCAGCCCGTGGACGCTGGTCCCGGGGTGGGCCGAGGTGCCGACGTCGCCCTTGCCGACCGGGGACGTCGAGGTGGCGGTCGCCGGCGCCGGTGTCACCGGCCTGACCACCGCGCTCATGCTCGCCCGTGCCGGCCGCGCGGTGGTGCTGGTCGAGGCCGGTCGGCTCGGCCACAGCACGAGCACCCACTCGACCGTCAAGGTGACCGTCGGGCAAGGGCTCGTGCTGTCCTCCGTCCTCCGGTCCCGGGGCAGGTCGGCCGCGCGGGTGTACGCGGAGGCCAACCTGGCCGCGCTGGCGGAGGTACGGGGGCTGGTGGACGAGCTCGGGATCGCCTGCGACGCGCGCACGACCGTCCACGACCTCTACGCGCGCACCGACCGGGACGCGGACCGGCTGCGCCGCGAGGGCGAGCTGGCGCGTGCCTTCGGGTTGCCGGTCGCGGTCGGGGCCGATGGCGAAGACCTGCCCGTCGAGCCTCGCGAGGTCGTCCGGTTCGTCGACCAGCTCGAGCTCCACCCCGGGCGCTACCTGCTCGGCCTGGCCCGGGCCTGCGTCGAGCTGGGGGTGCGGATCACGCCCGGCGTACGGGTGCTCGACGCGCGGGGGGAGGACCCGGTCACCGTCACGACGACGGCCGGCGGCTTCCGCGCGCGGGACGTCGTGCTGGCCACCCACGTCCCCGTGCTCGACCGCGGCCTCCACTTCGCCCGCCTGGAGCCGGAGCGTTCGTACGCGGTGGCGCTGGCCTTGCCGGACGGCGTCACCGCGCCGAGTGCCTACGACGTGGGCAGCCCCACGCGGTCGACGCGAGAGGCGCTGCTCGACGGACGCCGAGCCGTGGTGGTGACCGGCGAGGGTCACCCGGTGGGGCGGGCGGACGACACCGACCAGCGCTGGGAGCGGCTGGTCGAGTGGGGTCGCCGACACGTCGGTGGGACGGAGGTCCTCTACCGCTGGTCGGCCCAGGACCCGGCGTCGCTGGACCACCTCCCGTACATCGGGCTGCTCACCCCCGGGGCGCGCCACCTCTGGACCGCCACGGGGTACGGCAAGTGGGGGTTCACGAACGGCACGGTGGCCGCCATGGTCCTCACCGGCCTGCTCACCGGGACCGGCTCCCCGTGGGCCGAGGTGTTCGACGCGCGCCGTCTGGGCCTCCCCGGAGCGCTGCCGAGGGGGGCACAGGTCAACGCGAAGGTCGGGGTCACCTGGGTCCACGACCGCGTCGGCCGGCGCCGGGCGGGTCGCCCGGAGAACCTCGCCCCGGGACAGGCCGCCGTGCTGAGGGTGGACGGCGAGGACGTGGCCGCGTACCGCGACCCGGGCGGTGGTCTGCACGCCGTCAGCGCCGTCTGCACGCACCTGGGCTGCAACGTACGGTGGAACGCCGGCGAGGAGTCCTGGGACTGCCCGTGCCACGGGTCCCGCTTCGACGTGGACGGGGCCGTGCTCGAAGGACCGGCCGTGCGTCCGCTGCCCCCGTGCCCGCGGCCGGCGACTTCACCCGGCGAGGTGCCCGGCCGGTAACATCCTCGCCCTCGCAGGGCGGAGGCCCGGGACGGAGGGCCGATGAGCAGCGACCGGGCGGCGCAGACCCTCGGTGCCGCCCTGGCGGCGCTCTGGCTGGTCGTCGTCACCGTTGCCGACATGGCGCTTCCCGGGGATGTCGTCCTCGTCGTGCTGCTGGGCCTGGCGCCGCTGATCGCCTGCGCGGTCCTGCCCGCCGCGGCCACGGCCGCCTACGCGGGCGCGGCGGTCGCCCTGACCCTCGCCTCCGCGTCGTGGAACGGGAACTGGGGCAGCGTGCAGCAGAGCATCCGAGTCGTCGACGTCGCGCTCATCGGGGCGGCGGCAGTGGTCATCGCGGTGGTGCGGGTGCGCCGGGAGGGCAGCTACGCACGGATGGCGGTGATCGCGGAGGTGGCGCAGCGGGCCGTCCTGCCCATCCTGCCGAGCAGGGTTGGCACGGTGGCCGCCAGCGCCCGGTACCTCTCGGCGGTGCAGGACGCCATGGTCGGCGGGGACCTCTACGACTGCTACCACGACGACGGCAGCGTGCGGTTCCTCGTCGGCGACGTGCGCGGCAAGGGCATCGGGGCGGTCGAGCAGGCGGCACGGGTCATCCGCGCGTTCCGGCAGGCGGCCGCCACCCAGGCCACCCTGCCCGCGGTCGCCGAGCACATGAGCGCCTACCTGGCCCCCTTCTTCGACGACGAGGAGTTCGTCACCGCACTGCTCGCCGACGCCACGGCCCCGGACCGGCTGACCCTCGTGAGCAGCGGGCACCCACCACCGCTGCACGTCCGCCCGGACGGCAGCGCCTCGCTGCCCGAGGCGCCGGCCGGCCTGCCGCTCGGGCTCGGGATGTCCTACCAGGACATGGTGGTTCCGTGGGGGCCGGGCGACCGGCTGCTCATGTACACCGACGGTCTCAGCGAGGCTCGGGACGGCCGGGGGCAGTTCCTGCCGCTGCTCCCGCTGGCGCAGCTCGTGGCCACGGGATCCGTCGACGACGCCCTGGACGAGCTGCTGGACAGGGTGCGCGAACACGTGCCGGGCGCCGAGCTGAGCGACGACCTGGCCGTGGTCCTGCTCGAGAACCTCGCCGTCGGGCCGTTCTCGGCCTCAGGCGTCGAGCACGCTCGGCGGGACGAGGCCCGTGCCGTCGTCGGCGCGCCACTCGACGATCAGCGCCGTGGCGTCGTCGCTGAGCCCCTGGGCGGCGGAGCCGATGTGCCGACGAAGCCGCCGCAGGGTCTCGGGGGCAGGTAGCCCGGCCGCCGCCTCCCGCTCGACGAACTCCACAAGGCGGTCGACGCCGAGCAGGCTCCCGTCGGCCTGTCTGGCCTCGGTGAGGCCGTCCGTGTACAGGAGGACCCGATCGCCGGGCTCGAGCGCCTCCTCGCCCCGGTGCACGACTCCGTCGTGGAAGGGAAGGCCCACTGGCAGGCTGGGCTTCGTCCACAGGGTCTTGACCAGGCGCCCCCCTCGCAGGAGCAGCGGTGGTGGGTGCCCGGCGTTCACCCAGGCGAGCTGCCCCGTCGTGCAGTCGAGCTCGGCGAACACCGCGGTGACGAACCGGTCGCCGTCGAAGGCCCGGTGCACGGCCGCGTGCACTGCCGTGTAGGTGGCCTCCAGGTCGACGAAGGACCGCCGCGCCTGCCGGTACCCGGCGGAGGCGATCGCCGACGCCGATGCCGCCTCCAGGCCGTGTCCCATGGCGTCCATGACGGCGACGGCGACCGAGGCGCCGTTGGCGGCGTAGTCGAAGGTGTCCCCGCCGTTGTCGTAGCAGGGCTCCAGCATCGCGGCGACGACGATCTCGTCGGTGGCGAAGGTCTGCGGAGGGAGGAGCGACCACTGCAGCTCCGAGGCGACCGTCATGGGGCGGGTCCGGCGCACGTACTCGAACACGTCGCCGTACAGGGACTTCGTGACCACGACCTGGGCGACCAGGTGGGCGAACCGCTCGAGCAGCGCCACGACGTCGTTGGGGACGTCGCCGGGGACCTCGCCGGGCGCCGCCGCCACCGCCACCTCCACGACGCCGATCCTGTCGGTCCCGTCGATCAGGGGGACCCACATCCGACGGTGCTCCGGACCTACGCCACTGCCGGCGACCGTGCGGGCGGAGGTGAAGGCGCGGCCGGCCAGCGTCCCGTCGAGGCCCTGCGGGGCGCGGTCGGCGGCGTCCAGGCTGGGCACCGGTCGGAGGGACTCCTGCTCGTAGTCGAGCAGGTAGATGACGACCTCGGTCCAGTCCACCGATGCCGCCACCTCGGCGGCGATCGTGGCCACCTGGGACGGTGGGGCGAGGTGTGTCCGTCGCAGGAACTCGCCGAGCACGCGCGCTGCGGCGCCGGAGGAGACGCCCGGGGCCCCGCCCGCGGGCGAGGTCACCCGCTCGCCAGGGCCGTGAGCGCCAGGGCCGTGAGTGTTGGCGTCGCGGTCCGGGTCACCTGCCCACCTTAGAGGCCTGGACGTGCCGCACCCCGGGGACCGGTCTGCGGGTCCCCGGGGCGCGGCGCTTCGTGAGCGCGGACGGTGTCAGGCGGAGGAGTGCGCCTCGCGCGCCTCCTGTGCCTGGGAGCGCCCCTCGGCGGTGACGTTCTGCGCCCCGTCCTTGGCGGTCTGCTGGACGGACTGCGCCGCCTCACGGGCCGGCTCGCGCATCTGGTCCGCCACGTCGGACGCCACCGCCTTGACCTGCTCGGTCACGGCGCCGCCGTGCTCGGAGGCGACCTCACGCACCTTGCCGCCGGCCCGCTCCTCGACCTTGGTGGCGGGGAGCAGGCTGGATGCCAGCCAGCCCACGCCGAAGGCAATGATGCCCGCGGCCAGCGGGTTGCCCCGCGTGCGGTCCTCGATCGCCCCTGCGGTGGACTGGACGGCATCGCCGGCCGAGCTCGCGACCCCGCCGGCGCTGCCTGCGGCGCTGCTGGTGGTGCCCATGACCTTGTCCTTCCACGATCGCACTGTGCTGCGGGTCCGCTGCACGCGGCGGTCGACGATGCGACCCGGGCTCACCTTCTCGGTCAGCGCGTCCACGTCGCGGTCGAGCTCGGCCCGCGTCCGCTCGATGTCGGCCCTCAGCTGGTCCGGTTCCTGGCCCACTGGACGTCCTCCTTGACTGTCTCGACGGTCTGCTCGGGCACCGGCTGCACCTCGCGCAGCTGCTTGCGCCCCATGGATGCCAGGACGGCGGCGACGACGCCCCAGACGACGGCGACGATCAGCGCGGCCCAGCCGAGGTGCATCACCTCGGACAGCCCCCACATCACGGCCAGGGACAGGAAGACGAGGAGGAGGTTGCCGGCGACACCTGCGCCCCCGAGCAGCCCCGCAGCCTTCCCGCCCTTCTTCGCCTCGGCCTTGGTCTCCGCCTTGGCGAGCTCGATCTCCTGGCGGACGAGCGTGGACAGGTCCTTGGCCACCTCGCCGACCAGCGACCCGAGACTGCGGTCCTCGACGTACGGGTGCTGCGCCGCCGTCTGGAGGCCGTCGCTCTCGTAGGTCTCACTCACGGCGGTACGCCCCCTGCCCAGTGCGCGCCGGGTCGAGCGGGTCGTCGACCAGGGTGTCGTCCGCCAGCGCCGGCCGCGGCGACGTTCCCGTGGGGGATGCACCGGCGGCGAGCGGGTCCGAGCCCGTCCCGACGGCGGTGCCGGTGCCCGTCCCGTACGGAGCCGGAGCCCCGTACCCGCTCGTGGTGCCGTACGCGGCCGGAGTGCCGCTCACCGGGTAGGCGCGGGCGGGGTCACGGCCGTCGTCGCCGGACTCGGAGGCGGCGGCCTTGGCGCCGCGGGTGAGCCGGCCGGCGAGGACGCCCAAGGCGAGGGAGCCGAGCAGGAACGTGCCCGGCTTCCGGCGCGCGAAGGAGCGGAGCTCCTCGACCAGCTCGGTGCCGTCGCGCCGGCTGATCCAGTCCGCCAGCTGCTGGCTGCGCTGCCCCAGCTCCTCGACGATCTGCTGGGCCGGCCCCTCGGCCGGCTCGCCGCGGCTCATCGACGTCAGGTTGCCCCCGACACCGCGGAGCGTCTCACCGAGTCGGTCGCGCTGCGTGAGGACCTGGTCGTCGACCTGGCCGCGGAACTGGTGGAGCAGGTCGCTCGCCTGGCGCTTGCCCTCCTCGACGACGTGGGCCGCCTCATCCTTGGCCGTGCCGGCCACCTGGCCGGCGCGCTGCTTGCCCTCCTCGGTGGCGGACTTGCCGTTGTCGCCGGGGGGCGGGGGGGTGCTCACGGGGGTGCCGCCCATGCCGGTGCCGGCCGCAGGTGCTGTGGCCGCGCGTGGTGTGGTCGGGGGGGTCGTCCCGGCGGTGCCGGGGGACGTCGCGCCGCCGGGAGGCCGCGGGAAGGTTTCCTCGGTGGTCATGCTGTCCTCCTGTGAGGGACGGGTGAGCCTGTGAGGTACCCGTCCTGAGGGGGACAAACGTCATGAGCTGCTCCGACTTCGCGGGGCACCCGATCCGCCGTCGCGCTCCTAGTCCAGCGGGCCGGTCCAGGGGCTCGGGGCGGCACCCTCGGACTGGCGCTCGAACTCGCCGAGGAACCACCGCCGGAAGTCCACCACGGCCTGGTCGGGGGCGAGAGTCAGCAGGTAGGAGTCCGAACGGCAGTACTCGTCGGCCTCCTCGAGCAGGGCCAGCAGGGCGGGGAGCACGTCGCGGAGGCTGCGCGGCACCTCGTAGACCAGGTCGATGGCGCGGTCGCCCCGGAGCAGCGCCTGCTGCCTCGAGGCGTCGTCCCGCCCGCGGTTGCCGCCGTACCGGGCGCGCAGCTCGCGGACGAGCTCCAGCAGACGCACCGGGACGTGGTCCTGGTGAGGGGCGCCCTCGCTGAGGCCGAAGCTCAGCAGGGAGAACTCCCGCATCAGCTCGTCGTGCAGCTCGGCCGAGCGGCACCAGAGGCCTACGGGGACGCCGAGCAGCCGGACGGTGACGAGGTCGGAGTCGTCGTCCGGCGCGTACCGGCCCAGCGGGGACGTGCCCGGACGTCCCCGGGCCGGCTCGGCCGTCACGGAACCCGTCCCTCGGCCCCGCTCGTCTCCTCCAGCAGCCACGTGACGTCGCCGTACCGCTCCGCCAGCTCGTCGTCGGAGGCAGGGCTGCCGACCGGGAAGGACGCCCAGACCATCTTCCCGCCCTCCGCGACGTCCTCGACCCCCCACGAGTCGGTGAGGGTGGCCAGCATCCGCAGGCCGCGTCCGGTCGTGGCCGACCGCGAGTGGGTACGGAGGACGGGCTGCAGGTCCGCCTGGTCGCACACCTCCACCCGGACGTCGTCGGGACCGACGAGGAGGTGGACGCGCACGCTCGTGGCCGCGTGCACGACCGCGTTGGTGACCAGCTCGGACACGACCAGCAGCAGCAGGTCGGTGGTGTCGGGGTCCAGGCCCGCGCTCTGCGCTGCGCGACGGGCGAAGCGGCGGGCACCCGGGACGCTCCGGGGAGAGGCGGGGAGGTCGACGACCGCGTCGACGGACCCGCTCATCGCTCGCCGGGCCGCGCCGGGAGGTGATCAACCACGAGTGCCCCTTCCTCCCGGTCGCCGCATGCTCATCCGCGTCACCGTTCCCCACATGGTCGCGGCCCAACCCTCCTTTCCGGGACCGGCGCGCCGGGTGTATCGGCACCCGGCGCCGGCGCTCCTCCCTGCAGGTCCGCACGACGGACCTGGACGGTGCCCGATCCGCGGCCTACCGTCCGGACCACCGACACCAGGGGGTTCCCCATGACAGACCTGCCCGCAGCGCAGGACCCGCACGCCTCCGTCTCCAGCGAGCCGGAGGAGCTCGACCAGGTGGTCGAGGAGGGTCCGCACGAGGAGGGCTCGACCGGTGAGGCACCGGACGTCGAGGAGGCGGCCGGAGACGTCGAGGCCGTCGAGGGCCTGCCGTCCCTCGAGACCGCGGAGGCGGAGACGGCGCCGGACACGTCCGGCCTCAGCGACGTCGCCGTGGCGTCGTTCGGACCCGCCCCCGAGGCCATCATCGGCACCGACGACCGCGTGCAGATCCAGAACACGAGCGCGCACCCGTGGCGGATGAACGCGTCGCTGCTCATCACGGCCGCCGACGGGTCGACCTGGATCGGCACCGGCTGGTTCATCAGCCCGCGTACGCTGATCACGGCGGGGCACTGCGTCTTCATCAAGAACAGCGGCGTCCCCGGCCGGGACGGCTGGGTGCGCAGCATCAAGGTCATGCCCGGGCGCAACGGGGCCACGCTGCCGTACGGCAGCTCCACGAGCACCACGTTCCGGTCGGTGACCGGCTGGACCGCGAACGGCGACCACAACTACGACTACGGCGCGATCATCCTGCCCACGCCGCTCGGCAACACCGTCGGCTGGTACGGGTTCGGCGTCTACTCCGACGGCCAGCTCACTGGGTCGACGGTCAACATCTCCGGCTATCCGGGCGACAAGCCGGCCGGGACACAGTGGTACCACTCGAACCGCGTCTCGGCGGTCAACCCGACGAAGGTCTACTACACGGTGGACACCATGGGCGGGCAGAGCGGCAGCGCCGTGTACCAGATCCGCGACGGAGCCCGCATGGCCGTCGCCGTCCACGCGTACGGCGGGGCGACCGCCAACCACGGGACCCGTATCAACACCCAGGTGTTCGGCAACCTCCAGCAGTGGAAGGCATGAGGTCTGCGGGTGCCTGACGTGGTGTCGGGCGTCGTCCGGGACCGGGGCGGGCGACCGCTGGCAGGGGTGCGGGTGTTCTTCACCAGCAGCCCCGTCCCGGTCCCGGACGTCGCCACCGTGACGGGCGCCGACGGCGCCTTCCAGCTCACCGCACCGGCCCCCGGGGAGTACGAGGTGCGCTGCGTGCTCCCGGACGGCCGGGGCCGCGCCGTCGCGGTGCGGGTCACGGCCGGGAGCGGCTCGGTGGTCGCCGTCGACCTGCCGGTCGGCGGCTGAGCCCGAGTCGGTCGACGGCAAGTGACGGCAAGCGGTTCCCCGGGTTGTCCGGTTCTGGCGTGATGGCGGGACCGGCAACCGGACAGGAGACCCTCATGCTGCGCCCCCAGGACACCCCGACCTGGCCGACGGGGAGCGCGGGCTGCGCGCGGAGCTCGAGGCCTGGGCCACCGAGGGCAAGCCGATCCTCACCACCGAGTACGGCGCCGACACGGTCGCGGGCCTGCACGCCCTGACCCCGACGCCGTGGACCGAGGAGTACCGGGTCGACTACCTCGCCATGAACCACCGGGTGTTCGACGACGTGGCAGCGGTGGTCGGCGAGCACGTCTGGAACTTCGCCGACTCCGCCACGGCACCCGGCTACTTCCGCGTCGACGGCAACGAGAAGGGCGCTTCACCCGGGACCGTCGCCCCAAGGCCGCGGCGCACGCACTTCGTCGACGCTGGCGCGGGGAGGCCCGACCCGGCTCGGAGTCGTGAGCACCGCGCCGATGCTGGCGGTGACGACCATGAGCATGGCCGCGTACTCGGCCAGGGTGAGCGCCTGACCCAGCACCAGGTAGCCGGCAACGGCCGCCACGACCGGGTTCAGGCTGAGCAGCACGGCGAACGTCGCGGCCGGCAGCGTACGGAGGGACAGCAGCTCCAGGCCGTACGGCACCGTGGACGAGAGCAGCGCCACCGCCAGGCCCACGGCCAGGACCGCGGGCTGGAGGAGCGTGTCGCCCGCGGCGCCGACCCCCAGCGGCAGGCTGACCGCCGCCGCGACGACCATCGCCAGCGCCAGCCCGTCCAGGCGGGGGAAGTGCCGGCCGGCCCGCTCGGACAGCAGGACGTACGCGGCCCACATCCCGCCGGCGCCGAGGGCGAACGCGACGCCCACCGGGTCCAGCGCCCCGAACGCGGCCCCGGCGAGGAGCGCGACGCCCGCGAGGGCCAGGACCGCCCACAGGTAGCTGAGCAGCCGGCGCCCGGCCACGACGGACAGCAGCAGCGGTCCGAGGATCTCCAGGGTCACCGCGGTCCCGAGCGGGATCCGGGCGATGGCCTCGTAGAAGAGGTGGTTCATGCCGGCCAGCGACAGCCCGAACGCCACGACCGCCGCCCAGTCGGCGCGCCGGTACCCGCGCAGGCGTGGCCTGGCGACAGCCACCAGGACGACGGCGGAGAAGCCCAGCCGCAGCGTCGCGACACCGGTGGCGCCCACCGTGGGGAAGAGCAGCGCGGCCACGGCGGCGCCGAACTGCTGCGAGCACGCGGCCGCCAGGACCAGCGCTGCCGCGACGGCCGGCAGACCGGCCCGGGTGCCGGGACTCAGCTCGCCTCTGCCGCAGCCCTGGCGCGAGCCTCCAGCGCGAGCTCGCGGATCCTGGCGATGTCCTCCGGGGTGTAGACGCCGTTGACGCCGGAGATCGTGGCCAGCCTCATGCCGTGCCTGAGGCCGAGCTGGTAGATCTCCTTGACCTTCTCCCACTCGATGTTGCGCCCCACCGTGAAGGTCTCGTAGCGCCCTTCGAGAGCCAGCACGACGGTCTCGGCCAGGCAGGCGTAGGCGACGCCGGGCGGCAGGCCGATGTTCCTCATCTGCACGTCGCCGGGCAGCTCGATCTCGCCGGACTCGATCACCAGGACGTCGGGACGCTTGGCGACGTCCTCGGCCGACAGGTCCAGCGGGCGCGCCACGTCCGTGATCACGCAGCCCGGCTTGACCTGCATGATGTCGAGGACTCGCTTGCCGGCCCCCGAGGTCGCCGTCACGATGAGGTCCATCTCCGGCAGGTGGTCGTTGGGAGTGGCTGCGACGTGGACCTCGGCGCGTGGGTTGCCGCGTTCGATGTCGTGCTTGAGGGCCAGCAGCTTGGCCGACTCCGGCGAGACCAGCCACAGCTCGTCGCTGGCCAGGGCCAGCAGCCGGGCGCAGACCGACCCGATGGCTCCGGTGGCCCCGACGACCATGGCCTTGCCCTTGATGCGCCCTTCGTCGTCCACGTCCTGGATGCCGAGCTGGAGCATCGCCTCGTGCGCGGCCCACAGCGCGCCGGAGGCGCTGTAGCTGTTGCCCGTCGTGATCGGCAACGGTGCCTGCTTGGCCACCGTGACCCCCGCGTCCCCGACGACCTTGGTGAACGCGCCCAGCCCCATGACCTGAGCGCCGAGCTTGCGCGCGGTCTCGGCCGCCTTGAGCAGCCGGGCGTACGTGAACTCGGGGCTGTGGGACATCAGCTCCTTGGGGGTCCCGCCGACGGTGATGAGCCAGCCCTCGGCCTCCGCCCCGGTGGGTGACTTGATGCCGCTGACGTGGCTGTAGACGAAGGGCGGCGAGTACGCCATCCCCTTCTCCACCGCGTCCATGACCACATGGGGCGCGACCTTGGCGATCGTGCCGAGCGGCTCGACGGTGCGGAAGTACTCCTGCGAGAGCGGGTGGATGACGAACGCGAACCGGCTCTTGCGCTTGAACCCGTTGGGGTAGAGCAGACGAGGCTCCAGTCCGGCGGACACGATCATGTCGAGCAGGTCGTCGTTGGTGAGGCGCCCGGGGCTCGCCGTGATCGCCAGCATCATGGCCTCGAGCACCGCCGGGGTGACGGTGACGTCGAACGGCTGGGGAGTGGCGTCGAGGACCATGTCGACGCCCCGGTCGGCCAGCTCGGCCAGCCGTTCGTCCGAGATCGCCGTGCTCACGACGGTCTTGCCGGTCAGGTCTTCCAGCCCGAAGTGGATCAGCTCGTCGTAGGTGGCCACAACGACGTCGCAGGTGCGAGCGGCCTTGCGCGTCATGGCGGTGCTGATCCGGTGGCCGGGTGCCTTCAGCTGCTCCTGGATCCCGCCCGGGAGCCGGCGGATCGGCCACAGAGCGGCGTTGGCCGCCAGCCCGAGGATCGGGGTGGAGTCCAGCCTGGACGGGAGGGACAGGCGCAGCACCGGGTCGGCGAACTCGAGGTTGTCGGTGAACTCGCGGAGGATGCGGGTCGTCCGGTCGTGGTTCATGCCGCCGAGCACGACGGTCCGCGCGTTGTCGAAGAACCCCGGCATCTCGGCCTGCACGTGCCGGATCGACCACTCCTGCAGGACGTCGCGCAGGGCGTGCCCGTCGGTGACCGGTACTGCCGTCGTCGCTCGCTTGACCTTGTCGATGGCGGCCAGCTCACCGTCGTACAGCCCGGCGGCTCGTGCCTCCCGGAGGCCGGTGACTGCGATCGTGGTCGCCTCCTCGGCCCACTTCCGCACCAGGTCCTCCGCCGCCGCGACGTCTCCGCTCGTCCCCACCCGGACGAGCCGGAAGTCGTGCTGGAGGAAGGTCACGTGCTCGTCGTAGTCGCGGTCCGGGCCGGTGAGGCTCACGTTGACCACGAGATCGGGCTTGGCCGTTGGCATCTGCACTCCTGGGATCGCACTCACTCCTGCGGGTCTGACGGATCCGTCGGCGGGTTCACACCATCGCCGACGAGTCGAACTCGGGATGGTCGGCCATGAAGTCCAGCAACCGGTCGGCGTAGCTCTCGAAGGGCGGGCACGCGACCCCGGTCCCGGCGAGGGCCGCGGACGTGTTCGCGGTGGAGTAGGTGGTCGGGGAGGCGAAGTAGTCAAGCCCCTCGGCAGGCAGGCCCAGCAGGCGTTCCAGCCCCGGCACGGACCCGACCGCGGCCCGGGTGACACCGAGGGGGAGGGGCACCCAGACCACCCGCTTGCGCAGGTGGCGGGCGAAGATGTCGACCAGCTCGCGTACCGTCGGCGGCTCGGGGTCGGTGAGGGCGAACGTCCGCCCGACCGACTCGTCCAGCACCGACAGCTCGTCCATCGCCTCGATGACGAAGTCCCGGGGGACCAGGCACACCCGGACCCGGTCGGCGTCGCCGACCGCCGGCACCACCGCCACCGGCAGGGGTTGCCGGCGCAGGAAGGTCGCCAGGAAGTACGGCCCGTCGTACTTCTGGGTCTCGCCGGTGCGGGAGTCGCCCACGACGATCCCGGGGCGGTAGATCGTCGCCGGCAGGCCGCTGGCCATCGCCTTGCGGACCAGCATCTCCGCGTCGAACTTGGTCGACTCGTAGTGGTTGCGGAAGGTCTGCCCCTCGTCGAGGGCGTCCTCGGTGAAGTCGCCCTCGTACCGCCCGCTGACGTAGCAGGTGCTCACGTACTGCAGCCGGTCGAACCGCGGACGCGACCGGCAGAACTGCAGGATCCGCGCCGTCACGTCGACGTTGACCCGGCGAGCCAGGATCTCGGGGACCGTGAGGTCGTACACCGCCGCCAGGTGCCAGACCTCGCTCACCTCGTCGAGGCGGTCGCGGGCGGCCGGATCGGTGCCCAGGTCGGGCCGGGTGATGTCGCCCTCGACCAGCGCGATCCGGTCACGCGTGTGCGGGTGGTCGGCCTCGATGTCGCGGACCCGCACGGCCGCGGTCTCCAGGTGCTGCGGCTGCACCAGGCACAGGGCTCGCGCCCCCTCACGGCGAGCCAGCAGCCTGGGGAGCAGGGCGGAGCCCAGGAAGCCCGGGAACCCGGTCAGCAGCAGTGCCTTCACGCGCATCGCCTTCTCGATCACTTCGGTCGGAGCCCGACACCAGGGTCGTCCGTCCGGCCGAGGCCCGGGTAGACCCCAACGACCCTAGCGCTCCTCGGTCGCGAGGGACGGGTACCGAGGGGTCCTCCCGGAGCGGTGGGCGGGCAGGACGGAGCCGTGCCTGCAATCAGCACCCCCGCCGGCCCGCCACGAGCGTCTGCGCCGCGACCACGGGGGCGGCCCGTGCTGCTGGCCCTGCCCCGACGGGTGCTGCTGCTGGTCACGGGGGCGCAGGTGCGCGAGCTGCTGGAGCGCTCCCCGGAGCCCTTCACGCCGGCGGGCAGCGAGAAGCGGGCCGCGCTGGCTCACTTCCAGCCACGTGGGGTCCTGATCTCCCGGGGGGAGGTGCGTAGCGACCGTCGCCGCTTCACCGAGGCGGTGCTCGAGACCTACGCGCCCGCGCACCATCTGGCGCCCGGGTTCGTCCGGGCGGCCACCGAGGAGGTCGACCGGCTGCTCGCCCAGGTCACCTCCGCCGGGGAGATCGACTGGGAGGAGTGGCACGCGATGTTCGGCGGGTCGTGCGCCGAGGGTGCTGGCTCCCCTGCTGCGTAGCCACGACGTCCGGCAGGTCGGCGGGCGTCGGCTCGGGCCGGGCCGACCGCTCCCGCACACGGTGGACCACACCAGGCTCCGAGTTGAGTGCGCCGTCAGGGACTCGAACCCCGAACCCGCTGGTTAAGAGCCAGCTGCTCTGCCAATTGAGCTAACGGCGCAACGCCGGACGAAGATACCAGCCGCCGGTAGGAGGGACGACATCCGTGCGGACGCGCAGCGCATGACGTGTAACACAGGACAAGTGGGGTAGATCGACCGGTCGAGGACCGATCCGCCCGCCGCCCGGAGGAGACCCGTGGCCTACGCCGACGTCATGCTGCAGAGCCATCCCACGTCCCCCGCAGTCGCCGACCAGGACGCGCTGGTGGCGTGCATCCGCGCCTGCCTCGACTGCTCACAGGCGTGCTCGGCGTGTGCCTCCGCCTGCCTCGCGGAGCCGATGGTCGCCGAGCTCAGGTCCTGCATCCGTACGGACCTGGCCTGCGCGGACATCTGCGAGGCGACGGGCCGGGTGCTGAGCCGGCAGCCCACGGACGACGCCTCCGCCACCCGGGCCCTGCTCGAGGCCTGCCTGACGGTGTGCGCCGCGTGCGCGCAGGAGTGCGAGGCGCACGCGGACATGCACGAGCACTGCCGCGCGTGCGCCGAGGCATGTCGTCGCTGCGAGCAGGCCTGCCGCGACCTGCTCGCGGTGCTGAGCTGACCGCAACCCGACGCCGGGAAGCCGACCGCCTCGCGGCTCAGCCGCCCGCGGGCCAGGAGTTGGCGACGCAACCGTCGAGCGACTTGGTCTGCTGCACCATGACCGGCGCGGGCAGCCCGGGTGCGGGGCAACGCCGATGGCCGTGGCCGAGCCCGTGGCCCACCTCGTGGGACACGAGGTAGGAGCGGTACCCGACCAGGTCGGTGCCGAAGGTCTCGGCGCCGAGCAGCCAGCGCTTCGCGTTCAGGACCGCACGCTCGCCGTTCCAGCATGACACTTCACCGCGAGTCCGCAGCGGCGCGCAGAGCCGGTCGGTGGTGTCGGGGGAGGCAAGGGTGACCGTGAGGTCGGCCGGCGGTCCGGCGACCTGCACCAGGCGGACCCCGTCGAGACCCTGCCACCCCCGATCGTCGGTCAGGATCTGGTGCACGACCGCGGCGAAGCCTGCCGTCGGCACGGGAAGCCCACGCTCTACCTCGACCGCGTAACGGATCTCCCGCCCCTGCTCGACGGTGGCCGGGCGGTCCCTCCCGACGGGGACGAGCTCTCCGGTGCCGCCCTGGGGCACCGCCGGCGGCGCCGCACGTACGGGAGGGGGCGGAGGAGCCTCCGCGGCGGCGGGGGCGGCGGCGGGGCCGGCGGCCAAGAGCATGGCGAGGACGGCCAGCACCGGCGCGGCCAGCCGCACCCCGGTCCTCGTCATGGCTGGTCCCTCCCTCGCTGTCCCCACGTGCCGTGGAGAGGCGGTGCGGCCCCCGGCGAACCGGGGACCGCACCGTGTTCTGGGGTGACTGACTGGACTTGAACCCGCGACTTCCTGGACCACAAC
>DATHTV010000007.1:0-2539 GCA_035462845.1 Jiangellales bacterium
CGGCCACCTCGCCGTCGACCTCGCGCCGCCGCGGCTGCTGGCCCGCACCGGGCCGGTGAAGTACTGGCTGCGCGGGTCCGAGCGGTGGACGCAGCAGACCGTGCACGTCGACTACGACGCCGCCGGCGACCGGACCACCGAGCTGGTCCGCTACGAGAAGTGGCGGGACGGCGAGCTGGTGGCCGCCGAGCTGCACCCCTTCGTCCTGCAGCACTGGGCGCTCGACGCCTTCGCCGCGCTGCTCACCGAGGCCGGATTCACGGACCTGACCGTGACCGCCAACTACCGCCGGGACCGGCGCCCGGGCCCGCGGGACGACGACTGGACCTTCCACGCGACCCGGCCGTGACGCCCGGCCCGGCCCGGCCCGGAGCGTACCGCCGTCAGGGCGCGGACCAGCCGGTGACCGCCCGGGCGACCCGGTGCGCCTCGGTCCGGATCGCCGCCGGCATGGGGTGGGACAGGCCGGTGAGCACCGGGGACAGCCGGCACTCTCCCACGCTCCCGTCCTCGTACGGCAGCGCGAGCCCGACCAGGGGCAGTACCTCGACCCCGGTCCCGCGGTCGAGCAGCGCTCGCGCCGCCGGGTCCTGCACCTGCCCGTCGGCGTCGACGGGCACGCCGAGCAGGAGGAGGTCGGTGCCGTCCACGGTGGCGCGGACCGACGCCAGCGTCCGGTCCCCGCCACCGGCGAGCCGGCGGACCTGACGCGTGTGGTCGAGGAAGAGCGAGTTCGCCGCGACGTCGCCGAACGCGTGTGCCAGCTCGACGTCGGGTCGTGGCCACTTGCGCAGGAACCGGCGGTAGTTGCCCGCCTCGCTCCGCTGGTTGGCCGCCGAGTCCCGGACGTGCGGCAGGTGCAGGGCGAAGACGTCCTCCCGCAGCACGATCGGGGTGCGGCTGAGGCACACCCGGTAGCCCCACTCGAGGTCGTCCACCCCCCACCCGCGGAAGTCCTCGTCGAAGAACAGCCCGTGCGCGCGGACGGTCGCGACCGGCAGGGCGACCAGGCCGGTCCAGGCGAAGGCCCACGGGATGACGTGCTCGGCCTGGAAGCGGGGGTCGCGGGAGGCGCCCCGGGATCCGCGAATCTCCTCCAGCATCGGCAGGTAGGCCGCGTACGGCAGGGTCTCGACGGTGTCGATGTCACCGCCCGCGTTGTTGTCGTAGCCGACCACCTGGCCGACCACGCACGCGTTCTGGCCGAAGGAGAAGTGGCGGTCCCAGAGGTGGTCCAGGGCGTCGGCCGGCAGCAGCGTGTCGGCGTCCATGTGCACGACGACCTGCCCGGAAGCCATCCGCGTGGCGAGGTTGCGGGCGCGCGGGATCTCGAACCGCTCGGGCGAGAGGACCGAGACGATGGTGAGGCGGCCCTCGTACTCCCGGCAGAGCTCGACGTAGTCCGCGCAGTACTCCATCGCGCCGACCAGGACCTCGTAGTCGGCGGTCTCCATGGTCTGGCGGGCCAGGGCCTCGAACGCGAGCCGCAGGTTGGTCAGCCGCCGCCGGTACGGGATTGCGACGGAGAGCTTGACGGCCATCGCGACTCCTCCGGACCGATGAACTATCGTCGTAATGCACTCTTGCGTACCAGGCTTCACCGTCAGCATGCCTCTGGCCTCTGGGAGTGTCCAATGACTGGATCGACCGGTTCCAGCGCCCGCTCCGCGGCGACCGACGCCAATGCCGACCGCCCGGTCCTGGCCGGCTGCTGGGCGTTCCGGGAGGGTGCCGGGACGACGGTCGCGGACGCCTCCGGCAACGGGCACCCGCTGACCGCGGACCGGGACCTCCCGTGGGTCCCGGACGGGGCGGTCGGCAGCGCGGTCGACGGGGGCGCCGGCGGAGCGGTCGCCCTCGACGGCGCCGAGCTGGAGCTGAGCACCGCCGGGCCCGTGCTGCGCACCGACCGGAGCCTCAGCGTCGCCGCCTGGGTCCGGCTCGACCCGGGGACCATGGGCGGGAAGGCCGACCTGCCGCCGGGCCAGTACGCGATCGCCGCGGTGAGCCAGGAGGGCGAGTCGCACAGCGCCCTCTACCTGGGTGCGCGGAAGGTGGCCGAAGGCCAGACGGCCGGGACCCCGGAGGCGCCGCTGCGCTGGGACTTCACCGTCTCGCCGGTCGACGGGTCCGTGACGGGCACCATCGAGTGGCCGCACGCGGCCTCGGCCCCCATCGAGGTCGCGGCGCTCGGCGACTGGGTGTTCCTGGCCGGGGTCTACGACCTGGCGGCCGGGACCGTGTCGCTCATCCTCCCGGCGACCGGGCAGACCGTGACGGCCACGCTGCCGGCCGGCTGGACCAACTGGCACGCCGAGGGCGGCTTCGTGGTCGGCCGGGCCCGCTACCTGCACCGCCCGAGCGACCGGTGGCTCGGCTCCCTGGGGCCGGTGTGGGCCTTCTCCGGCGTGCTGACCGCGGACGACGCGGCCGCGCTGTACCGGGACGGGGCGTTGCCCGCGGGCTGACCGCCGGCTCAGCCGAGGGCGGCGGCCAGCAGCGCCTCGCGCCGCCGCCGCGCGGCCGCCGTCCGGTCCTC
>DATHTV010000008.1:0-5638 GCA_035462845.1 Jiangellales bacterium
ACGACGAGGCGTCAACCCAGGGTTGACGCCGACCGGGCGGTCAACCTACGGTTGACGCCATGACGCCACCCGCCGTCCGCCTCGCCGACCTGATCGAGCACGTCCGGGCCAAGCACCCGGACGGCGATCCCCTCGAGCACCTGTCCGACGCCGTCCTGGTCGCCGACCAGCTGGGCGAGGTGGCCGACCACCTGGTGGGCCACTTCGTGGACCAGGCCCGCCGGGGCGGCGCGTCCTGGACCGAGATCGGCCGCAGCATGGGGGTGACCAAGCAGGCGGCGCAGAAGCGCTTCGTGCCGCGGTCCTCGGGGGACGTCCCGGACCCGGGCAACTGGGCCCGGTTCACCGACCGGGCCCGCCAGGTCGTCACGGCCGCGCAGCGGCACGCCCGCGAGACCGGCTATCCCGAGGCGGCACCGGAGCACGTGCTGCTCGCGCTGGTCGAGGACCCGGACGGCATGGCCGGCGCGGCGCTCACGGGGCAGGGCGTCGAACTGGAGCAGGTGCGGTCGGCGGTCGCCGGCGCGCTCGGCCAGGGGCCCGGGGCGGCCACCGGGCACACCGGCTTCGACGGCGGCGCCCGCCAGCTGCTCGCGGTGACCGTGCGGGAGGCGGTCCGGCTCGGGCACAACGACGTCGGCACCGAGCACATCCTGCTCGCCCTGCTCGACGACGGGGGGACCGTGCCGGCCGCCCTGCTGGCCGGGCTCGGGGTGACCAAGGCGCGGTCGGAGGAGCTCGTCCGCCAGGCGCTTGACCAGCTGCGGACACAGTTCGGGAACTGACTCCGTACGGCGTACGTTGTTGTAGTACGACGAACGCCGACGGAAGGGGCCCCGCCGTGGACTTCGACGCCGCCGCCGAGTTCGACCGCCAGGTCGGCACGCTGCTCGAGCTGCGGTATCCGGCCCTGGCCGGCCTGCCCGCCGCCGACTTCGCGGCGCTGCTCGCTCCGCTGCGGGCCGCCGCGGAGTCGTGCGGCGGCGCCCCGGCCACGCCGGACCGGGTGCCCTTCGTCGTGGTGGTGCCGGCCAAGCTGGTGCCGACCGCGGCCGCGATGCCGCTGACCGCGCTGCGGGGAAGGCCCGGCGCGGTGTCCCGGCTCCTGCCGGACGTGGAGCGCTTCGTGCCGACCGAGCTCGCGCCGGCGCCGGCCGGGGAGCCCTACCTGATGGTCGACGTGGACCGGGGCGCCGAGTTCCGCAACCGGCCGCCGGACGCCGCGCTGCCCGTCATCACCGGGCGCGGCCGCAGCCCGCTGACCGTGGACGACGGTGTGGCGTTGGTCACCCACTTCCCCTCGACGCTGGCCAAGAACCTCTGCTTCTCGCTCGCCGGCTCCCGGTGCGGCGACCGCCGGGTGCCCGCCTTGTGGATCAGCAAGGGCGCGCCTGTACTGGGCTGGTGCGGGGCGGGCAACCCGCACACCTGGCTCGGGGTGGCGTCCTGCACGGGCCGCGTCGGCCTCCCGGCGTAGCAGCTTCTTGCCACGCCGGTTGCTCCTTCGGAGGTTGCAGCGGTTACCGACGAGTAATATCGTCGGGGTTACCGACCAGTAGCGAGCGGAAGGTTCCCCGGCGCGATGGGCCACTACCGGAGCAATCTGCGGGACATCGAGTTCACCCTGTTCGAGGTCTTCCGGGTGGGCGAGCGGCTCGGCAAGGGCCCCTTCGCCGCCGTCGACGAGGAGACCGCCCGCGGCATCCTCGTCGAGATGGAGCGGCTGGCCTCGGGCCCGGTCGCCGAGTCGCTGCTGGACGCCGACCGGCACCCCCCGGTCTTCGACCCGGAGACCAACACCGTGACGCTGCCCGAGTCGTTCAAGAGGTCCTTCAAGGCCTACATGGACGCCGAGTGGTGGCGCATGCAGCTGCCCGAGGAGATCGGCGGCACCGTCGTCCCGTCCTCGCTGAAGTGGGGCGCCGAGGAGATGATCCTCGGGGCCAACCCGGGCGTCCACCTGTACGCGTCGGGCATGCCGATGGCCCACCTGCTCTACCGGCTCGGCAACCTGGAGCAGCAGCAGTGGGCGCGCTGGGCGGTGGAGAAGCGCTGGGGGTCGACCATGGTGCTGACCGAGCCGGACGCCGGCTCCGACGTCGGCGCCGGCCGGACCAGGGCCGTGCAGCAGCCGGACGGCACCTGGCACATCGAGGGCGTCAAGCGCTTCATCACCTCCGGCGAGCACGACCTCTCCGACAACATCCTGCACCTCGTGCTCGCCCGCCCCGAGGGCGCCGGTCCGGGCACCAAGGGGCTGTCGATGTTCCTGGTGCCGAAGTTCCACGTCGACCTGGCGACCGGGGAGCTCGGCGAGCGCAACGGCGTCTACGCGACCAACGTCGAGAAGAAGATGGGCCTCAAGATCTCGACGACCTGCGAGCTGCGCTTCGGCGAGAAGCACCCGGCCGTCGGCTGGCTGGTCGGCGACCAGCACAACGGCATCTGGCAGATGTTCAAGGTGATCGAGAACGCGCGGATGATGGTCGGCGCCAAGGCCATCGCGACGCTGTCGGCCGGCTACCTCACCGCGCTGGACTACGCGAAGACGCGGGTGCAGAGCGCCGACCTCACCCAGATGACCGACAAGACCGCGCCGCGGGTCACGATCCTCCCCCACCCGGACGTGCGCCGGATGCTCATGCTGCAGAAGGCGTACGCGGAGGGCCTGCGGGCGCTGATGCTCTACACGGCGACCCAGCAGGACGCGGTACAGGAGGCCTTCCTCACCGGGGGCACCGACGAGGCCGCGGAGCGGCTCAACGACCTGCTCCTCCCGCTGGTCAAGGGCGTCGGCTCCGAGCGGTCGTACGAGCTGCTGTCCCTGTCGCTGCAGGTGCTCGGGGGCTCCGGCTACCTGCAGGACTACCCGATCGAGCAGTACGTCCGGGACGCCAAGATCGACACCCTGTACGAGGGGACCACGTCGATCCAGGGCCTGGACCTCTTCTTCCGCAAGATCGTCCGGGACAAGGGCTCGGCGCTGACCACCCTGTTCGGGGCGATCGGGGAGTTCGCGGGCAGCGAGGACGGCAACGGGCGGCTGAAGGAGGAGCGGACGCTGCTCGCGACCGCGCTGGCCGACGTGCAGGCGATGATCGGCGCGATGGCCGGCTTCCTGACCTCTGCACAGGAGGACGTGCGCAACGTCTACAAGGTCGGGCAGAACACCACCCGCCTGCTGCTCTCGCTGGGCGACCTGGTGATCGGCTGGCTGCTGCTGCGGCAGGCGGCGGTGGCGCTCGACGCGCTGGACGGCGGGCCGGCGGCGAAGGACCGGGCGTTCTACGAGGGCAAGGTGGCGGCGGCCCGGTTCTTCGCGGCCACGGTGCTGCCGGAGCTGGCAGCCCGCCGGCTGGTGGCCGAGCGCACCGACAACGCGCTGATGGACGTGCCGGAGGAGAGCTTCTGAGGCGTCGCCTCCCGCGGCAGGACGGGCCGGGACCGCTCGTCGGTCCCGGCCCGGTCGCGTTTGCGGGCCCGGCCCGGTCGCGTGCGGGCCGTGCGGTCGTGCGGGCCGGCCCGAGCGCTCCCGGAAGAATCCTCGGGGTCGATGTCGAGATCGGCGGTGCCCGGTCGACGCGTTGGCGTACGACACCGACGACCGAGGAGTTCCCATGCGAGTGATGACCCTGATCAAGTCCAGCGAGCAGCTCGGCGAGCCGCCGGCGTCCTTCTGGGCCGAGATGGACAAGAGCCTGCCGGAGATCGACGCGACCATCACGATGATCGGCACCGGCCAGCTGCTGCCCAGCTCGGTCGCCGGTGCCCTGGTGCGCTCGTCCGGCGGGCGGTCCACCGTGCTGGACGGGCCGTTCACCGAGGCCAAGGAGCTGGTCGGCGGCTACTCGATCATCGAGGTGGAGACGTTCGCCGAGGCCGTCGAGGCGGCTCGGAAGTTCGTGGCGATCCACGAGCGCAGCTGGCCCGGCTGGTCGGGAGAGGCGGAGGTCCGCCAGCTCGCGGACTGACCGCCGGGCGGTCCGCCTTGCGGGCGACGGCTCGCCGGGGTCTCATCGCGAGTCGTGGCACCAGTCGACCCGTACGAGGCGATCACCGCCGTCTGGCGGGCCGAGGCGGCCCGGCTCGTCGCCGGGCTGACGCGGATGACGCACGACCTCGCGCTGGCCGAGGACCTGGCGCAGGACGCGCTCGTCTCGGCCCTGGAGCAGTGGCCGGAGTCAGGCGTCCCGGACAACCCGGGCGCCTGGCTCATGGCCGTGTCCAAGCGCCGCGCCGTCGACCACTTCCGCCGGGCGTCACGGCTGCGCGAGCTGAGCCCGGCGCTGGTCGCGGAGTCGGAGATGCCTGACCTGGATGCCGCCGTCGACTTCATCCCCGACGACGTGCTGCGGCTGATGTTCGTGTCCTGCCACCCGGTGCTCACGCCCGAGACCCGGGTGGCGCTCACCCTGCGGCTGGTCGGCGGGCTGAGCACGCGCGAGATCGCCCGGGCGTACCTCTCCGCCGAGGCGACCGTCGCCCAGCGGATCAGCCGGGCCAAGCGGACGCTCGCCGACGCCGGCGTGCCGTTCGAGGTGCCGACCGGCCCGGAGCGGGCGGCCCGGCACGCCTCCGTGCTGGAGGGGGGCTCCCTGGTGTTCAACGAGGGCTACTCGGCGACGGCGGGCGACGACTGGCTGCGGCCGGCACTGTGCGACGAGGCCGTCCGGCTCGGTCGGCTGCTGGTCTCGCTCGCGCCGCGGGAGCCGGAGGCGTACGGGCTGCTCGCCCTGATGGAGCTGCAGGCGGCCCGGACCCCGGCCCGGGTCGGGCCGGGCGGTGAGCCGGTGCTGCTGGCCGACCAGGACCGGTCGCGCTGGGACGGCGCGCTGATCGCTGCCGGGCTCGCGTCGCTGGACCGGGCGGTCGAGCTCGGCGGCGGGCCGTACACCCTGCAGGCGTCGATCGCGGCCTGTCACGCGCGGGCGCCGTCGGTCGCGGAGACGGACTGGGTCCGGATCGCCGGGCTGTACGAGTCGCTGGCGGCGCTGACCGGGTCGCCGGTGGTGGAGCTGAACCGGGCGGTCGCGGTGTCCCGAGCGTACGGGCCGGCGGCCGGGCTCGCCCTGGTCGACCAGCTGGCGTCCGTGCCGGCGCTGCGGGACTACCACCTGCTGCCGAGCGTGCGCGGCGACCTGCTCGCCTCGCTCGGGCGGCACGACGAGGCCCGGGCCGAGTTCGCGCGGGCGGCGGCGCTGGCCACCAACGAGCAGGAGCGGGCCCTGCTGCGGGCGCGGGCTAGCTCGTGACCGGCCAGAGCCGGGTGCTGGCGACCGCGAGGTCGAGATGGAAGGCGGAGATCGCCCCGGCCGGCGCGAACGCCTCCGCCGCCGCCCTGGGCGTCCCGGTCGCCGCGACCGCGGCGGCCAGCTGCCGGCGTACCGCCTCGGGGTCGGTCTCCGGCGTGACGCACGCGCAGTAGACCGGGATCGTCTCCTCGCCCACGCTGGCCACCCCGCGCAGCAGCGCGATGGCCGCGGGCTCGGCCTGCGCCCAGGCGACGACGGCGGTGTCCCGCTCGTCCGCGGCGGGCGCGCCCTTGCCGATCTCGGTCTGCCGGTCGATGCCGACCAGCGTGAAGCCGGCCATCTGGAGGTCGCCGCGCGGCACGTCGGTGTCACGGACCGGCACCGGC
>DATHTV010000009.1:0-25775 GCA_035462845.1 Jiangellales bacterium
GGGCGAGTCGACGCGGGCCACGGACTCAGGCGCGTCCGCGACCGGCGGTCAGGGCGTGTCGGATCACCACGAGGGTGGTCACAGCGCGTCCGGGCCGCGCTCGCCGGTCCGCACCCGGACGACGGCGTCGACCGGGCTCACCCAGACCTTGCCGTCGCCGATGCGGCCGGTCTGCGCCGCCTTGACGACGACCTCGAGCACGTCGTCCGCGTCGGCGTCGTCGACGAGCACCTCGAGCCGCACCTTGGGGACGAGGTCGACCGCGTACTCCGCGCCGCGGTACACCTCCGTGTGGCCCTTCTGCCGCCCGTACCCGCTGGCCTCGGTCACCGTCATCCCGTGCACCCCGAAGGTCTCGAGCGCCGACCTGACGTCGTCCAGCTTGAACGGCTTGATCACTGCGGTCACGAGCTTCATGCCGACACCTCCGAGGCCTTGGCTGCGACGGGGACCGCAGCCTGGTAACCACCGCTGCCGCCCAGGCTGACGAAGTCGTAGCCGCCCTCGGCGTGGACCACCTGGTCGATGCCGGTGACCTCGTCCTCATCGTCGATGCGCCAGCCGAGCGTCGTCTTGATCGCCAGGGCCGCGACCAGGGTGACGACGGCCGAGATGGCGACCGCGACGAGGGCGATGATGACCTGGACGGCCAGCTGCGAGGCGCCGCCGCCGTAGAGCAGCCCGGTCTCGGTCGCCAGGAACCCGATGCCGATGGTGCCCCACAGCCCGGCGACCAGGTGGACGCCGACGACGTCGAGCGAGTCGTCGTAGCCGAGCTTGTACTTGAGCCCGACGGCGTACGCGGAGAGCGCCCCCGCGATCGCACCGAGGGCGATGGAGCCCACGGGCGAGAGCGCGCCGGCCGCCGGGGTGATCGCCACGAGGCCCGCCACGACGCCGGAGGCGGCGCCCAGCGATGTCGCGTGGCCGTCGCGCAGGCGCTCCACGACCAGCCAGCCGAGGATCGCCGCGGACGCGGCGGTGGCGGTGTTGACCCAGGCGAGCCCGGCCACGCCGTCGGCGCCGTACGCCGAGCCGGCGTTGAAGCCGAACCAGCCGAACCACAGCAGGCCGGCGCCCAGCATCACCAGCGGCAGGTTGTGGGGCTTGAAGGGCTCGCTGCCGAAGCCGCGCCGCTTGCCCACCACGAGTGCCAGCACGAGGGCGGCCACGCCGGCGTTGATGTGGACCACGGTTCCGCCGGCGAAGTCGATCGGTGCGGCGATCGACGCGAACGGGCCCTCGTCGCTGAGCAGGCCGCCACCCCACACCATGTGGGCGAGCGGGAAGAACGCCAGCGTGGCCCAGATGGGGACGAAGACCATCCAGGACCCGAACCGCACCCGGTCCGCGATCGCGCCGCTGATGAGGGCGACGGTGATGATGGCGAACGTGGCCTGGAAGCCGACGTCGACGATCACGGGCAGGCCGTCGGAGATGACGAACTCCCCGGCGTCGTCGTAGATCGCACCCTGCAGGCCGAACTGGTCGAACGGGTTGCCGAACAACCCGCCCACCGTCTCCGGGCTGTAGGACATGGACCAGCCCCACAACACGTAGACGACGCCGATGACGCCCATGGCGCCGAACGACATCATCATCATGTTGAGGACGGACTTGGCCCGGACCATGCCGCCGTAGAACAGCGCCAGGCCGGGCGTCATGAGGAGCACGAGGGATGCCGAGACCAGCATCCAGGCTGTCAAGCCAGTGTCCAGCTCCACTGTTGGTCTGACCTCCCGTCTTCCAGCCCCACGGCCGGAACGGGAGGAGCGTCGCGGCGGCGGGTTTCGGATCCGCGACCCGTCGGGTGTCGGCGGCGTTACATCAGGCCGATCCGTGTGAACACTGCGTTTCGCGGCCGGCGGGGCGCGGTGGAGATGCGGGCTTTGCCCCTGTTCATGCCCCGATCACGCCGTCGACGAAGGCCTCGGCGTCGAACGGCGCGAGGTCGTCGGCGCCCTCACCAAGGCCCACGAGCTTGACGGGCACGCCCAGCTCCCGCTGCACCGCGACCACGATGCCGCCACGCGCGGTGCCGTCGAGCTTGGTGAGGACGAGCCCGGTCACCGCCACCACCTCGGCGAACACCCGGGCCTGCGTGAGGCCGTTCTGGCCGGTCGTGGCGTCGAGGACCAGCAGCACCTCGTCGACCGGCCCGTGCTTCTCGATCACCCGCTTGAGCTTGCCGAGCTCGTCCATCAGCCCGACCTTGGTCTGCAGGCGTCCGGCGGTGTCCACGACGACCACGTCGACCTCCTGCTCCACACCGGCGCGGACCGCTTCGTACGCGACGCTGGCCGGGTCCGCCCCCTCCGCCCCCCGGACGGTCGGGACGCCCACCCGCTCGCCCCAGGTGGTGAGCTGGTCGGCGGCCGCGGCGCGGAAGGTGTCCGCGGCACCGAGCAGGACGTCGCGGTCCTCCGCGACGAGCACGCGGGCCAGCTTGCCGACAGTGGTGGTCTTGCCCGTGCCGTTGACCCCCACCACGAGCACGACTGCGGGCCGGCCCCCGTGCCGCTCCGTGTGCAGCCGCCGGTCCAGGCTGGGGTCGACCAGGGCGAGCAGCTCCTCCCGGAGCATCCGACGCGCGGCGGCGGGGTCGGCGACCCCCTCGACCCTCGTGCGCGTCCGGAGCCGCTCGACCAGCTCCTGGCTGGGGCCGACGCCGAGGTCCGCGGTGATCAGGGTGTCCTCGATCTCCTCCCAGGTGTCCTCGTCGAGCCGGTCGCGGGACAGCAGGGCGAGCAGGCCCTGGCCCAGCGCCGACTGGCTGCGGGCCAGTCGGGAACGCAGCCGCACGAGCCGGCCGGCGGCCGGGGCGGGCCGCTCGACCACCGGTCCCGGCTCGAGCGTGGGCAGCTCCGCGGGCGGGGCCCCGGCCGGCGGCGTGGCCCCCTCACGCGGGGGTGCCGTCGGGGCGTCCGGGAGGTCGATCGTGTCGACGGTGCGCTTCGGGGTGTCGACCGGCGGGCCCGCGTCGTCGCCCACGCCGGGCACGTAGTCGACGCCAGGCCGCGACGGTGGCGCGGAGAGCCGTCGACGACGCCGCGGCAGCACGTACGCGAGGGTGACGGTCAGCAGGACAGCGGCCAGGACGGCCGCGAGGATCACGAGCTCGGTCACCGCCCGATCCTCCCAGACGGTGTACGACCGTCAGCGCCGCCGGGGCGTGGGACTCACTGCCGTGGCCGCTGCTCCGCGGGGCCGTCCGGGAGCTCGCGCATCGCCGCGGCGAGGAACGGGCCCACCAGGAGGGTCCGGTCCGGGGCGGCGGCGGCCACCTCGACCATCCGTCCGTCGTCCAGCCGGAGGACCAGGCACAGCGGTTCGGCACCGAGTCCGCGCACCTCGCCACCCACGAGGCGGCGGACGGCCTCCTCGGGCGCTCGCACCGCCAGCACCTCGATCCGGGGGACGAGGAGGCCCCGCCGCACCACGAGCACGTCGTGCACCCACCGCGCCCGGGTCCTGCTCCGCGGCCACCCCTGGCGCTCCCCCGGCCGCCTCCTCGCGCCGCGCACCCGGAGCGTGCACCGGAAGGTCTCGTGCCCCCGTGCGAAGGCGGCCCGGGCGGCACCCGCGACGACCAGGCCACCGGCGACGAGCGCGACCGCGACCGTGACTCCGACGAGGAGCCACGTTGCCGCTGCCATCTGGAGCCTCCTTCCCTGACGACGGGGCGACCGCCGAGAGCGCCTACTGCTCGCAGGGCAGCGACTGCAGCGCCTGGACCAGGGCCCCGCCCGCGGTGACGACCTCGGCCAGCGCGGTGAGTCGGTCACCGGTGGCCGGTGTGGCGGCTTCGCCGAGGGTGTCCTGCAGGCCCTGGACCGCGTCCTCGAACGCGGTGACCTCGGGCTCCACCTCGCTGCCTGCGGCGGACCGGACGGCCGCGAGGTCGTCCTCGACGTCGCCGACCGCGGCCTCGAGGGCATCGGTTCCACCGGCCACGACGTCGACCCCGCCGAGCGCGGCCAGGGACTGCTGCAGGTCGTCGCGTGCCGCGCAGACGTCACCGGAGCCGCTGGGCTGCGGCGACGCCGCCGGCGTGGTGGCGTCCGCCGTGGTCGTGGCCTCGGGGGTCGTCGCGGAGGTGCCGGTGTCGTCCGCGCCGCACGCAGCGGCTAGCAGGAGCACGACACCAACCAGCACCGCCGGAGCACGTCTCGTCACAGTCCTCACGTCCCTGTCCGGTCGTCGTCGCGGGTCTGTCTCCATCACCCCATGACGCGCACGGCGGGGCATCCCCCGCAGCGGGTGAACGGCCTCACGTCCGCGCCGAGAGCGCGGGAGCAGGCATCGACACGACCGAGGACCCGGAAGTCGGCGAGCAGCACCCGGGCCAGCGCGAGCCGCTGGCGCTGCCTGCCGCGCAGCCGCGCCGCGCTGGCCGACCGGGGCCGCGAGCCCGCGGGGCTTGGGCGTCTCGCCCAGTCCAGGAGGCGCGCTCCGTCCAGCTCGTCGCCGGTCAGCTGGACGCTGCCAGCACGCCCGACATCACCCGGGACGCCTTCCACGCGATCTCGAGCGCCGACAAGGCGCTGATGGCTGTCCCCGACGCGACGCACCGGAGCTTCGACTCCACCTACTGTGAGCAGCTCCAGGCCTCCGGCGCGGTCGCGCTGGACCTGGACGCGTTGTGGGATCCGCGGGCGCTGCTCGATCGGCACACCTTCACCGGGATCGCTCGGTCCCCTGCATCAGGCTTCGCCGAGCAGTACTGCCCGCCCGACAGCTTCACGACGCCGGTCGACGTCCGCCCGCTGGTCACCTCGGTCACCGGCTTCGACTTCGACGCCGGGGAGGTCCCGACGACTGGGCTCGACACCGAGGAGGTGGAGGCGGGCATGGCCGCCATCGCGGTCGCGTTCTTCGGCACGGCGCTGGACACCATGGGCAGCGACGGGCTCCACCTCACCCGCTACCTGGCCCCCACCTGGCTCCAGCAGCACGTCCCCATGGTGGGCTGCGTCGAGATCGTGGCCGGCGAGGGCTCGATCTCGCCGCCCGGCCAGCAGGGGACCGGCCACTGCCTCGAGTGACCGCGGCGTCAGGGGAGGCGCTCGCCGGCCGCGTTCAGTGACACGACCGCGTCCAGGCCGGGGAACAGCTCGACCCGGTGGGTGAGGACGAGGACCGTACGACCGGTGGCGCCGGCCATCAGGTCCCGCGCCAGCGCGGCAGCGGTGGGCTCGTCGAGGTGCTCGGTCGGCTCGTCGAGCACGAGGACCGGGAAGTCCGCGAGCAGCACCCGGGCCAGCGCGAGCCGCTGCCGCTGCCCGCCGGACAGCCGCGCGCCGTGCTCACCGACCGGGGTCGCGAGCCCGAGCGGCTGGGCCTCCGCCCAGCCGAGCAGGCGGGCCCGGTCCAGCGCGTCGCGGAGCTCGGCGTCCGTGGCGTCGCGGCGGGCCAGCCGGACGTTCTCCTCGATGGTCGTGTCGAAGACGTGCGCGTCCTGCGCGGCGAGCCCCACCACGCGCCGGGTCGCGTCGGGGTCCAGCGCGGCCAGGTCGACGGCGCCGTCGGCCCCGAGGAGCTCGATCCGCCCGTCGCTCGGGTCGAGGAACCGCAGCAGCACCGCAGCCAGGGTGCTCTTGCCGGAGCCGCTCGGCCCCACCACCGCGACCCGGGCGCCCACGGGGACGTCGAGGTCGAGTCCGCCGATGACCCCCGGCATGCCGTCCGGGCTGCCGGGCCACCGCGCGTCGACGGCGCGGAGGCGGAGGCCGTACGGGCCCGCGGGCACAGCAGGGGCGTGCGCGCCGTCCACGTCGCGGACCGGTGACGGGGTGTCCAGCACGGCCACGACGCGCTCGGCGGCGGCTCGCACCCGCGGGAGCTGGGCCGCCGCCGGGGCCAGCCCGGCCGCGACCTCGTGCACGGCCAGCGGCAGCAGCACGACCACAGCGAGCAGCACGCCGTCGAGGACGCCGGCCCGTACGGCGGGGACGCCGAGCACCAGCGCCCCCCAGACCGCGACCCCAGCGGCGAGCGCCGTGACGGCCGCACTCACTCCCTGGCCGGCCGCCGACCGGCGCTCGGCCGCTGCCAGCGCGGCATCCCTCCGGCCCACCTCGGCCAGCCGCTCGTCCACCGCCCCGTACGCGACGAGCTCGGGGGCCGCGTGCAGCAGGTCGACCGTCGCGGCCGTGAGCTCGCCGCGCAGCGGCGCAATGTCCCGCTCGGCACGGCTGGCCACGCGCGTCGCCAGCCACGGGGCCGCCGCAGCGACCGCCACCAGCGTCACAGCGAGCACCGCGGCCGCTGACGGCAGCAGCATCCCCACGGCCAGCACCGTCCCGGCGCCCACACCGGCCGCGACCGCGTACGGGAGCAGGAGCCGCAGCCACAGGTCCTGGAGCGCGTCGACGTCGCCGACGAGCCGGGCGAGCAGGTCGCCGGAGCGGAACGCCGGGAGCCCGGCCGGGGCGAGGCGCTCCAGCTGCCGGTAGAGGCGCACGCGCAGCGCACCGAGGACCCGGAAGGCCGCGTCGTGGGAGACCAGGCGCTCGGCGTACCGCAGCACGCCGCGGGACAGCCCGAAGAACCGCACGGCCACGATCGCGACCATGAGGTGCAGGACGGGCGGTTGCAGCGCGGCCGTCGAGATGAGCCACGCGGAGGTGCCGAGCAGGGCCACTGCACTCCCCGCAGCGCCCACGCCGGCGAGCGTGGCGAGGGCGAGCCGGCCGCGGGCGGGCCGACCGGCCGCGAGGACGCGCACCAGGGCACTCACCCGGTCACCGCCACGACGAGCGCGGAGCCGACCCCGTCGTCCCCTCCCGCCGTGCCGGCGGGCCCGGCGGCGAGCCGCACCACGCGGTCCGCGGCCGCTGCGGCCCGGGGGCGGTGGGCGACGAGCAGGACCGCGGCGCCGCGGTCGGCCTCCGCGCGGATCTCCTCGAGCACGACGTCCTCGGTAGCGATGTCCAGGCCTGCGGTGGGCTCGTCGAGCAGGACCAGCTCGGCCCGGCGCAGCAGCGCCCGGGCGAGGGCCACGCGGCGACGCTGGCCGGCCGACAGCAGCCGTCCTTGCTCCCCCAGCGAGGTGGCCAGGCCGCCCGGGAGGAGTCCGCCGGCGACGAGCCCCACCCTGGCCGCGGCCCCGGCCACGGCGTCGTCACTGGCCGCCGGGTCGCCGATCCGGATGGCATCGGCGACGGTCCGGCCGGTGAGCACCGGCTCCTGCGGCACCCAGGCGACCCGGGTGCGCCACGCCTCCGGGTCGAGCTCGGCGAGGTCGACGACCGCCGCCGTGCCCCCGGGGTCGCGTCCGGCGACCTGGACGGCACCGTCGTCCGGCGCGAGCAGCGAGAGCAGCACGTGCAGGAGGGTGGACTTACCGGCCCCGCTCGGCCCCACCAGGGCGACCACCTCCCCGGCCCGGACGGTGAGGTCGAGACCCGCGGGGGCAGGCACGTCACGGTCGAGGTGCCGCACCGTCAGCCCGGAGACCCGGACCTCCTCGAGCACCGGCACGTCGGTGCGGGTCCCGCGGGCGGGCAGCGGGGCCTCCAGCACCGCGAGTGCCTCCTCCGCGGCGGCCAGACCCTCGGCGCTCGCGTGGTAGCGGGCCCCCACCTGGCGCAACGGCAGGTAGGCCTCGGGGGCGAGGATCAGCACCAGCAGCGCGGTCTCCAGGTCGAGGTCGCCGTGGACGAGGCGCAGGCCGATCCCCACCGCGACCAGCGCGACCGACAGGGTGGCGAGCAGCTCCAGGACGAGCGAGGAGAGGAAGGCGATCCGCAGCGTCCCCATCGTGGTGCGGCGGTACTGGTCGGTGACCGAGCGCACGGTCTCGGCCTGTGCCGCCGCCCGGCCGAAGACCTTGAGCGTGCCCAGCCCGGCCACGACGTCGAGGAAGTGGTGCCCGAGGCGGGCCAGCGCCCGCCACCTGCGGCGGTTCCGAGCCTCGGTCGCCAGCCCGACGAGCGCCATGAAGACCGGGATGAGCGGCAGCGTGAGCGCGATCGTGAGCCCCGCGACCAGATCGGCCGGCACCACGACGACCAGGACGACCACGGGCACCACGACGGCCAGGACGAGCTGGGGCAGGTACCCCGCGAAGTAGCTGTCGAGGGCGTCGAGCCCGCGGGTCGACACCGTCGCGATCTCGCCCCGGCGCCGTCCGGCGAGCCAGCGCGGGCCCAGCGCGACGACCCTGGCCAGCAGCCGGCGGCGCAGCTGGGCCTTGACCGAGGCCGACGCCCGGACCGCCGCGGACTCGCCGACCCACGCCAGCCCGGCCCGGGCGGCGACGACGGCCGCGAGTCCGGCCAGGGTCGGGCGCAGCTCGGCCGGGCCCGCGCGGTCCAGGAACGCCGCGGAGATCGCGTGCGCGAGCAGGACGGCCTGCGCGACCACCAGGCCCGCGGTCGCGACGCCCAGGGCTGCGACGACGCCGATGTAGGGCGCAGTCGCGCGGGCATGACGCAGCAGCCTGGGGTCGAGCGGTCTCATCGCACCGCCCGATCAGGGCCGGGACGAGCCGGCGTGGGCGTCCGGAGCCTCCACCGGGATGCTCCCCACGCCGATCCGGCGGCGGAAGACCCAGTAGGTCCAGCCCTGGTAGGCCAGCACGACCGGGGTGAAGACCACCGCCACCCACGTCATGATCCGCAGCGTGTACGGCGTGGACGAGGCGTTGTCGACCGTGAGGCTCCAGGCGGGGTCGAGGCTCGACGGCATCACGTCCGGGTAGAGACCGGCGAACAGCGTCACGACGGCCAGTCCGATGGTCACGGCCGTCCCCACGAAGGCCCAGCCCTCCCGGCCGGCGCGGTTGGCCGCCAGCGCTCCCACGAGGGCCAGGGCTGCGAGCACGGACAGCACCAGCGTGCTCGCCCCGCCCCCGTACGACAGCTGCGTCCAGGCCAGGAAGACGACCGCCACGGCGGCGGCGACCACTCCCGTACGCGCCGCGATCGCGTTGGCGCGCTCCCGGACGTCTCCGTGAGTCTTGAGGGCGAGGAACACGGCCCCGTGGGTCACGAACAGCGCGAGCGTGGTGGCCCCGCCCAGCAGTGCGTACGGGTTGAGCAGGTCGAGCAGACTGCCCACGAACTCCTTGTCGGCGTCGATCGGCACGCCGCGGACGATGTTGGCGAAGGCCACGCCCCACAGCACGGCCGGCAGCAGCGAGCCCCAGAAGATGGCGAGGTCCCAGCGCGCCTTCCACGTCGCCTCGGGCCGCTTGCCCCGGTACTCGAACGCCACCCCGCGCAGGATGAGTGCCACGAGGATCAGCAGCAGCGGCAGGTAGAAGCCGCTGAACAGGGTGGCGTACCACTCCGGGAAGGCGGCGAACGTCGCGCCGCCCGCCACGAGCACCCACACCTCGTTGCCGTCCCACACCGGCCCGATGGTGTTGATGAGCACCCTGCGCTCCCGGTCGTCGCGACCGAGCACCGGGAGCAGCACGCCCACGCCGAAGTCGAAGCCCTCGAGGACGAAGTAGCCGGTCCAGAGGACCGCGATGAGCACGAACCAGACGGTGGTGAGCTCCACGGCGTCCTCCCCGGTCTCAGTAGGCGAACGCCAGCGGGCGGTCCTCGTCGGACCCCTCGTCCTCGGACGGCGGGGTCACGTCGGGGAGTCCCGGGCGGATGTAGCGGATGAGCAGGCCGACCTCGACCACCGCGAGGACGCCGTAGAGGACCGTGAAGACCCCGAGGGAGAGAGCGACCTCACCCGTCGTCGTCCCGGGTGACACGCCGGCCGCCGTCGGCATGAGGCTGAACACGATCCAGGGCTGCCGGCCCATCTCGGTGAAGATCCAGCCGAACGAGTTCGCCGCCAGCGGCAGGAGCGGCAGGACGACCGCGGCCCGGGTGACCCAGCGGGAGGAGGGCGTCCGGTCGCCCCGGACCAGCCAGAGCATCCACAGGCCGGCCGCCACCGCCGCCATCCCGACGCCGATCATGAGCCGGAACGTCCAGTACGCGATGGGGATGTTGGGCGAGTAGTCCCCGGGCCCGAACTCCTGCTCGTACTGCCCCTGCAGGTTGTCGATCCCCTGCACCTCGCCGTCGAGGGACCCGGTGGCCAGGTACGAGAGCAGGCGCGGCACGGTCACCGACCAGATCTCCTCGCTGCCGTCGAGGGTGCCGACCGTGAAGACGGAGAACGGCGCGGGCTGGGCGGTCTCGTAGAGCGCCTCGGCCGCGGCCATCTTCATCGGCTGGACGTCCGTCATGACCTTGGCCTGCATGTCCCCGGTGACCGCGACCGCCGCGCCCGCCACCAGCAGGGTGGCCGCGCCCAGCCGTACGCCGGAGCGGAAGGCACGGCGGTCGGTCGCCGAGTCCTCGCGACGCCGGACGAGCAGCCACATCGACACGCCGGCCACGAAGCCGCCCGCGGTGACGAACGCCGCCGCGATGGTGTGCGGCACCGTCACGAGGGCGACCTCGTTGGTCAGGACCGCCCAGAAGTCGTCGAGCTCGGCGCGACCCACGGCGGGGTCGAAGCGGTACCCGACCGGGTTCTGCATCCAGGAGTTCGCGGCGAGGATGAAGTACGCCGACAGCAGCGTCCCGAACGCCGCCAGCCAGATCGTCATGAGGTGGACGCGGCGGGGCAGTCGGTCCCAGCCGAAGATCCACAGCCCGAGGAAGGTCGACTCGAGGAAGAAGGCGGCGAGCCCCTCGATCGCCAGCGGAGCGCCGAAGATGTCGCCCACGAAGCGCGAGTAGTCGCTCCAGTTCATCCCGAACTGGAACTCCTGCACGATCCCCGTCACCACACCCATGGCGAAGTTGATGAGGAACAGCTTGCCGAAGAACTTGGTCAGCTTCAGCCAGCGCTCGTCACCGGTGCGGAACCACGCGGTCTGCATCCCGGCGACGAGGAAGGCGAGGCCGATCGTCAGGGGGACGAACAGGAAGTGGTAGACGGTGGTGACGCCGAACTGCCACCGGGCGAGCTCGAGCGGGTCCATGCGCTGCTCCCCACGTCGGACGACCTGCCGGCGCCGATCGTGGCGGGATCCGCGGCGCGCCGGTAGCCGCCGGAGTTCCCTGGACGCGGGACCTTGGTCCCGGCCCGGATCAGGCCCGGCGGGTCACTGGCGCCGGGAGAAGGGGTGGGCGAGGCGGTGCTCGACCTCCTCGAAGCGACGGCTCATCTGCTCGTCGCGTTCAGGGCTGGAGAGCAGGCCCTCGGGTGGCACGCTCCCCGTCGGGCGCATCCGGTCGGCCAGCCGCGCAAGCGGTCCCGTCACCCGGTGCAAGGGGCCGGCGTCGTGCCCGCTGAACGGGAACGCCACGTAGACCAGCACCGCGGCGGCCAGCACGACGATGGTGAGCATGGCGAGCACGATGGCGATCACGAGACCAGGATGGCCCCCGCAAGCGCCGCGACGTGCCCGGCACGCCGGTGACGTCGCTCACTGAGGCCCCGCCCGCCACGGGCCGACCGGGCGAAGGTGGCGGATCAGACAGCCTCCGACTCGCGGATGCGCTGGCTGATCACCGCTGTCACCCCGTCGCCCCGCATGGATACGCCGTAGAGGGCGTCGGCGACCTCCATGGTGCGCTTCTGGTGGGTGATGACGATGAGCTGGCTGTTCTCGCGCAGCTCCTGGTAGATCTCCAGCAGCCGGCCCAGGTTGGTGTCGTCGAGCGCGGCCTCGACCTCGTCGAGCACGTAGAACGGGCTGGGCCGCGCCGTGAAGAGGGCGACGAGGAAAGCCACCGCCACCAGGGACCGCTCGCCGCCCGAGAGCAGCGACAGCCGCTTGACCTTCTTGCCCGGCGGGCGCGCCTCCACGTCGATGCCGGTCGTCAGCAGGTCGTGGGGCTCGGTCAGCACCAGGCGGCCCTCGCCGCCCGGGAACAGCCGGGCGAAGACCTTCTCGAACTCCCGGGCGGTGTCCTCCCAGGCGGCGGCGAAGACCTGCTGGACCCGGTCGTCGACCTCCTTGACGATGCCGAGCAGGTCGTGCCGGGTGCGCGTGACGTCCTCCAGCTGCTCGACCAGGAAGGCGTGCCTCTCCTCGAGCGCGGCGAACTCCTCGAGGGCGAGCGGGTTCACCTTGCCGAGCTGAGCCAGCGCCCGCTCCGCAGCTCTGGCCCGCCGGACCTGCTCCTCCCGCACGTACGGGCGGGGGGCGACCTCCTCGCCGTCCGCAGTCGGCTCCGACGCCGTCAGCGGCACCGGCAGGTGCGGGCCGTACTCCTCCACGAGAGTCGTCGCGTCCACGCCGAGCTCGTCGACCGCCCGGGTCTCGAGGGCCTCGACCCGCATCCGCTGCTCCGCCCGGGCGACCTCGTCACGGTGCACGCTCGAGGTCACCTCGTCGAGCTCCCCGGCCAGCCGGCGGACGGTCGACCGCAGCTGCGTGAGCTCCTGCTCGCGGTCCGTGCGCTCCCGGTCGGCCTCCGCCCGCTCGACCTCGGCCACGCCCAGGCTCGCCTCGAGCCGGGCGAGCACCCGCTCCGCGGCCACCACGACCTCCGCGGCCACTCGGGCCTCGGCCGCACGCCCGCGCGCCGCCTCCTCGGCCCGGCGACGCGCCTCGCGCTCATGGCGGGCGGTGCGCTCCAGGGCGTCCGCCCGTCCGGCGAGGGCACGGGCCCGCTCCTCGCCCGTACGCACGGTGAGGCGGGCCTCGGTCTCCGCCTGGCGCGCGGCGCGGGCGGCCTCGGCGAGGCGGTCCCGCTCGTCGGTGGCCGGCTCCTCGATGTCGTCAGGGTCGTCACCCGCCGCGGCCAGCCGGGCCTCCAGGTCGGCCAGCCCGGCCAGGTCCCGGTCCCGCGCGGCCTCGGCGTCCCGCGCGGCCCCGGCCAGCCGCGCGGCCTCCTCCGCCGCGGCGCGGGCCGCGCTGCCAAGTCGCCCGAGCTGCTCGGCGACGGCGGCCAGCTCCGCGTCGGACTCGTGCAGCCGGGACAGCGCACCCGCCACCTCGGCCGCCGCCAACTCGCGCCGCGCACCGACCTCGGCCAGCCGGAAGCGCAGCCGGTCGCAGCGATGCGTGACCTCGGCGAGCCGGTCGGCGGCCTCGTCGAGGGCCGCCTGGACCTCCAGCGGGCTCGGTGCCGTCGACGAGCCGCCCCGGGTGTAGACCCGGCCGACCAGGTCGCCGTCACGCGTCACCGCGGCCAGTCCGGGCAGCTCGGCCACCAGCGCCCGGGCGGCGGGCAGGTCCTCGACGGCCACGACCCCGGCGAGCAGCACGCTCAGCGCCGGTCCGAGCTCCGGGGGCGCGCTGACGAGGTCGGCGACGTACCGGAGCCCTCCGGGCAGGGGTTCTCGTCCGGGGCGGCCGCCAGGGGCGTCGCCGGCCTGGTCGCCCGCAGCGGTGACTCCTGGGTCGACCCCGGCGTCCCCGCCGACCAGCAGCCCGACGCGTCCCAGGTCCTCGGCGCGCAGGTGCTCGAGCGCCGAGACCGCCTCCTCCAGGGAGCCCATCGCCACCGCGTCGGCCGCCTCGCCGAGTGCCCCGGCGACGGCCGCCTCCCACCCGGGCTCGACGGCGAGCAGCGCGGCCACGGAGCCGAGCACCCCGGAGACCCGGTCGGAGGCGGCGAGCAGCGCCTGCCCGCCGTCCTTGCGGGACAGGCCCAGCTCGAGCGCCTCCGTACGGGCCGCCAGTGCCCCGCGCTCGCGCTCGGCCTGCTGCTCCTCCTGCCGCAGTGCGGACAGCTCGGCCTCGATCTCCTCGAGCCGGTTCGCCGCCCGCTCGTGCTCCTCGTCGAGACCCTCCTCGCCGACGGACAGGCCCGCGATGGTCGTCTCGAGCGCGGTGAAGTCGTGCTCCGCCGTGGCCGCGCGGGCCAGTGCGTCCTCGCGGGCCGTCCCCAGGCGTTCCAGCTCGGCCTCCGCGGCTGCGGCCCGGCGGCGCAGACCGTCGACCTGACCGGAGAGCCGGGCGAGCCCCGCCCGGCGGTCCGCAGCAGCTCTCACCAGGGCCGCGAGCCGGCGCTCCTCGGCGGCCAGCGCGGCCTCGACCTCCTGGCGGTGCGACACGGCGGCCTCGAGCCCGGTCCGCGCCGCCGCGGTGCCGGCAGCCAGCTCGGCTTCCTGGCCCCGGACGCGCGCCGCCTCGGCGTCGAGCTCCTCGGGGTCCCGCCCCTGGCGGGGCGCCTCGTCGGCGGACACGAGGTGCCGGGCGCGCTCTGCCGCCAGTGATGCGGTGCCGCGCGTGCGTTCCCGCATCGAGGACAGCCGGTACCAGGTCTCCTGCGCCCTGGCCAGCCGCGGGGCGAGGCCGGCGAGCCGCTCCTCGAGCGCCGCCTCCCGGGCCCGCCCGCCCTCGAGCTCGGCACCCAGCCGGGCCTGCCGCTCGCGCAGCGCCGACTCGTCGGCCACCTCCTGCTCGAGCGCGGCGCGGGCCTGGACGAGCTCGTCGGCGAGCAACCGCACCCGGGCGTCGCGCAGGTTCGCCTGGATGCTCGACGCGCGACGGGCCACCTCCGCCTGCCGGCCCAGCGGCGTGAGCTGGCGGCGCAGCTCGGCGGTGAGGTCCTGCAGGCGGGCGAGGTTCGCCTGCATGGCCTCCAGCTTGCGCAGCGCCTTCTCCTTGCGCTTGCGGTGCTTGAGGACGCCGGCCGCCTCCTCGACGAAGCCGCGGCGCTCCTCGGGGGTCGCCGACAGGACGGCGTCGAGCTGACCCTGCCCGACGATGACGTGCATCTCGCGGCCGATGCCGGAGTCGGACAGCAGCTCCTGCACGTCGAGCAGCCGGCACGCCTGGCCGTTGATCGCGTAGTCGGACCCGCCGTTGCGGAACATGGTCCGCGAGATGGTGACCTCGGCGTAGTCGATCGGCAGGGCGCCGTCGGTGTTGTCGATCGTCAACAGCACCTCGGCACGGCCGAGCGGCGGGCGGCCCGCCGTGCCGGCGAAGATGACGTCCTCCATCTTGCCGCCGCGCAGGCTCTTGGCGCCCTGCTCCCCCATCACCCAGGCGAGCGCGTCGACGACGTTGGACTTCCCCGACCCGTTGGGGCCGACGACACAGGTGATGCCGGGCTCGAGCTGCAGGGTCGTCGAGGAGGCGAAGGACTTGAACCCCCGCAGCGTCAGGGTCTTGAGGTACACCCGGGCAAGCTCCAGACGGGGTCGCGGCCACCGGCAGGCGTCACCCTAGCGCCGGGGCATCCCCCCACCGCGCAGGCACACGGGCCGGCACGGACACCCTTCGCAGGTCAGCGCTCCGGGTGGCGTCAGGCGAGCACTGGCTCGGGGGCCCGGGCGTCGTCGAGGGTCAGCCGGTCCTCGTCGATGGCCAGCGCCAGGGCGTCGTTCTCGGCCCGCAGGCGCAAGACCTCCGCCTCGAGGTCGGTCACGCGCTGTCTGAGTCGTCGAACCTCGTCGGAGAGCCGGTGATCGGGTCCACCGACGTACCCGAGGAGCGCCTTCGCCATCGGGGGGTTCCTCCACGCTGAGCGAGCGGTGCCGGGAAGGCCCGCGGTCGACCTGGGTGCGGGTCGGCGGGCAGCATCCAGGGTCGCACTGCCGGGGCTGCCGGGTCAACCACAGGTCACGACGAGGTCACGGCGACGCGTCGGTCGCCGCGCCGGGCGCGACGACGGGTCCCGCCGGGTCCCGGCGTCGGGTCACTGCGTCGGGTCACTGCGGCGGGTCACTGCGGCGGGTCACTGCGAAGGGAGCCGCACATCAGCCCAGGCTGAAGCCGGTCACACCGGTCGGCCGCCCCCAGTGCAGGTCGACCCGGTCCACCTGCCCGGGGGTACGGCCGGACCGCAGCAGCGCCACCATCTGCTCGCAGCGGTCGCGGTCTCCCTCGACCACCACCTCGACACTCCCGTCGGGCAGGTTCGTCGCCGACCCGGCCACCCCGAGCCGGCGCGCCTGCTCCCGGGTCCACCAGCGGAAGCCCACCGCCTGGACGAACCCGTGGACGACCGCGGTCACTCGGGCGGCCGGAGGCACCGCGGCCCCCGCACCCGGTCCCGTGCCAGCGGTCATGGACCCGACGATAACGAGCCCGGTCCCGACGTGCCGCCCCCGAGTCACTGGGGTGAGAATGCCCGGGTGACCGGCCCGCCCGAGCTCGAGGCCCGGCCCTGCCAGGCGGCGTGCGCGTGGACGACGACCGGGGCGCGGCTGGACGGCCGACCGCTGTTCCGCTGCGGCGGCTGCGGCTCGGAGTGGGTCAGGGGCGTCGGCTGGACACCGGTCGACGCGGACGGTCGCGTACCGCCCGCCGTGGCGGCCGAGGCGTCCAGGTCCTGACCGGCCCCTCACCACCGGGCCCGGCGGGGCCGCGGCTGGCAGCGCGGGCAGGTGTACGAGGACCGGTTCATGAAGGGATCCCGGCGTACCGGGGTGCCGCACCGGAGGCACGGCTGCCCCGCTCGCCCGTAGACGGCCAGCGAGCGGTCGAAGTACCCGCTCTCCCCGTTGACGTTGACGTACAGCGAGTCGAAGGACGTCCCGCCCCGCTCCAGGGCGGCGGCCATCACCTCGCGCACCGCGGCGAGCATCCGCAGCGCCTCGCCGCGGGTGAGCGTCTCCGTGGGCCGGGCGTAGTGCAACCCGGCCCGCCACAAGCCCTCGTCCGCGTAGATGTTGCCGACCCCCGACAGCAGCGTCTGGTCGAGCAGCGCCCGCTTGATCCCCGTGTGCCGGGCCCGGAGGGAACGCACGAAGGACGCGTCGTCGAAGGCCGGGTCCAGCGGGTCGGCCGCGATGTGGGCGAGCACCGCGGGGACGCCGCCACCAGGGACGCCGCCATCAGGCGTCCCGCTGCCCGGCAGCGTGGAGAGCGTGAGCCCGCCGAAGGTCCGCTGGTCCACGAACCGCAGCTCGCGGCCGCCGTCGGTGAACTCGACCCGCACCCGCAGGTGGGTCTCGTCGGGCGCCTCCGGTGGCTGGACGAGCAGCTGGCCGCTCATGCCCAGGTGGGCGACCAGCGCCTCGTCGGTGTCCAGCGGCAGCCAGAGGTACTTGCCCCGTCGGCGGGCGGCGAGCACGGTGCGCCCGGCCAGCCGCGCGGAGAGGTCCGACGCCCCCGGCAGGTGCCGCCGGACGGCGCGCGGGTGCAGCACCGTGGCCCGGTCGACCGTCCGGCCGACGACCCACCGCTGGAGCCCTCTCCGCACGACCTCGACCTCGGGCAGCTCCGGCACTAGGCCTCGCTCGCCGCCGCCCCCGGCGTCCGGCCGGCGATGGCCCGCCAGGCGTTCTCGGCCGCCCGCTGCTCGGCCTCCTTCTTGGACCGGCCGGTGCCGTGGCCCAGCAGCTCGCCCTGGACGGACGCGCTGGCGGTGAACACCTTGGCGTGGTCGGGGCCCTCCTCGGTCACCGCGTACTCGGGCACGCCGAGGGACTCCTGCGCGGTGAGCTCCTGCAGGGAGGTCTTCCAGTCGAGCCCGGCCCCGAGCGTGGCCGAGTCGGCGATGATCTCGTCGAAGAGGTGGTGGACCAGCTCGGCGGCCGCGGCGAACCCGTGCTGGAGGTAGACGGCTCCGATCACGGCCTCGACGGTGTCGGCGAGGATCGAGGACTTGTCCCGCCCGCCGGTGGCCGTCTCGCCGCGGCCGAGCCGGACGAACGCGCCGAGGCCGAGCTCTCGCCCCACCTCGGCGAGGGCGCGCATGTTGACCACCGCCGCGCGCAGCTTCGCCAGCTGCCCCTCGGTCAGGTCGGGGTGCCGGCGGTACAGGGTGTCGGTGACGACGAGGCCGAGCACGGAGTCACCGAGGAACTCCAGCCGCTCGTTGTTGGGCAGACCGCCGTTCTCGTACGCGTACGAGCGGTGGGTCAACGCCCTCGCGAGCAGCTCGGGTCCCACGGCGAGCCCGAGCCGGGCCTCGAGGTCCGCCAGGGGCGGGAGGCCCTCCACGACGGCCGCGCCGTCAGGCGTCGCCGACCTGGCGACCGTTGTACTCGCGGAACAGGGCGGTCCCCTGGGAGTCCTCGACGACGTGGGCGCGGTGCGCCACGACCCAGGTGGTGCGGCCGTTCACGGTGCGCTTCTGCACCTGCGGCAGCTTCGCCTTCCACTGCGCGCGGCGGCTGCGGGTGTTGCTGCGCGACATCTTCCTCTTGGGGACGGCCACGGCTAGCTCTCCTCGGTCGGGCCGGTCCGCGGGGAACCGGTCGCTGGCTGCTGGTCGGTGGTGCTGGTGTTCGTGCTGGTGCTCCCCGCCCCGAGCAGCCCGGAGAGGGCCGCCCACCGCGGGTCGGTCGTGTCGTGCGAGTGCCCCGCGTCGTCGGCCAGCCGCGCCCCGCACTCGGGACACAGGCCGGGGCAGTCGTCGCGGCACACCGGCGCCAGCGGCAGTGCGAGCACCACCACGTCGCGCAGGGCGGGCTCGAGGTCCACCCGCTCGTCCTCGACCCGCAGGTCGATCTCCTCACCCTCGCCCGCGTCGCCGTCCTCCGGGACGCGGTCCGGGTAGGCGTACAGCTCCTGGAGGTCGACGACCACCTCGCCGTCGACCGGGTCCAGGCACCGCACGCACTCCCCGGTGAGGGAGGCCCGCGCCGTTCCCGACACGAGGACGCCCTCGACCACCGCCTCGAGCCGGAGGTCCAGCTCGAGGTCGGCACCCGCGGGCACCCCGACCACCCCGTCGATGCCCAGGTCGGCGGGCGCGGGCACGGTACGGCGCACGCGCCGCATCGTGCCGGGCCGGCGGCCCAGCTCACGGGTGTCCAGGACGAGCGGGGACCGTGGGTCGAGGCCGCTCACGGCTGACCACCTCTCGACACGGTCCGGGCACGCTGACACCGGCCTCGACGGGGAGACCGGCCGCCCAGGGTACAAGACCCCCCGGGCGCCGGGCGAACCGGCGACAGCGGCAGCCGGCCGGCGCGACCCGTGCCTCAGGAGTCGGCGAGCCGCTTCGTCAGCCGCTCGAGGACCAGGTCCGGGACCAGCCCCGAGACGTCACCCCCGTAGGTGGCGACCTCCTTGACCAGGCTCGAGGACAGGTAGGAGTAGTCCGGGTTGGTGGCGACGAAGAGCGTGTCCACCCCGGAGAGCCGGTGGTTCATCTGCGCCATCTGCAGCTCGTAGTCGAAGTCCGTCACGGCACGCAGCCCCTTGACCACCGCGGGGATGCCGCGTTGCCGGCAGAAGTCGACGAGCAGTCCCCGGAAGCTGGCCACCGTGACGTTGCCGAACGGTGCCGTGAGCTCCCCGAGCATGTCGATCCGCTCGTCGAGGCTGAACAGGCCCTGCTTGCGCTCGTTGACGAGGACGGCGACGACAACCTCGTCGAAGAGGTGCGACGCGCGCTCGACCACGTCGAGGTGCCCGTTGGTCGTGGGGTCGAAGGACCCCGGGCAGACGCAGCGGTGCACGTGACTCCTCCTCGCCGGGCCCGGTCTCACAGGGCGGGGCGACCGTACCAAAGCGTCGTCTCGCCGTACCGGCGATCGCCGGCGGGCTCGTAGCCTTCCGGCCAGGCCGTGCCATCGCCGCGGGTCGGGCGCTCCACCACGACGAGCGCGGACGGCGCGAGCCAGCCGTGGTCCCGCAGGGACTCGAGCACCCCCCCGACGTCGGCCGAGCCCAGCTCGTACGGGGGGTCGGCGAGCACCAGGTCGTACGGGCGGTCGGGGCCGGCGGCGAGCACCCGGCCCACGTCGGCGTGCAGCGGCCGTGCCCCGGGCCGCGCGACCGCCGCGACGTTGGCCCGCAGCGTCCGCAGCGCCCGCGCGTCGGACTCCACCAGCAGCACGTGCGCGGCGCCGCGGGAGAGCGCCTCGAGCCCGAGCGCCCCGCTGCCGGCGTACAGGTCGAGCACGCGGGCGCCGGACAGGCTGCCGTGGCGGGACTCGACGGCCGAGAACAGCGCCTCGCGGACCCGGTCGGAGGTGGGTCGGGTGTCCCGGCCGGGCGGCGCCGACAGCCGGCGGCCGCGGGCCGAGCCGGCGATGATGCGCACGGCTCAGGCCTTCTCGAGGAACTCGGCGCGCTCCTCGCCGACCAGGTCGGCGACGAGCTGGGCGAGGGCCGGGACCGTGGCGAGCTCCGGATCGGCGTCGACCAGCAGGTTGGCCTCCTGCCGGGCGTCCCGGATGACCTCCTCGTGCCGCAGCACGGACAGGAGTCGCAGGCTGCTGCGCCGACCGGACTGCGCCGCCCCCAGCACGTCGCCCTCGCGCCGGTGCTCGAGGTCGACGCGCGAGAGCTCGAAGCCGTCGCGGGTCGCCGCGACCGCGGCGAGCCGGTCGCGGGAGGGCGAGCCGGCCGGTGAGGTGGTCACCAGCAGGCACAACCCCGGCTGCCCGCCCCGCCCGACCCGTCCCCGGAGCTGGTGGAGCTGGGAGACGCCGAAGCGCTCGGCGTCGAGGACCACCATCGTCGAGGCGGTGGGGACGTCGACCCCCACCTCGATGACCGTAGTGGCCACGAGCACGGGCACCTCCCCTGCGGCGAAGGCTCGCATGGCCTCGTCCTTGGCCTCGGGCGCCATCCGCCCGTGCAGCACGCCGACCGGCACGTCGGACAACGGGCCCAGACGCAGCAGCTCGGCCACCTCGAGCACCGCAGCGGTGGGGCTGGTCTGGCCCTCGTCGGCGGGCGCGTCGGCGGCGTCGGGACCGTCGGCCCCGCCGCCGCCCGCGCGAGCCCCGGCGTCGGGGTCGGAGCCGTCGCCGATCCGGGCGCAGACGACGTAGACCTGGTGCCCGGCCCGGGCCTCCTCGCCCACCCGTTGCCAGGCCCGCTCGAGGAAGTGCGGCTTCTCCGCGGCCGGGACGAGGTGGGTGTCCACCTCCGCACGGCCGGGCGGCAGGTCGCGGAGGGTGGACGTCTCGAGATCCCCGAACACCGTCATCGCCACCGTCCGCGGGATCGGCGTGGCGGTCATGACGAGGACGTGCGGACGCGCGTCCCCTGTCGTCTTGGCGGCCAGCGCGGCCCGCTGCTCGACGCCGAAACGGTGCTGCTCGTCGACGACGACCAGACCCAGGTCGGCGAAGGACACCCGCTCCTCGAGCAGCGCGTGCGTGCCGACCACGATCCCGGCCTGCCCGGCGGCGGCCTCCAGCAGGGCGGCTCGGCGGGCCGGCGCACCGAGCGACCCGGTGAGCAGTGCCACCCGGGTGCCGACGTCGGCCCCGCCGAGGAGCCCGTGCTCGGCGAGCGGGCCCAGCATCGCCGTGATCGAGCGGTGGTGCTGCTGGGCCAGCACCTCGGTGGGCGCCAGCAGGGCCGCCTGCCCGCCGGCGTCGACGACCGCGAGCATCGCCCGCAGCGCCACCAGCGTCTTGCCCGAGCCCACCTCCCCCTGGAGGAGCCGGTGCATGGGGTGCGGCCGGGCCAGGTCGGCGGCGATCTCCGCCCCCACGGCCCGCTGGCCCGGTGTGAGAGTGAACGGCAACCGGGCGTCGAAGGCCTCGAGCAGGCCACCCGGCCGGGCGGTGCGCGGCACCGCCGGCAGCGCTCCGCTCACGCGGCGTCGCCGGGCCAGCTCCACCTGGAGGACGAAGGCCTCCTCGAAGCGGAACCGCTCCTGCGCCCGGACCCAGTCCGAGCGCTCCGCGGGGCGGTGCACCAGCTCGTACGCCTGCCGCAGGCCGGGCAGGCGCCGCCTCGCCCGGACGGTGTCCGGCAGCGGGTCGGGCAGCGGGCCGAGCGTGTCGAGCACGACCCGGACGGCCTTGCCGATCGAGCCGCTGGACATCGCCCTGCTCGCGGGGTAGACGGGGCGGATCCCGCCCGCGAAGTCCTGCTCGTCGTCCTTGGCGATCTCCGGGTTGGTGATCTGCTTGTGCCGGTTGAACACCGCGATCTTGCCGGCGAGCAGCACCTCGGACCCCTCGTGGTACCGCTGCGAGAGCCACCGCTGGTTGAAGAAGGTCGCCGTCATCTGGTCGGTCCCGTCGGTGATGACCAGGTCGGTCTTGTGGAGCTTGGGTCGCACCTGGCGGGTGTGGACCTTGACGACTCTGGCCTGGACGGTCGCCTGCTCCCCGATCCGCAGCTCGCGGAGCGGGGTCAGCTCGCCGCGTTCGTAGTAGCGCCGCGGGTAGTGACGAAGGAGGTCGTGGACCGTGCCTAGGTCGAGGTCGGCACGGAGGGCCTGGGCGCTCCTGGCGCCCACCACCGCCCGGAGCGGCGTGTCGAGATCCATCACTCCACCCCGATGAGGAGCGGGTAGCGCGGCTGGCCGCCGTCGAGCACGACCGCGTCGAGAGCCTGGTGCTCTCGCCGGACCCGTGCCGTGACCTCCTCGGCCAGGGCGGGGACCGCGTCCAGACCGCTCACCACGGTCAGCAGCTCCCCGCCGGCGGCCAGGATCCGCCGGCAGACCTCCACCGCCACGTCGGCGAGGTCGGACCCGATGATCGCGAAGTCGCCCTCGACCACGCCGAGGACGTCACCGGGCTCGCAGACCCCGGCGGACGTCACCGCCGCCCGCGAGGCCACCGTCACGGCACCGTGCCGGACGTGCGCGGACGCGCTGGTCATCGCCACGACGTCGGCGTCGAACGGGCGGGTCGGCTCGTGCACCGCCAGCGCCGCGATCCCCTGGATCTGCACCGTGGTGGGGATCACGGCCACGCGGAGCCCGTCCGCGGCCGCCTCCGCCGCCGCGGCCTCGGCGGACGGCACCCCGTCGCGGTCGTTGGGCAGGACCACGATCTCGGTGGCGCCGGAGCGGCGGACGGCGTCGAGCACCTCGGCCGTCGACGGGCGGTGACCCACCGGGGTGGCCACCACGACCGCCCCGGCCTCGGCGAACAGGTCGGCGAGACCCTCGCCCGCGGCGAAGGCGACGACGGCGCGGCCGTCGGTCCTCGACGCACCCACCCGCCTCGCCCGCTGGTCGGCGAAGTGGGTGACCCGGACCCGGTACGGGCGGCCGGCCTCGATCCCGGCCTCGATCGCCGCGCCCACGTCGTCGACGTGGACGTGGACGTTCCAGAGGCGGTCGCCGCCGATGACGACGAGCGAGTCGCCCAGCGGGTCGAGGGTGGCGCGCAGGGCGGGGACCCGGTCGTCGTCCGCCTCCAGCAGGTACATCACCTCGTACGCGGGCCCGTCGGCGCTCAGATCGTGCTCCAGCGCGGCCGCCGGGACGGGCGCCATCCGGCCGGGAGTCCGCTCCCGCGGCCGCTGGGGCGCGCGTCGCCCGGTGAGCACCGCGTCGAAGGCGTCGAGCACGACGGACAGCCCTCGGCCGCCGGCGTCCACCACGCCGCTCCGGGCGAGGACGTCGAGCTGCGACGGGGTGCGCTCCACGGCCTCGCGTGCCGCGCGGACCGCGGCGAGGGCGACGTCGGGCACGCGCGCGTCCGGCCGCGACGCGGCCGCCTCGGCCGCGTCGGCCGTGGCCCGGGCCACCGTGAGCATGGTCCCCTCGACGGGGTGGGCCACCGCCTCGTACCCCGCCTCGGCCGCCCGGCGCAGCGCGGCCGCCAGCATCGCGGGCTCCTGCTCCGGCGTGGGCGGACCGCCTGCCGCCTCCGCCGCACGGGCGAAGGCCTCGGCCATCCCCCGCATCATCTGGGACAGGATCACCCCGGAGTTGCCTCGCGCGCCGAGCAGCGCTCCACGGGCCAGCGCCCGGGTCACGTCCGGGGTGCCGCCCTCGGCGGTCTCCGCCGCCTCGGCGGCCGCCTCCAGCGTGAGGTAGAGGTTGGTGCCGGTGTCACCGTCCGGCACGGGGTACACGTTGAGGGCGTCGATCTCCTCCCGGGCGTCGGCCAGGTGGTCGCGCGCGGCCGTGACCCAGCGCCGCACGGTCCGCGGACCGAGGACCCCGGCTGCTCGCGGCACCGCGGCACCCACCTCCTCCGGCGCGGGACCGGCTCCGGGGGGCGGCCGGCGACCCGCCGCGGAGCGTGACGGGCACCACGCCCGTGACCTGGTCGCAGGCTAACGCCCGCCCCCGACGGGAGCGGGTTTGGGCGCCCGGCCCGCCGACCGGTACCCTGTCCCGGTTGCCCACGCCCTCGGGGCCGGGCGACCACCGACACCGTCCACCCCCTCGCTAGGAGTCACCCGTGGCTGCCAACTGCGACGTCTGCGGCAAGGGCCCGGGCTTCGGCAACTCGATCTCGCACTCGCACCGACGCACCCGCCGGCGCTGGAACCCCAACATCCAGACCGTCCGTGCCGTGGTCGGCGGGACGCCGAAGCGGCTCAATGTCTGCACCTCCTGCATCAAGGCGGGCAAGGTCACTCGCTGACCTGCCGGAGCCGCGATCAGCGGAAGTGGTCGTGGCCCGCGCCGCCCTCGTACTCCTCACCGGCGACGGTGATCCCGTCCCCCTCGGCCACCCGGCCGACGACCCGCCACCGCGCCGGCAGCCCGGTGCCGGCGGGGAAGCAGGCGGCGAGCGCGTGGTCGTCCCCCCCGGTCAGGAGCCAGCGCAGGGGGTCGGCGCCGAGGGCTCCGGACACGTCCCGCAGCGGCACCGGGACCTCGAGGGAGCCCGGGTCGACGTCGACGGCCACGCCGGACGCCCTCGCCACGTGCCCGAGGTCGGCGAGCAGGCCGTCGCTGACGTCCACCATGGCGGTGGCGCCCAGCTCCGCCGCCTCCACCCCGGCCGCGTAGTCCACGTCCGGTCGCCGGTGGGCCTCGACCAGCACCCGCGGTGAGCGGAACCCCCTGCTCAGCACCGCCAGCCCCGCCGCCGCCCAGCCGAGGCGCCCGCACACCGCGACCAGGTCGCCGGGCCGGGCCCCGGAGCGCAGCACGGGGGCCCGTCCCTGCAGGTCACCCAGCGCGGTCACGGCGATCACCACCTGGTCCGCCCGGACCGTGTCGCCGCCGACCACGGAGGCGCCCGCAGGGCCGGCCTCGTCGCGCAGCCCCTCGGCGAGCGCGACCGCCCACTCCACCGGGAGGTCCGGGGGGGCGCCGAGCCCGACCAGCAGCGCGACCGGGGCCGCTCCCATCGCGGCGACGTCGGCGAGGTTCTGTGCCGCGGCCTTGCGCCCCACGTCGTACGGCTGCGACCAGTCGCGCCGGAAGTGGCGGCCCTCGACGAGCAGGTCGGTGGTGACGACCACCCGGGAGTCGGGCGCGGCCACGACCGCGGCGTCGTCACCCGGGCCGACCAGCACGCCGGCGTGCTGGGGCAGCAGGGCGGTGACCGCCGCGATGAGCCCGAACTCGCCGGTGCCGGCGAGGTCGCCGGTGGGCCGGCGGGAGCCACCCCCCGGTGTGTCCGCCCGAGCGTCTGCCCCGGCGTCTGCCCGAGTGCTCGCGTGGGTGCCTCCGGGAATGGCGCCGGTGGCGGTGGGCCGGGAGGCGGGCGGCTGCGTCATGGATCTCCTGTGTTCGCGGCTGCGGGCAGGCGGTAGGTTGACGGGGCATCCGGACGGGCGAGATCCGTCCCGAGACATCGTCGCCTCGACAGCATGGAGGACGCCCGTGGTGGTCCAGGCCTACATCCTCATCCAGACCGAGGTCGGCAAGGCGGCTGACGTCGCCCGCCAGATCGCCGAGATCGAGGGCGTCACGACGGCGGAGGACGTCACCGGTCCCTACGACGTCATCGTCCGCGCCGAGGCTCGCAACGTCGACGACCTCGGCAAGCTCGTGGTGGCCAAGGTGCAGGGCGTGTCAGGGATCACCCGGACGCTGACCTGTCCCGTCGTCCACCTCTGACCCGCGACCGCCGACGCCCACCGCCCTCGCGGGCGGTGGGCGTCGCGGTCGTGTCCGCCCTGCTCGGTGGCTGCGGCTTCGGGGCGGTGACCGTCGAGACGTACGACCGGGAGCCGGGGACCGAGCCGGTGTGCGCCGCACTGCTCGAGAAGCTGCCCGACCGGCTCCGCGACGCCGTCCGGCGTGACGTGGAGCCGGCCCAGCCCGGGACCGCCGCCTGGG
>DATHTV010000010.1:0-6349 GCA_035462845.1 Jiangellales bacterium
CACGTCGAGCACGTGGTCCGACTGGCTGGCGTAGCCGGCGTACCAGTGCGTCGGGTCGCTGTGCGGCGCGACCTGGGTCGTCGGCTCACCCGAGAACTCGACGGCGAACGTGGGGCCGGGGTTGCGGAAGGTCTCGTACGAGGTGCCGAAGGGCAGCGCCGTGGGGTCCGGCCGGTTGCGCAGCCGGTCCCACTTGGCCGTGGGCAGACGCCCCTGGTACTGGCCGCGGCCGTCCCAGAAGCTGGCGTTGGCGATGTCCACGGTCCACGAGGTCGAGGTCGGGTTCCCGAAGTCCACAGCGCGGATGTCGTAGCGGTCCGAGCCCTCGTCGTCGAGGTAGACGGCGACCGCCCAGTCCTTGAACAGCTCCTCGGCCGAGCGCAGCGGCTCGTCGATGCCCGGGTGGCCGGCCGCGTTGAAGTCGTCGATCGCGGCGTTGACGCCGTCCATGCCGTTGCCCTGCTCGGCGAAGATCAGCTTGATCAGCAGGTCGCCGCCGGCGTCGTCGTACTCGAAGTCCGGGTCGTACGTGCCGTCGCCGTTCCCGCCGGCCTGCTCCCAGAGGTACTGGAAGTAGGTGTAGGCGGCGCCGTAGTTCTCCAGGCCGCCGGCCCAGCGGGTCAGCGAGGTCTCGCGGTGGAAGACCTGGTGGTACGTGAGGTGCGAGCCGCCGACGTCGTAGCCGTTGAGGAACACGGCGAAGTCGGCCAGGCCCTCGTCGACCCAGGAGAGCTCACCGGGGTCGCTGTAGTTGTGCAGCAGGTGCTCCAGCTCGTGGGCGACGACGCCCTCGTACAGCTCGGACCGCCCCGCCGGGTTGCCGGTCTGGTCGCCGATGCGGTTGACCCAGTCGAAGGCGTCGATCGCGATGACGTTCATTCCGGCGCTGGCGATGAAGTCCGGCGCGAAGTAGCCGGCGGTGTAGGACGTCTCCTCGCAGTCGTACATGCCCGCGTCGTGCAGGTCGTAGACGACCATGACCAGCGCGTCGCTCGTCGGGTCGCCCGGCTCGGCGAGGCCGATCTCGCCGAAGTGCGCCTCGTCGATGGCGAGGATGTGGTTCGTGAGCTCGTCACCCAGGTAGTCGATCTGCTGCTGGGTGAGCACGTAGTCGTCGGCCGACTTCTCGTCGCAGGGGACGAACTCGTCGGCCGGGTTCCAGTCGTACGCGGGGTCCATGCTCTGGACGCCCGTCGGCACCGTGCCGATCTCGTACGCCGCCGGGACGTAGATGTAGACCGGCGTGCCGCTGTTCGGCGCGGTCCCGGCGTAGACGCGCTGGAAGGTCTCCTCGTACGTGCCGCCGGCCCCGCTGTCGTTGATGTCGAGGACGATCGTGGGGTCTCCGGGGTCGCCGGAGGGGACGGCCTGCGCGGGCATCGACAGCCCGGCAATGGCGATCGCCGTGCCTCCGGCGACCAGGGCGCTGGTGAGCGCCGTTCGTGTGCGTGGCACCTGGTGAGCCTCTTCTCGCTCGCCACGAGGCGGCGCTCATCCGGCGCTCGCTGTCGTGGTCATGGACCGCTGCTGAACCCGGATGCGGGCTGGGATTCACGCAACCATCCGCACGGGGGCATGACCAGAGCGCCGAGATCACGGTTCTATAACGGTCCGAACTAGGACGTAACGGACTCGCTCAGAAGCCGCGCGCGACCCACTCCTCGAGGTGTCCGGCCTCGGCGGCCACCGTCGTACGGTCGCCGTGCCCCGTGAGCACCACCGTGTCCGGGGGCAGGCTGAGCACCCGCTCGCGGATGCTCTCGATGATGGTCGGGAAGTCGCTGAACGATCGCCCCCCGGTCGCCCCCGGGCCGCCCTGGAACAGCGTGTCTCCGGTGAGGACGACGCCGAGGTCGGGGACGTAGAGGCACACCGCGCCGGGGGCGTGCCCGGGCGTGTGCAGCACCTGGACGTCCATGCCGGCGACCGGGATCACCTGGCCGTCGGCCAGGTCGACGTCCCAGGTGGTGTGCGGGTGCGTCATCCGCCAGAGCGGCTCGTCGTCCGGGTGCAGCAGGACGGGTGCCTGGAAGCGCTCGCCCGCCTCCGGCGCGTACCGGCAGTGGTCGTCGTGCCCGTGGGTGCACACGACGCCGACGACCTTGCGGGCCCCCACCAGGGAGGCGACGGCGGAGACGTCGTGGGCGGGGTCGACGACCAGGCACTCGTCGTCGTCGCCCACGACCCACACGTTGTTGTCGACGTCGAAGGTCTCGCCGTCGAGGCTGAAGGTGCCCGAGGTGACGGCGTGGTCGACCCGCCGCCGGCCGCTCACAGGACCACCACCGAGCGCAGGACCTCGCCGCGGTGCATCTTGTCGAACGCCGCCTCGACATCACCGATGCCGATCGTCTCGGAGACGAAGGCGTCGAGGTCGAAGCGGCCCTGCCGGTAGAGGTCGATGAGCATCGGGAAGTCCCGTGACGGCAGGCAGTCCCCGTACCACGAGGACTTGAGCGCCCCGCCCCGGCCGAACACGTCGAGGAGGGGCAGGTCGATCCGCATCTCCGGCGTCGGGACGCCGACCAGCACGACGGTCCCGGCCAGGTCGCGAGCGTAGAAGGCCTGCTCGTACGTCTCGGGCCCGCCGACCGCCTCGACCACGAGGTCGGCGCCGAAGCCCCCGGTCAGGGAGCGGATGGTCTCGACCGGGTCCTGCTCGCGCGAGTTGACCGTGTGGGTGGCGCCGAAGTGGCGGGCGCCGGCGAGCTTCCGGTTGTCCACGTCGACCGCGATGATGGTCGTGGCGCCGGCCAGGTGGGCCCCGGCGATGGCGGCGTTGCCGACCCCGCCGCAACCGATGACCGCCACGCTGTCTCCTCGGCTGACGCCGCCGGTGTTGACGGCCGCGCCGAAGCCGGCCATCACGCCGCAGCCGAGCAGCCCGGCGGCCGTGGCCGGAGCCTCGGGGTCGACCTTGGTGCACTGGCCCGCGTGCACGAGCGTCTTGGCTGCGAAGGCGCCGATGCCCAGCGCGGCTGCGAGCTCGGTGCCGTCAGCGAGGGTCATCCGCTGCGCGGCGTTGTGCGTGGCGAAGCAGTACCACGGGCGCCCGCGCAGGCAGGCGCGGCACTGGCCGCACACCGCCCGCCAGTTGAGGATCACGGAGTCGCCGACCGCGACACCCGTGACGCCCTCGCCGAGCTCGGAGACGACCCCGGCGGCCTCGTGGCCGAGCAGGAACGGGAAGTCCTCGTTGATGCCGCCCTCGCGGTAGTGCAGGTCGGTGTGGCAGACGCCGCAGGCCTGGACGTCCACGACCACCTCGCCCGGGCCGGGGTCGGGCACGATCACCGTCTCCAGCGTGACCGGCTCACCGCGGCCCTTGGCGACCACTCCCTGGACCTCGTACGGCATGGTTTCCCTCCACTGACGTCTGGCGGACGTGCCGATCATGCAGGAGTCTGACGGTCGGCGCCGCGTGTGAGGGTCCCGGACCCGGGTAGGACACCGGCGCTCCGGTGACACGTTGCCGGCGACGCCCCGCGGGAGGCGCGGGGCTGTGGATCGAGCGGGAGGCAGCATGACGGACGAGACGACCACTCCTGACGAGCACGGCCCGGCCGACGGCGGCGCGGGTGTCGGGCAGGACGGTGGCGCGGACGGCGGCGCCGATGGTGGCGCGGACAGCGGCGCGCACGGCCCGGCCGACGGTGGCGCAGGCGGTCTGCCCGGTGAGCAGGACGGCGGGGCAGACGGCGGCGCGGACGGTGGTGCCGATGGGGGCGCAGACGGTGGCGCCGACGGTGGGGCCGACGGCGGAGCGAGCCGGCTCTGACCGAGCACCCGTCCATGACGCAGACCAGTGAAGGCCGGGCGCCCGGGGACTCCGGGCGCCCGGCGCTGTCCCGGTGCATCAACCTGCCGGTCGGGGAGTTCGCCGACCGGTACTGGGGCCGGGCTGCCCTGCTCTCGCCGGCCGAGACGCTGCCCGGCGACTTCGCCGACCTGCTGAGCCTCGAGGCGGTCGACGAGCTGCTCTCCCGGCGGGGCCTGCGCACGCCCTTCGTCCGGCTGGCCAAGGACGGCCAGGTCGTGCCGACCGGCCGGTACACACGCGGCGGCGGGGCGGGCGCCGCGATCACCGACCAGGTGGCCGACGACCGCGTACTCGACCTCGTCGTCGACGGGTCCACGGTCGTGCTCCAGGGGCTGCACCGGACGTGGCCGCCGCTCGTCGACTTCGCGACCCGGCTGGCGGTGGACCTCGGCCATCCCGTCCAGGTCAACGCCTACATCACGCCGCCGCAGTCGCAAGGATTCTCGCCGCACTACGACGTGCACGACGTCTTCGTCCTCCAGGTCGCCGGTGAGAAGCACTGGACGATCCACGAGCCGGTGCTCGAGACTCCGTTGCGCGACCAGCCGTGGACCGACCACCGCGAGGCGGTACGCCGGAGGGCCGAGGAGGCCCCGGTCATCGACACCGTGCTGCGGCCGGGCGACGCGCTCTACCTGCCCCGCGGCTACCTGCACTCGGCCACGGCGCTCGGCGGCGTCAGCGCGCACCTGACCGTCGGCGTGCACGCGGTGACGCGATATGCGGTCGCGGAGGCCCTGCTGGTCGCCGCGTCCGACGACCCGGCCTTGCGCGGCTCGCTGCCGCTCGGCCTCGACCTCACCGATGCCGAGGCGCTCCGCGACGAGGTCGCCACGACCGTACGGGCGCTGCTGGAGCGACTGGAGGGTGCGCAGCCGGAGGAGGTCGTCGCGGCCCTGCGCCGTACGGTCTGGCCGCAGACGCGACCCGAGCCGCTCGGCCCGCTGGCCGTCGCGGCGGCGGTGGCCTCGCTGGACAAGGGGTCCCGAGTACGTGCCCGGCTGGGCGTGCGCGCCTCCGTCCGTACGGAGGAGAGCGGAGTCGTCGTCGACCTCGGCGAGCGGCAGGTGAGCCTGCCGGCGGGATCCGAGGAGGCCGTCCGGGCGCTGCTGGCCGGGGGACCGGTGGGCGTCGGCGAGCTGCCCGGGCTCGGGGTGGACGAGCAGGTGGACCTGGTCCGGCGGGTGCTGCGCGAGGGTCTCGTGGTACCCGTGGAGGCGTGAGCGCCGCCGACCGCCCGTTCCGCTGCAGCGACGCGGCGGACCTCCGCGGCGACCCCGCGCACGCGTCGGCCGCACCCGCTCGGCGGTGGCTGCTGGTCGAGGTGCCCGGCCCGTGGGGGCCCGACGCGGTGATGGAGTCGCCGCTGGACGTGGACGTGGCGCGTGCGCTGAGTCGGCTGGCGGCCGAGTCGGGGATGCGGCTGACGCTGATCCGGCGGCCGGGGCGCTCGCCCGAGACGGCCGTCCGGCACTGGGCCGTCGCCGACTGCGACCCGGGGCAGGAGGCGATCAGCTGGGGGACGTACGGGCGGGACGAGGAGCTGCTCTCCGTGCCGCTGGACCCGCACCGGGATCCGTCGCCCGAGCCCGCGTACCTCGTCTGCACGCACGGCCGGCACGACCAGTGCTGCGCGATCCGGGGCCGTCCGGTCGCGACGGCGATGGCGGCGCTACGCCCTGGTCAGGTCTGGGAGTGCTCGCACGTCGGCGGTGACCGCTTCGCCGCCAACGTGGTGGTGTTGCCGCACGGGCTGTACTACGGCCGCGTGACCCTCGCCGCCGGGGTGGACGTGGTGTCCTCGTACGAGGCGGGGGAGGTCCTGCCCGACCTGCTGCGCGGTCGCTCCTCGTTGCCGGACGCGGCCCAGGCGGCCCAGCACTTCGCCCGGCTGGAGCTCGGTGAGCGCCGGCTCGACGCGCTCGAGCCGCTGTCCGTGCGGCCGGCGGGCGCCGCGGGGGTCTGGGACGTCGAGCTTGCGTCACGCCGAGGACCGCTCCTCGTCCGGGTGCGGTCGGTCGTGTCGGACGAGCCGCTCCAGCTCACCTGCCGGGCCTGGCGTCCCGGGCGGAGCCGGTCGTACGAGCTGGTGAGTGCCGATTGGGCACCGCACGCGAGTACTCGTCGGAATTAAGGTGTAACGCTGCGCTCATCCTTAAGTCCTACACACGCGGTCCGAACGGCCCATGTCGCCCTTCGTGACATATCCGTACGTTGGTGCACGTCGAGTCACGGGGCTCGACGCGTGGTCCCCGGGGGGGCTGTGCCACTGCGCACCTTGGTAGGAAAGGGATCTCGATGCGTCGCATCACCGTCGGGCTGCTCGCAAGTGCAGCTCTCGTTCTCTCGGGCGGGGTCGCCCAGGCCGCCGTCACGTTCGACGCCGCGACTGGCGAGGGCTTTGTGGGCAAGGGGGACGTCCAGCTCGCACTGGGCTACAACAACAAGCAGCTGCAGGACAACGCCGGCTCGCTGGAGTTCGCGGCCGTCTCCGAGGTCGTGACCGAGGTGTCCTGGATCTGCACCAAC
>DATHTV010000011.1:0-28841 GCA_035462845.1 Jiangellales bacterium
AGGGTCCGCGAGGACAGGCTCGCGAAGTAGACCTCGGCCTCGTGCTCGGCGCGCTTGCGCAGGCAGAAGGCCAGCCGCTCCAGCGCGACGCCGGACACCCGGCCGGTGGCCGCCGTGACGAAGAGCTGCCGGAAGCGCGGCATGGTCGAGCGCGCGGTGGCGCCCAGCAGCTCCGGCGACACGGGGACGTCGCGCCACCCGAGCACGGCCAGGCCCTCCGCGGCCGCCAGCTGCTCGACCGTGGCGGCGGCCTCGCGCGCGTCGACCTCGTCGGCCGGCAGGAACGCCAGCCCGACCGCGTAGGACCCGGGCTCGGGGAGCGGGAAGCCGGCCACCGCCCGGAGGAAGGCGTCGGGGACCTGCACGAGGATGCCCGCCCCGTCTCCGGAGTCGGGTTCGGCGCCCGAGGCGCCGCGGTGCTCGAGGTTGCGCAGGGCGGTCAGCGCCTGGTCCACGATGTCGTGGCTGGCCTCGCCGGAGAGCGTGGCCACGAATGCGACGCCGCAAGCGTCGTGCTCGTGCCGGCCGTCGTAGAGGCCCTGGGCGGGCGGGGTGAGGCGCATGGGCGCTCCCGTCGTCGGTGTGGCGGCGGGTACGAGGGACAACGCTGGCCCTGCGCAGTGTTGCGGGGAGGTTACCGCACGGATGCCGTCCGTCCCGCGGCGCGGACGGTAGCAGTCCACATTCCGGATGGGCCGGTCAGCCGAGCCCGGTTCCCACCAGGGCCCCGAAGCCGTACGTGGCGGCCGCGGCGAGCGCCCCGAGCACGAGCTGGCGCAGCCCGCCGTACCACCACGGGCGCGAGGTGATCCGGGTCACGACCGCGCCGGCTGCGAACAGCCCGGCCAGCGACACGACGACGGCCGGCAGCAGGGTGGCGGCGCCCAGCAGGTAGGGAGCGATCGGGATGATGGCCCCGACCGCGAAGGCGACGAAGGACGCCACCGCGGCCAGCTTGGCCGAGGGCAGGTCGTCCAGGGTGACGCCGAGCTCCTCGCGGGCGTGCACCTCGAGGGCCAGCTCCGGGTCGCGGTGGAGCTGCCGGGAGACCTCGGCGGCGAGCTCTGGGGTCAGTCCCCGCTCGACGTACATCTGGGCGAGCTCGGCCTGCTCGCCCTCCGGGTTCTTCACCAGCTCGACCCGCTCGACCTCGATCTCGGCGCGCGCGTGCTCGGCCTGCGAGGCGACCGAGGTGTACTCGCCCGCGGCCATGCTGAAGGCGCCCGCCGCGAGGCCGGCGAGCCCGGCGAGCACGACGACGCTGCGGTCCGCCCCGCCGCCGGCGACACCGGCGATGAGGGCGAAGTTGGACACCAGCCCGTCCATCGCCCCGAACACGGCGGGCCGCAGCCACCCGCCGGTGACGTCGGCGTGCTCGTGACCGACCTCCGGCGCCGTCCGCTCCACCTGCTCGCTCACACCGGCCACAGTAGGTCGGCGCCCGACGGGGCGACAACGCAGGCCAGGCTCACCTCGCGTCCGCCGCACCCTCCTGGACGGGGTCCACCCGCGGGTCGACGACCTCCTCGCGTCCGGGCCGGAGCCGGCTCGACACGACGATGTACGCCACCGCGCCGGCGAAGACCAGCACGGCGGTCCACACGTTCAGCCGGAGCCCGAGGACGACGTCGGCGGCGTCGACGCGCAGTGCCTCGATCCAGCCCCGACCGAGGGTGTAGAGCGCCACGTAGAGCGCGAAGGCTCGGCCGTGCCCCATCCGGAACCGGCGGTCGGCCCAGATGACGGCGAGCGCCACGCCCACGCACCACAGCGACTCGTAGAGGAAGGTGGGGTGGAAGGTCTCGGCCGCGAGATAGGCCTCCGGCCGGTTCTCCGGCGCGATCTCCAGGCCCCAGGGCAGGTCCGTCGGGCGGCCGAACAGCTCCTGGTTGAACCAGTTGCCCCAGCGCCCGATCGCCTGGGCGAGGGCGATGCCCGGGGCCACGGCGTCGGCGTAGGCCGGTAGCGGGATCCCCCGCCGCCGGCAGCCGATCCACGCCCCCACACCGCCCAGGGCGACGGCGCCCCAGATGCCCAGCCCGCCCCGCCACACCTGCAGGGCGGCCAGCGGGTCACCCCCCGGGCCGAAGTAGGGGTCCCACTCGGTCAGCACGTGGTACAGCCGCCCGCCGATGATGCCGAACGGCACGGCCCAGACGGCGACGTCGGCCACCGTCCCCTGCCGTCCACCCCGCTGCACCCAGCGGCGGTCGCCCAGCCAGACGGCGACGACGATGCCGAGCAGGATGCACAGCGCGTACGCACGCAGCGGCAGCGGCCCGAGGTACCAGACCCCCTGGTCGGGGCTGGGGATGGCGGCGGGCAGCACGGCGTCTCCCTGGTCCTGGGGGTGGCGGGAATCAGGAGGCGGGGACGGCGTCCGCGATGCGCTGCTCGAGCACCGACGGGTCCTCGAACATCGACGCCAGCTGGTCGTCCGGGACGCGCTCGCCGTCGATGAACAGGGTCGGCGTGCCGGTCACCCCGGCCGAGGACCCCGAGCCGGCGACGTTGTCCACCCAGGCCGCGTACGTGCCGTCCTCGAGGCAGCTGCGGACCTCGTCCTCGTCGGCGCCGGCCTCGCCGGCCCAGCCCACGAGGTCGTCCGTGCTCCAGGCCTCCTGGCCGCGCGTCTCCGGCGGCTGGTTGGCGAAGACGATGGTGTGGAAGCGCAGCGCGGCCTCCGCGCCGGCGTCCGCCGTGCAGCCCAGCGCCTGGGCCGCGGGCACGGAGGAGGAGTTGCCGAGGCTGTCGTCCAGGAAGGTCAGCGGGTGCAGGACCAGCCGGATGTCCCCGTCGGCGACGGCCTGCTCGAGCACCGGGGCGTTCGTCGCCTCGAAGTCCGCGCAGGCCGGGCACTGGAAGTCCTCCCACAGGTTGACCGTGACCGGGGCCTCGGCGCTGCCGAGCGGCAGGCCACCGTCGGCCTCGCTGACCCCCGGGGGGAGCGCGGCCTCGGCGTCGACCGAGGTGCGGCTCGCGTTGACGGCGACCCCGACGACCACCACCGCGACGAGCACGGCGACGGCGATGCCGATGCGGACCAGCCGCTCGCGCCGGCGGGCCGCTCGGGCCTGCTCCTCGCGGAGCTGCTGCGCCCGGGCGCGGGCCTCGGCGCGGCTCCCCTGGGGCTTGGCGCTCATCGGGTGGTCTCCTCCTCGGCCGGGCCGTGCGGAACGGGCGGTGCGACGTGGGCGTGCCTGCCGTCGGCGTGCTCGGCCGATGGCAGGTGCGGCAGCTGGGGCGTCGCCTCGTGGCGGCCGTGCCGGTCGACGGCGAGCCGACTGGCCGGGAACACGACGAGCCAGCAGGCCAGCGCGAGGAAGCCGAGGTCGCGCAGGATCTCCTCGAGGTAGCGCGTCTCGCTCGGGTCGATCTGGCCGCCGCCGCCGAAGCAGCCGCAGTCGATCGACAGCCCGCGGGCCCAGGCCGAGGCGACCCCGGCGATGAAGGCGACCATCAGCACCGCGGTCACTGCGGCCGCGAACCGGGTGGCGAGCCCGACCAGCAGGAGCACGGCCAGGCCGATCTCGAGGAAGGGCAGCACGAGCCCCACCAGCTCACCCACCGCGGGCGGGAAGATCTGGTAGGCCTGCACGGCCCGGACCATGGTCTGCGGGTCGACGGCCTTGATCGCGCCGGCGTAGCCGAGGATCCCGGCCAGGACGAGGCGGGCGGCGGTCGAGACCCAGAGCAGCCGCGGCGACCGGGTGGCGAGTGCGGTCACGGCCCCCGACGCCCCTCGTCGCCGCTGTGGTTGCCGCTGTGGTCGCCGCTGTGGTCGCCGCCGAGGTGCACGCCGGCGAGACTGCTGCCGCGCGGCCGCTCCCGTACCCCGCGGGCCAGCTCGGCGGCGAGGCCGGCCACCGCACGCCGGCCGGCGTCCTCGTCGACGGCGTCGAGCAGCAGGCGTACGAAGGCCGACCCCACGATCACGCCGTCGGCGTAACCGGCGACCTCGGCGGCCTGCGCTGCGGTGGACACCCCGAGCCCCACGGCGACCGGGAGGTCGGTGGCGGCGCGGACGCGGGAGACCAGCGTCGCCGCGGTACCGGCGACGGCGGAGCGGGCCCCGGTGACCCCCATCGTCGACGCCGCGTAGACGAAGCCGCGGCAGGCGCGGGCGGTCATCGCGATCCGCTCGTCGGTCGAGGACGGGGCGACCAGGAAGACGGTGTCGACGTCCGCCCGGCGTGCGGCCGCGACCCACGGACGGGCCTCGTCGGGGGTCAGGTCCGGGGTGATCACGCCGCACCCGCCGACCGCGGCGAGGTCGGCGGCGAAGCGCTCGACGCCGTAGCGCTCGACCGGGTTCCAGTACGACATCACCAGGGTCGCCGCACCCGTGGCGGCGACCGCCTCCACGGTCCGGAGGACGTCGGCGGTCCGCGTACCGGCCCGCAGCGACGCGTCGACGGCGGCCTGGATGGTGGGCCCGTCCATGAGCGGGTCGCTGTAGGGCAGGCCGACCTCGACCACGTCGACACCCGCCTCGACCATCGCCGTCAGCGCGGCGATCCCGCCCTCGGCGCTGGGGAACCCGGCCGGCAGGTAGGCGACGAGGGCGGCCCGGTCCTCCGACCTGGCCCGGCCGAACACCTCGGCGAGGCGGCTCACGCCTCCCCCGACACCAGGCCGAACCACCGGGCGGCGGTGTCGACGTCCTTGTCGCCACGCCCGGAGAGGTTCACCAGCACGACCGCGCCGGCACCCAGCCGGGCGCCGAGGCGCTGCGCCCCGGCCAGGGCGTGCGCGCTCTCGATGGCCGGGATGATGCCCTCCGTACGGCACAGCAGCCGGAAGGCCTCCATGGCCTCGGCATCCGGCACGGCCTCGTACGCGGCGCGCCCGGTGTCGTGCAGCCACGCGTGCTCCGGGCCGACCCCGGGGTAGTCGAGGCCGGCCGAGATCGAGTGCGACTCGACGGTCTGGCCCATCTCGTCCTGGAGCAGGTACGAGCGCGCGCCGTGGAGCACGCCAGGCGTGCCGCCGACGATGGTCGCGGCGTGCCGGCCGGTGTCGACGCCGTCACCGCCGGCCTCGAACCCGTACAGGGCCACCCCAGGATCGTCGAGGAACGCGGTGAAGATGCCGATGGCGTTGGATCCGCCGCCCACGCAGGCGGCCACGGCGTCCGGAAGCGCACCGGTGAGCTCGAGGACCTGGGCACGCGCCTCGTCGCCGATGACACGGTGGAAGTCCCGGACCATCACGGGGAACGGGTGCGGCCCGGCGACCGTCCCGAGCAGGTAGTGCGTGCTGTCGACGTTCGTGACCCAGTCGCGCATCGCCTCGTTGATGGCGTCCTTGAGCGTGCGCGAGCCGGTACGGACCGGGACGACCTCGGCGCCGAGGAGGCGCATGCGGGCGACGTTGAGCGCCTGCCGGCGGGTGTCCTCCTCGCCCATGTAGACCACGCAGTCGAGCCCCATCAACGCCGCCGCGGTGGCGGTGGCCACGCCGTGCTGACCCGCCCCGGTCTCGGCGATGACGCGGGTCTTGCCCATCCGCCGGGTCAGCAGCACCTGGCCGAGCACGTTGTTGATCTTGTGGGATCCGGTGTGGTTGAGGTCCTCGCGCTTGAGCAGGACGCGGGCGCCGTGGGCGGCCTCCGTCCCGAACCGGCGCGCCTCGGTGAGCGGGTTGGGCCGGCCGGTGTACATCCGCTGCAGCTCGTCCAGCTCGGCCCGGAAGGCGGGGTCGACCCACGCCGACTCGTACTCGCGGGCGAGCTCGTCCAGGGCCGCCACCAGCGCCTCGGGGACGAACCTGCCACCGTACGGGCCGAAGTGGCCCAGCGAGTCGGGCACCGCGTGGGCGGAGGCAGGCGCGGCCCCCGCGCGCAGGGTCACGGCCGGCCCTGCCGTAGCGCCGGGTGCGCGCCGGCGGCCACCAGGTCCGCGACGGCCGCCCTCGGGTCTCGCCCCGTCACCAGCGTCTCCCCCACGAGCACGGCATCGGCCCCCTCGCGGGCGAGCTCGATGACGTCGTGCGGGCCCCGCACGCCCGACTCGGCGATCTTGACGACGCCGTCCGGGACCCGTGGCGCCAGCCGGGCGAACTGGTCGCGGTGGACCTCCAGCGTGGTGAGGTCGCGGGCGTTGACGCCGATGACGCGGGCGCCGGCGTCCACGGCCCGGTCCACCTCCTCGGCGGTGTGGCACTCGACGAGAGCGGTGAGCCCGATCGACTCGGCTCGTTCGACGAGGCCGACCAGCGCGTTCTGCTCGAGCGCGACGACGAGCAGCAGGGCGAGGTCGGCGCCGTACGCGCGGGCCTCCCACAGCTGGTAGCTCGTGAGGATGAAGTCCTTGCGCAGCACCGGGCAGTCCACCGCCGTCCGCACGGCCTTGAGGTCGTCGAGCGACCCGCCGAACCGGCGGCCCTCGGTGAGCACGCTGATCGCCGCCGCGCCGCCGGCCTCGTAGTCGCGGGCCAGCGCTGCCGGGTCGTCGATCTCGGCCAGGGAGCCCCGGCTGGGGCTGGACCGCTTGACCTCCGCGATGACCGACACCCCGGGTGCGCGCAGCTGCGGCAGCGGGTCCCGGGCCGCGGGCTGGCGAGCGGCGCGCTCCTTGAGCTGGTCCAGGCTGACGTGCTCCTGCCGTGCGGCAAGGTCGGAGCGGACGCCGTCGAGGATCTCGTCGAGCACGCTCACGGTCCGCCTCCCTCGCCTGCCTGAACCGGTCGGCGCCGCGCGCGTCGACACCCGGCCCAGGGTAACCGCGCGGGTGACGTGCCCCGACCGCGCCCCGAGCCGGGGGAGCGCGGCGCTACGTTTGGTGCGCACCGTTGCGTGCCACCCGACCCACCGACGTGACTCAGGAGACGACCACATGAGCGTGCCGCCGTACGGCCAGCCCGGAGGCGACCAGCCGCCGGAGGGCCGGCCGCCGTACCCGGGCGGGGAGCAGCCGCCGTACCCGGGCGGGGAGCAGCCGCCGTACTACGGGCAGCCGGGCCAGCCCGGGCAGCCTGGGCAACCCGGCGGCTACCCACCGCCGGCGCAGCCCGGACCGTACGGCGAGCAGGGCTACCCCGCGGCGTCGTACCAGCCCGGCTACGGCGGGCCGTACGGCTACCCGGCGCCGCAGACGGACCAGAAGGCGATCTGGGCGCTCGTGTCGGCGATCGCAGGCTGGGTGGCGTGCCCGATCGTCCTGCACGTCGTCGGATGGGTGCTCGCCAACCAGTCGCTGCGCGACATCCGGGCCTCGGGCGGTGCGCTGACCGGCGAGGGGATGGCACAGGCCGCGCGGATCGTCTCCATCATCGGCCTGGTGCTCTACGGCCTGGGCACCGCGCTGCTCATCGTCCTGATCGTGGTCGGCGGTCTCGCGAGCGTCAGCACGACCTGACCGCCCGGGCGGCCGGAGGGCAGCGGCCGCGGGGCACCGGTCAGGGCGCCAGCCAGGCCCCGGCCGGCAGGTTGCGCAGGACGGCGAAGGTGACGAGGCCGAGGCCCACGAGCGCGAGCAGCCGGGGCGAGGGGTCGACCATCCGCGCCGCCGGGTCGCGTCGGCGCCGTCGCAGCCACCGCACCCACAGCAGCACCGCCAGCGGCACCGCGGCCACGACCACGACGTTGAAGCCGGAGGCGGCGCCCACCTCTCCGCCGGTGAGGGCGTGGACGGCCCGGGTACCGCCGCAGAGCGGGCACCACAGACCGGTCAGGGCGTGCAGGGGGCAGGGGGGGAGCAGCGGTGACGACCCGGGCTCGACGGTCGCCACGACCGCCGTCGCGAGCAGTGCAGCCGCCGCCGTGGCGAGCGGCGCGGCGAGCGGCGAGCCCGCGGCGCGGCGGGCGAGCGTGGTGCCTCCGGGGCTCACGCGTCCGGCGCGCGCTGGCCCTCGGCCCGCGCCTCGGCGCCCGGCTGGGTGTAGGTGACCGGGGCGCCCAGCCCCATCATGCTCATGACCTTGCCGACAACCACGCCGAGTGCCACCACCCCGAGGCCGATCCAGAACAGCGGCCAGTTGAGCTGGACGACGGCGATGGACCCGATGAGGAAGCCGGCGAGCATGACGCCGACGGCGGTCCAGGCGGCGGCCGTGTGACCGTGCGAGGAGCCGTGCGCCGTACCGTGCGAGCGGGCGTCGTCCTGGTCGACCATGGGGTCTCCTCGCGGCGTCGGGAGTCGGGCGGCAGCCGCGTCGGGCGGGCCGCGGAGGGCCGGTCCGGCGCGCCCCCATTGTGGCGCACGAGACGGCCTTTCACACGGTGGGGTCCTCGCCCCGGTCCAGCGCGTCCCAGGTGCTGCGGGACGTCTCCACCGGTCGACTGCCGCGCTCGTAGCGTGCCCCCAGGACCGGCCAGCGGCCGCCGTGGACCGCGACGAGCACGCCGGCCGCGGTGACCGTCAGCGCCGCACCCAGGGCCACCGCAGGCCAGCGCGTCGAGTCCCCGCCGACCCACGACACCGCCGCCGCGGCGGCCACCAGACCGGCCAGCGCGAGCAGCACCCCCACCGCGCGGCGACCGCGCCGGCGGGTGGCCAGCACCGCGAGCGTCCCGGCCAGCGCCACGAGGGACACCGCCCGGACGGCCGGAGCGGCCTCGGTTCCCGTCACGACCTCGGGCAGCACGGGCAGCGGCAGGTCGCCCGGGACCTCCTGCCACACCGCGCCCGAGGCGAGCAGCCCGGCGGCGCCGCCAGCGGCCAGCACGGCGACCACCACGGCGTACTCCCGCCTGGGGGTCACGCCGGGTCCCGGACCGGCCGGATGGACCCGGCGACGGCGACGGCGCGCAGGACGGCCGCGGCCTTGTTGCGGCACTCCTCGTGCTCCGCCGCCGGGTCGGAGTCGGCGACGATGCCCGCCCCCGCCTGGACGTACGCGGTGCCGTCCCGCAGCAGAGCGGTGCGGATCGCGATGGCAGCGTCGAGATCACCCGCCAGGTCGAGGTAGCCGACGATGCCTCCGTACAGGCCCCGGCGGGTCGGCTCCAGCTCCTCGATGATCTCCATCGCCCGAGGCTTGGGCGCCCCCGACAGGGTGCCCGCCGGGAAGCACGCGGTGAGCGCGTCGAGCGCGGTGCGCCCCTCGGTGAGCTGCCCGACCACGGTCGACTCGATGTGCATCACGTGGCTGTAGCGGCGGACGGTCATGAAGTCGACCACCTCCACCGAGCCCGGTGCGCACACGCGGCCCAGGTCGTTGCGCCCGAGGTCGACGAGCATGAGGTGCTCGGCACGCTCCTTGGGGTCGGCGAGCAGGTCGGCGGCGAGCGCCGCGTCCTCCTCCGGGGTCGCGCCGCGCCAGCGGGTGCCGGCGATCGGGTGCGTCATGGCCCGACCGGCGGTGACCTTGACCAGCGCCTCCGGGCTCGAGCCGACGACGTCGAAACCCTCGAACCGCAGCAGGTACATGTACGGGCTCGGGTTGTCGCGGCGCAGCACCCGGTAGACGTCGAGCGCGTCGGCCCCGCCGGGCACCTCGAAGCGCTGCGACACCACGACCTGGAACGCCTCGCCGGCCCGGATCTCCTCCTTGGCCCGCTCCACCGCGGCGAGGTAGTCGGCCCGGGCGGTCCGGCTGACCGTGTCGGGCACCGCTGCCGGGTCGTAGCAGGCGACCGAGGAGGGGGTCGGGCCCGCGACCAGGGCGGTCATCCGGTCCAGCCGGGAGACCGCGTCGGCCCAGGCCTCGTCGACGCGGGCGTCGCTGTCGTCCCAGTTGACCGCGTTGGCGACGAGCAGCACAGTGCCGTCCTCGTGGTCCAGCACCGCCAGGTCGGTGGCCAGCATGAAGCCCAGCTCCGGCAGCCCGAGGTCGTCCTCGGCGAGCGACGGCAGCCGTTCCAGCCGGCGTACGGCGTCGTAGGAGAGGTAGCCGACGAGCCCGCCGGTCAGCGGCGGGAGGTCGGGCAGCCGCGGCGTGTGCAGCGCGGCGAGGGTTCCGGCGAGCGCCTCCAATGGGTCCCCGCCGGCGGGCAGCCCGACCGGGGGGGCGCCGTCCCAGACGGCCTCGCCGTCGCGCTCGGTGAGCACGGCGGCCGACTGCGCGCCGACGAACGAGTAGCGCGACCAGACGCCGCCGTGCTCCGCGGACTCGAGCAGGAAGGTGCCCGGGCGGTTGCGAGCCAGCTTCCGGTAGACCCCGACGGGCGTCTCGCCGTCGGCGAGCAGCCGCCGGACGACCGGGATCACCCGCCGGTCCCGGGCCAGCTCGCGGAACGTGGCCAGGTCGGGGGCCACCGTGAGGGCGGCGTTCACCTCCGCCCGCCGTCGAGCAGCACGTCGGCGTCGAAGCAGGACCGGTCCCCCGTGTGGCAGGCCGCCCCCTCCTGGTCGACCGTCAGCAGGACGGCGTCGCCGTCGCAGTCCAGGCGCACCTCCCGGACCCACTGGCGGTGACCCGACGTCTCGCCCTTCACCCAGTACTCCTGCCGGCTGCGGGACCAGTACGTGGCGCGGCCGGTCGTCAGCGTGCGGTGCAGCGCCTCGTCGTCCATCCAGCCGACCATGAGCACCTCGCCGGTGCCCTGCTGCTGCACCACCGCTGCCACCAGCCCGTCGCGGTCACGCGTGAGCCGGGCCGCGACCGCGGGGTCGAGCCCGCTGGAGGGGGGTGGGGACGCCATGCGGAGCATTCTCCCGTACGCCGTCCTCCGGTACGAGGGTGCGGCGCCCGGCCGCCGCACCGGCCCCGCCCCGGGTTGGAGCAGGGAGGCCCACCTCCAACCCCGGGTTGGAGCAGGGTGGCCCTCCTCCGATCCCGTTGGAGCAGGGTGGCCCTCCTCCAACCCCGGGTTGGGGCAGGGTGGCCCTCCTCCGATCAGGGACCGGGGGCCGGCCGGGCGGCGAGAGGGGTGGTTCGGGTGCAGGTGCTGGGGCTGGTGTTCGTCGGGTCATCGACGGGCGAGCGCGCGGCGATGGCGTCGTTCGCCCGCGAGGTGCTCGGGCTGACCGCCCGGCCGGCCGCTGCGGGCCCGGTGGACGGCGACGTCTTCGACCTGCCGGACGGCGCCACGTTCGCCGTCGTCGACGCCGACCCGGACGAGGGCCCGTACCGGACGGTGGGCTTCCTGGTGGCCGACCTCGACGCGGCGCTGGCGGAGCTGGCCGCCGCAGGGGTCGAGACCGGCGAGCCGGGGGACAACGGCCTCGAGCGGTACGTGCACGTCCGGGCGCCCGACGGGCACCTCTACGAGCTGGTGCAGCGCCACGGGGGGTGAGCCGCCACCGGGACGCTGCACGGGGCGACGCACCGGCACGACGCACGGGCACGACGCACCGGGACGCCGCACCGGGACGCCCCACGGGACGCCCCACCGGGGCGACCCGAGCCGCGGGTGGACCGGATCGCTCACCGAGACTGGGACACCCAGGCGCGGTGCATGAGCGCGTAGGCGCCGTCGCCGAGGACGAGCTCGCGGTGCGGGCCTCGCTCGACCAGCCGGCCCTGGTCGAAGACCAGCACCTCGTCCGCCGCCTCCGCGGTCGAGAGCCGGTGCGCGATGGTGACCGACGTCCGGCCGCGCGTGACGCTCTCGAGGGCGCGGGCGAGGCGCACCTCGGTGGCGGGGTCGACGGCGCTGGTCGCCTCGTCGAGCACGAGGAGGTCGGGGTCGGCCAGGTAGGCGCGGGCGAGCGCCACCAGCTGCCGCTCCCCCGCCGACAGCGACTCGCCGCGCTGGCCCACCGGGGTGTCGAGCCCGGCCGGGAGCGACTCCAGCCAATCCGCGAGCCCCAGCTCGGTGAGTGCCGCGCGCACGTCGTCGGCCGTGGACCCCGGCCGCCCCAGGGCGATGTTGTCGCCGATCGACGCGTCGAACAGGAAGCCGTCCTGCGGCACCATGACGAGCCGCCGCCGCAGCGTCTCGAAGCGCACGCTGCGCAGGTCGACGTCGTCGACGAGGACGCGACCGCCGCGCGGGTCCATCAACCGGGTGAGCAGCTTGGCGAAGGTCGTCTTGCCGGACCCCGTCTCCCCCACGACGGCCACCCGGGAGCGCGCCGCGAGGGTCACGTCCACGCCCAGCAGCACGGGCGGTCCGCCCGGGTAGGCGTAGTCGACGTCCTCGAACCGGACCTCCACGGGACCGCGGGGCAGGTCGACCCCCGCCGCACCGGGGTCGGCCACGTCGGCCGGGGTGTCCACGACGCCGAGCACCCGCCGCCAGCCGGCGACCGCGTTCTGCGCCTCGTTGAGGACCTCTGTGCCGACCTGCACCGGCCCGACGAACAGGGTGACGAGGAACAGGAAGGCGAGCAGCCGGCCGAGCGTGATCTCGCCAGCGAGGCCGAGGAGCACGCCGGCCACGACCACGGCCGCATTCGCCACGCCCGCGACCACCTCGCCGGTCGAGAAGGTCAGCGCGACGAGCTTCTGGGCGCGGGTCGCGGCCGCGCGGTGCCGCTCCACCGCGGTGTCGATGCGCTCCTGCGTCCGCGCCTCGGCCCCGTACGCGCGCACCACCTGCGCGCCGACCACGGACTCCGAGACCGCGCCGAGCATGGCGCCGACCCGCTCGCGCACCACGCCGTACGCGGCCGACACGCGCCGCTGGAAGGTGCGCAGCAGCAGGAACAGCGGCAGGAAGCAGAGCCACACGAGCAGCGTCAGCTGCCAGGAGTAGACCGCCATGACGGCCGTGGCGAGGAGCAGCTGCCCGACGCTCACCAGCAGGAGCAGGCCGCCCCACTGGACGAACTGCGACAGCGTGTCGACGTCGCTGGTGACCCGCGAGACCAGTGCCCCCCGGCGCTCGGTGCTCTGGGTGAGCACGGACAGGTCGTGGACGTGCCGGAAGGCCCGGGTGCGCAGGGTCGCCAGCCCGGCCTCCGACGCCCGGAACACCCGGTAGTTCATGACGTATGCGACGCCGGCGGTCACCACGACGGCGACGATCGCCGCCAGCACGGTGACCCGGACCACGCCCAGGTCGGGCCCGCCGGGCGCGAGCAGGCCGCGGTCCACCGTCTGCTGGACCGCGATCGGCACGACGAGGCAGCCGGCCGTGGCGACCAGGGCGAGCAGCAGGGTCACCCCCAGGCCGTCGCGGATCTCGGGGCTGAGGGCCAGGCCCCGGCGCACGGTTCCCCACGCGCTGTCGGTGCCGTGACCGAGGGCGGAGGACGGGCCGGCACCCGTCGCCGCGGTCACGACAGCCCTCCGGCGGCGAGGGCGGCCCGCTCGGCGGCGTCCCGCTCGTACGCGGTGAGCAGGGCGCGGTACCCCGGTGACCCAGCCAGCAGGTCGGCGTGGGAGCCGCGCGCCACCACCCGTCCCGCCTCCACGTAGACGACCTCGTCGGCGAGCGCGATCGTCGCCCGGCGGTAGGCGACGACGACGACGGTCGAGGGCAGCGACGCGTCACGGAGGCCGGCGAGGATGCGCCGCTCCACCTCCGGGTCGACGGCACTGGTGGCGTCGTCGAGCACCAGCAGTCGTGGTCGGCGGACCAGTGCCCGGGCGAGGGCGAGCCGCTGCCGCTGACCGCCGGAGAGGGTGGCGCCGCGCTCGCCGACGACGGTGGACAGGCCGTCGGGGAGGGCCGCGACGAAGCGGTCGGCCTGCGCCAGGCGGAGGGCGGACCACACCTGCTGGTCGTCGACGTCGGCGCCGAGCGCGACGTTGTCCCGGATGCTGTCCTCGAAGACGAAGGCCTGCTGGAAGACGAGGGCCGCCTGCCCGGCCACCCCGCCGGCGGGCAGGTCGCGGAGGTCGACGCCGTCGGCGAGGACGGCGCCGTCCGCGGGGTCGACCAGCCGGACGAGCAGCGAGGCCACCGTGGACTTGCCCGCCCCGGTCGGTCCGACGACCGCGACGGTCCGGCCCGGGGCGACGTCGAAGTCGACGTCGTGCAGCACGTCCCGTCCGTCCACGTAGGCGTAGCGCACGTGCTGCACCCGCAGGTCGAGGGCCTGCGTGCCGGCGAGGGCGCCACCGGTGCCGTACGGGAGCTCGCCGGTCGCGTCGAGGACCGCCCGCACCCGGCGCCAGCCGACCACCGACCGGGGCAGCTCGCCGAGCACCCACCCGATGGCGCGGACGGGGAAGGCGACCACCGTCAGCAGGTAGGCGACCTCGACCAGCGTGCCGGGGGCGAGCGTTCCCGCGTCCACCCGGGCCGACCCGACCAGCAGCACGGCCAGGACGCCCAGGCTGGGCAGCGCCTCCAGCACCGGGTCGAACCCCCCGCGGACCCGGCCGACTGCCACGTTCGCGCGGCGCAGGTCGTCCGCCCGGCGGCCGAACCGCGCAGCCTCGGCGGCCTCCAGCCCCAGTGTCTTGACGACGAGCGCGCCGTCGAAGGACTCGTGCGCGACCTCCGACAGCTCGGCCCGCAAGGCCTGCGCGCGGGTCGCGAGCGGTGACAGGCGCCGCTGGTAGAGCAGGTTGACGAGCAGGATGGCCGGGAAGACGAGCAGGCCGATACCCGCCAGCACCGGGTCGGCGCGCAGCATGGCGACGACCGCGACGACCAGCATGACCAGCACCCCGACGGCCATGGGGAACGGCGCGATCGGGTACCACGTGGCCTCGACGTCGGCGTTCGCGTTGGAGAGCAGCTGTCCGGTCGGGTGCCGGTGGTGCCACGAGAGCGGCAGCCGCAGGTACTGGCGGGTCACCTGGCGGCGGTACCGCGCCTGCAGCCGGTACTGCATGATCCCCGCGAAGAGCCGGCGCGCGACGATCCCGGCGGCCTTGAGCACTCCCACCCCGACGATCGCGAGGGCCGCCAGCACCAGGGCGGCGGTCGTCGTCTCGCCGTCGCGGAATGCCGGGACCACGACCCGGTCGGTGACCGCGCCGATGACGCTCGCGGTGGCCACGGTGCTGAAGCCGTAGACGGCGCTCCCGGCGACGGACACGGCGAACACCCGCGGCTCGGTCCGCACCGCCACGCCCAGGACGCGCAGCCCCTCCCGCAGCGTCACCTGCCGGGCCGGGTGGCCCACGGGTGCCGGCTCGCCCACCGTCGTCCCTCCCGCGACCCTTCCGGCCGCCGATCGCCGGCCCGCTCCGGGCCGCCCGCCAGCCTGCCCCGTACCGGGAGAGGATTCACCCCGGTTTCGCTGCCGGCGCAGGGCGTCGGGGATCGCTCACCGCACGCCCCCGCCAGGCGGTGACCGGGCTCACGTCCGTACCGTGGGTGGCATGAGCGGCTTCGCCAGGACCGAGCGCCAGGACCTCGCCCGCACCCTTCTCGAGGTGGGGCCCGAGGCCCCCACCCTGTGCGAGGGCTGGCGGGCGCGAGACCTGGCGGCGCACCTCGTGGTGCGGGAGACCCGGCCCGACGCGGCACCGGGCATCGTCGTCCGGCCGCTCCGGGGATGGACCGCCAAGGTCCAGCGCGACGTGGCCGCGCAGCCCTACGAGCAGCTCGTCGAGAGGTTCCGTCGCCCCCCGCTCTGGGCGCCGATGTCCTGGGGCCCGGTGGAGGAGGTCGCCAACCTCACCGAGCACTTCGTCCACCACGAGGACGTCCGCAGAGCGGTCGACGGCTGGCAGCCCCGCCGCCTGCCCACGGCGTACGACGAGGCGCTGTGGCGGACGCTCGAGACCCGCGGGCGCGTGTTCTTCGCCCGCTCCCCCGTCGGGGTCGTCCTGCGGCTGCCGGACGGGCGGACCACGGTCGCACGCCCCGGGACGCCGGCGGTGACCCTGGTGGGGCCCGCCCAGGAGCTCGTGCTGTACGCCTTCGGCCGCACCGACCACGCCCTGGTCGAGGTCGAGGGTGACGCGGAGACGCTCTCGGCCTTCCGGGGCTCGAGCCTCGGCATCTGACCCGCCCCACCGACCCGCGCCCACCTCGCCCGATCGACCACGTTCACCACCCCGTCGGTGCCACCACGCGGCGTCGACGCCTGGTGGTCTCCCGACGGGCCTCGTGGTGGCTCGGGCCGGCGGAGGATGCGGGGCTCAGCGGACCGGCAGGCCGGCGGCGCGCAGCGCCCCCTTGACCTCGGGGATCCGCAGCTGCCCGAAGTGGAAGACGCTGGCCGCGAGCACCGCGTCCGCCCCCGCTCGCACCGCGGGGGCGAAGTGCTCCAGCGTCCCGGCGCCGCCGCTCGCGACGACCGGGACCGCCACCGCGGCCCGGACCGCGGCGATCATCGCCAGGTCGTAGCCGTCCTCGGTGCCGTCGGCGTCCATCGAGTTGAGCAGGATCTCACCGGCGCCCAGCTCCGTGGCCCGGACCGCCCAGGCCACCGCGTCCGTGCCGGTGCCGCGCCGCCCGCCGTGGGTGGTGACCTCCCACCCGGACTCGGTGCCCGTCCCCGGTGGGCAGCGCCGGGCGTCCACCGAGAGAACGAGCACCTGGTTGCCGAACCGCTGCGCGATGTCCGCCACGAGCTCCGGTCGCTCGACGGCCGCGGTGTTGACACCCACCTTGTCCGCGCCGGCCCGGAGCAGCCGGTCGACGTCGTCCACCGTGCGCACCCCGCCGCCCACGGTGAGCGGGATGAAGACCTGCTCCGCCGTACGCGACACCACGTCGTACGTCGTCTCGCGCGCGTCGGACGAGGCGGTGATGTCGAGGAAGACCAGCTCATCGGCCCCTTCGGCGTCGTACGCCCGCGCCAGCTCGACCGGGTCGCCGGCATCGCGCAGGTCGGTGAAGTTGACGCCCTTCACCACCCGCCCACGATCCACGTCGAGGCAGGGGATGACCCGGACGGCCAGGCTCACGGCAGGACCCCCTCGCAGGAGAACGCGGTCTCCACACGATCGCCGCACGTCGCGCCGAACTGCTCGTACTCGGAGCCGGGAGGGGACCTCCAGAAGAGCTCGTCACACGCCCCCATGTCGCCCTCGGCGCAGGCCCCGTACAAGCGCGACAGCTCGTCGTCGCCGGCCTGGTCCAGTCCGACCCGGCTGACGACGAAGCCGACCAGCAGCACGATGCCGACCAGACCGAGGGCGGCGAGCGCGATGACGGCCCACGCGAAGCCGGGCAGGCTCCGACGCTGCGGGTGGCCACCGTACGGCGGGGAGCCGTACGGCGGCGGGCCGTACGGCGGCGGGCCGTACGGCGGCCGGCCGGAGGGGGGCTGACCTGGGGGCGGCTGGCTCATCCGTCCCCCTCCCCCACGCCGGGGCGGTAGGCGACTGCCTCCACCTCGACGAGCATCCGCCGGTCGATCAGGGCGGACACCTCCACCATGGAGGTCGCCGGCGGGGCACCGGCGAACGCCTCGCCGTGGGCACGACCGTACTCCGCCCACCGGCTGATGTCGGTGACGAAGATCCGCGTCCGGACCACGTCGGCGAGCCCCGCCCCGACCTGGTCGAGCGCCCAGGCGACGTTGCGGAGGGCCTGGGCGGTCTGCTCGTAGGCGTCCCCCTCGTGCACCACCTCGCCGGCCACGACGGACGTGCACCCGGTCACCCAGACGTGGTCGCCGGCCGCCACCGCCCGGCTGTACCCCACCACGGGCTCCCACGGGGCCCCGGACGACACCCTGCGCACCACGCGGCGGACCCTATCCGGCCGAGGGAACGCCACCGGCCACGGCGAGCGCCTCCGGCAGCGTGAACGCACCGGCGTAGAGCGCCTTGCCGACGATGGCCCCTTCCACCCCCAGTGCGACCAGGCCGCGGGGGACCCTGAGGTCCTCCAGCGTCGACACGCCGCCGCTGGCCACGACTGGCCGGTCGGTCCGGGCGCAGACCTCGCGGAGGAGCTCGACGTTGGGTCCGCGGAGGGTGCCGTCCTTGGTGACGTCGGTGACGACGTAGCGGGCGCAGCCGTCCCGGTCGAGTCGCTCGAGCACCTCCCAGAGGTCCCCGCCCTCGCGGGTCCAGCCGCGGGCTGCCAGCGTCGTCCCCCGCACGTCGAGGCCGACGGCCACGCGGTCCCCGTGCTCGGCGATCACCCGCACGGTCCACGCCGGGTCCTCGAGCGCGGCGGTACCGAGGTTGACCCGGCGGCAGCCGGTCCCGAGCGCGGCGGCGAGCGACTCGTCGTCGCGGATTCCGCCGGAGAGCTCGACGGCCACGTCGAGCCGCCGGACCACGTCGGCGAGCAGGTCGCGGTTGGAGCCGCGGCCGAAGGCGGCGTCCAGGTCGACGAGGTGGATCCACTCCGCGCCCGCCTCCTGCCAGGCCAGGGCGGCGTCCCACGGGTCGCCGTAGGAGGTCTCCGACCCCGCCTCGCCCTGCACGAGGCGGACCGCGCGCCCGCCGGCGACGTCGACGGCGGGCAGCAGGACCAGCGGGTCGCTCACGCGAGGCTCCTCACCCAGTTCTCGAGCAGGGTGGCCCCCGCGTCACCGGACTTCTCGGGGTGGAACTGAGTGGCCGACAGCGGCCCGTTCTCCACCGCGGCGACGAACCGGTCGCCGCCGTGCTCGGCCCACGTCACCAGCGGCGGATGGAGGCGCCCGCTCGTCACCGCGAGCTCCCACCGCCGGACGCCGTAGGAGTGCACGAAGTAGAACCGCTCCTGCTCGACACCGGCGAACAGCACGCTGCCCGCCGGGACGTCGACGACGTTCCACCCCATGTGCGGGAGCGGCGTCGCTCGCAGCCGCTCGACGACGCCCGGCCACTCCCCCGTCCCGGTCGACTCGACCCCGTGCTCGACGCCGCGCTCGAACAGGATCTGCATGCCCACGCAGATGCCCAGCACGGGCCGCCCGCCGGCGAGGCGTCGGTCGACGACCACGTCCCCGCGGACCGAGCGCAGCCCGGACACGCACGACTCGAACGCTCCCACGCCGGGGACCACCAGGCCGTCCGCGTCCGAGGCCACCACGGGGTCGGGGCTCAGCGTCACCTCTGCGCCGACCCGTTCCAGGGCGCGGACGGCCGAGCGCAGGTTGCCCGATCCGTAGTCCAGGACGACGACGCGCCGTCCGGGCATGTCAGAGCAAGCCCTTGGTCGAGGGCACGCCGCCCTCCCGGGGGTCGAGCGCGACCGCGTCACGCAGGGCACGGGCGACCGCCTTGAACTGGGCCTCGACGACGTGGTGCGGGTCCCGCCCGGACAGCACGCGGACGTGCAACGCGATCTCGGCCCGGAAAGCCAGCGTCTCCAGCACGTGCCGGGTGAGGGAGCCGACGAAGTGCCCGCCGATGAGGGCGTACTCCTGCCCGGGCGGCTCGCCGGTGTGCACGCAGTACGGGCGGCCGGCCACGTCGACGACGGCGTGGACGAGCGCCTCGTCCAGCGGCACCGAGGCGTCGCCGAAGCGCCGGATCCCGCGCTTGTCGCCGAGCGCCTCCTTGAGCGCCTGGCCGAGCACGATGGCCACGTCCTCCACCGTGTGGTGCGCGTCGACGCCGACGTCTCCGTCGGCCTCGACGACCAGGTCGACCAGGGAGTGCCGGGCGAGCGAGCCGAGCATGTGGTCGTAGAAGGGCACCCCGGTCGACACTCGGGAGGTCCCCGTGCCGTCGAGGTCGACCGCGACGACGACCTTGCTCTCCTTGGTCGCGCGCTCGACCCGTGCCGTCCGGCTCATCGTCCCAGCACCTCCAGCAGGGCGTCCCGGAACGCCTGCATCTCCTCGGGCGTGCCCACCGACACGCGCAGCCAGCCTTCCGGACCCGCCTCCCGGACCAGCACGCCCCGGTCCAGCAGCCCACGCCACACCTCGTGCCGGTCGGGGAACCGGCCGACGAGCACGAAGTTCGCGTCCGAGTCCGGGACCTCCAGGTCCCGGCCGCGCAGGAAGTCGACGAGCGCGTCACGCTCGGACCGCAGGTCGTCGACCCGGGCCAGCAGGTCCCCGGCGTGCCGGAGGGCCACCCGCGCCACCGCCTGGGTCACGGCCGAGAGGTGGTACGGCAGCCGCACGACCTGGAGCGCGTCGACGAACGCCGGCGACGCCGCCAGGTACCCGACCCTGGCCCCGGCGAACGCGAAGGCCTTGCTCATGGTGCGGGTCACGGCCAGCCGTGGTTGGGCGTCCAGCAGCGAGAGGGCGCTCGGCGTGCCCTGGCGGCGGAACTCGGCGTACGCCTCATCGACGACGACGACGCCCGGCGCGGCCGCGCAGACCGCCTCGACGACGTCCAGCGGAACGGCGGTGCCGGTCGGGTTGTTCGGCGAGGCGACGAGCACCACCGACGGGGCCGCCGCGCGGACCGCGGCCACCGCGGCGTCGGCGTCGATGGTGAAGTCCTCGGCGCGGGGCACGGTCTGCCAGCGGGTCGCCGTGTCCCGCGCGTACTCCGGGTACATCGAGTAGGTCGGCGCGAAGGACAGCGCCGTGCGCCCGGGGCCCCCGAAGGCCTGCAGCACCTGCAGCATCACCTCGTTGGATCCGTTGGCCGCCCACACCCGGCCGGCGTCCAGGCCGTGCCCGAGGTACGCGGCGAGGTCGGTACGGAGGGCGGTGGCGTCGCGGTCCGGGTAGCGGTTGAGCCCGCCCACCTCCGCCGCGACCGCGGCGGAGGCCTCGGCGACCAGGGCATCGGACGGCGGGTACGGGTTCTCGTTGACGTTGAGGCGGACCGGCACGTCGAGCTGGGGCGCGCCGTAGGGGGCGATGCCGCGAAGCTCCTCGCGGAGCGGCAGCTCGTCGGCGGGGGTCACGGGACCACCGGGTCCGGGAACCGCACCCGGACCGCGGCGCCGTGGGCCGGGAGGTCCTCGGCGTTGGCCAACGTGACCACGTGACCGGCCACGTCGGCGAGAGCGGCGCGGTCGTAGTCCACGACGTGGATGCCGCGCAGGAACGTCTGGACGGACAGCCCCGAGGAGTGGCAGGCGCAGCCCCCGGTCGGCAGCACATGGTTCGACCCCGCGCTGTAGTCACCCAGGCTCACCGGCGCGAAGGGGCCCACGAAGACCGCACCGGCGTTGCGCACCCGCAGGGCCACGCCACGGGCGTCCCGGGTCTGGATCTCGAGGTGCTCGGCGGCGTACGCGTCGACGACCTGGAGGCCCTGCTCGAGGTCGTCGACCAGGACCACCCCGGACTGCTCGCCGGTCAGCGCCGCGCGGATGCGCTCGACGTGCTTGGTGGCGGCGACCTGGCCCTCGAGCTCGCCCTCGACGGCGTCGGCGAGGGCGGCCGAGTCCGTGACCAGGACGCTCGCGGCGAGCGGGTCGTGCTCCGCCTGGCTGATCAGGTCGGCGGCCACGTGAGTCGGGTCGGCGGTGGCGTCGGCGAGGACCGCGATCTCGGTGGGTCCGGCCTCGGAGTCGATCCCGATCCGACCCTTGAGCAGCCGCTTGGCCGCCGCCACGTAGAGGTTCCCGGGTCCGGTCACCATGTCCACGGGCCGGCAGACGAGCACGCCGTCGTCGTCGCGGGCGCCGTAGGCGAACATCGCGACCGCCTGGGCGCCACCGGCCGCGTAGACCTCGTCGACGCCGAGCAGGGCGCAGGCGGCGAGGATCGCGGGGTGCGGGAGGCCGCCGTGGTCCCGCTGCGGCGGGCTGGCGACGGCGAGGCTGCCGACGCCGGCCACCTGGGCGGGGACGACGTTCATGACGACGCTGCTCGGGTACACGGCGAGGCCGCCGGGCACGTACAGACCCACCCGCGACACCGGCACCCACCGCTCGGTGACCGTTCCCCCCGCGACCACCTGCGTGGTGTGGTCGGCCCGCCGCTGGTCCTCGTGCACCCGACGCGCCCGCCGGATCGACTCCTCCAGGGCGTCCCGGACCGGCGGGTCGAGGCGGACCAGGGCCTGCTCGATCGCGGCGGCCGGGACCCTCAGGTCCGTGAGCTCGACGCCGTCGAACCTGGCCGCGTACTCACGCAGCGCAGCCACCCCGCGCTGGCGGACGTCCTCGCAGATGGGCCGCACGACGTCGAGGGCGGACTCGACGTCCTGAGGTGCCCGCGGGACCAGCGAGCGGTAGTCGGGGGACTCGCCGCGGGCGAGAAGCCCGCGCAGGTCGATGCGGCGGATCACGGCGTCGAGTCTAGGTGCGCGCCGGCTGCGACGTCGCCGCACCCGGCCCGCGACCGTCGACGGCGACGGCGAGCGCCCACCCCGGCCGCCTCCTAGGCTCGGGGCATGGCGGACCTGCCGCTCTTCCCGCTGGGGACGGTGCTCTACCCCGGTCTGGTGCTGCCCCTGCACGTGTTCGAGGAGCGCTACCGGCTCATGGTGCGGGATCTCGTCGAGGCCGGGGCTTCGGGCGGGTCCGAGGGCTTCGGCGTGGTGCCGATCCGGGCCGGGCACGAGGTGGGGGACGGCGCCGTGACGGCGATGTACGACGTGGGCTGCAGCGCCGAGCTGCGCCGGGTCACCCCCTACGACGACGGCCGTTTCGACATCCTGGCGACCGGGAGCAGGCGGTTCCGGCTGCACGGCGTGCGCACGGGCCGGCCCTACCTCGTCGGCGACGTGGAGTGGCTGGTCGAGGAGGCCGGGGTCGACGCCCGCCCACTCGCGGCCGCGACCGCCCACGCCTTCCGCGCCTACCAGGCGGTCGTCGCGGGCGCGGAGCCGGCGGCCACCCAGGAGCTGCCGCAGGACCCCGTCGTGCTGTCCTACCTGGTGTCGGCCGCGATGGTCCTCGACGTCGGCGACAAGCACCGGCTCCTCGCCGCGCCGGACGCTGCCGAGCGGCTTCGCCTCGCGGCCGGCCTGCTGCGGCGGGAGACCGCCCTGCTCGAGGCGCTGGGTGCGTTGCCGGCGGTGGACCTGCTCCGCGGGGTGGCCGTCAGCCCGAGCTGACCGCCGGGTGACCGGTGCTGAGGGCGGGTCCAGCGTGCTTCGGGCACCATGTCGGCCGTGGCGAAGGGACGGAGGGGCTCCACGGGCACGCCGGCCACGGTCGGGCTCGCCCGCGCCGGCGTCGACCACGTGGTGCACCCGTACGACCACGACCCCGCCGCCCCCTCGTACGGGCTGGAGGCCGCCGAGGTGCTCGGCGTGGCCCCCGAGCGGGTGCTGAAGACGCTGGTCGCCGAGGTGGACGGTCGCGCGGTGGTCGCCGTGGTGCCGGTGAGCGGGAGCCTGGACCTCAAGGCGCTGGCGGCGGCCGTCGGGGGGAAGCGCGCCGTGCTGGCGGACCCCGCGGCGGCCGAGCGCCTCACGGGCTACGTGGTCGGCGGGATCAGCCCGCTCGGCCAGCGAACCCGGCTGGCGACGGTCGTCGACGACAGCGCTCTCGGCCACGCCACGGTGTTCGTCTCCGCGGGACGCCGCGGGCTGGACGTCGAGCTCTCCCCGGACGACCTGGTCCGCCTCACCGGCGCCGGCACCGCGCGGATCGGCCGTCCGGACTGACCCGGACCGACCGCCCTGGCAACCTCTCATTGCGGAAGGGTCTGACACGTCGGGCCCTTCGGCCGGTGCCCACGGTCTCGGGGGGGTGCACGGTGGTGGGCATGAACGCGGACGTGGAGACCCTGCACCTCGAGCTGGAAGACGTGGGTGGGAGGTCCTGGTGGGCCGGCGTGCTCACGACGCTGGGATCGCAGCACGGGTCGGCGACGATGCGCTTCGTCGGACGCGTGGACGGGGAGCGGCGGTACGCGAGCCCCACGTTCGCGATGCCCAGGACCGTCGGCACCGTGCCACCGCAGGAGGCGTGGGCACCTGAGATGACGCAGTGCCTCGACGAGCTGCGGGGCGAGCTGCGCTTCGACGGTTGGGTGCCCGTCGCGCGAGGTTCCGAGCCCTGGGACGAGACCTTCGAGCGCCGGGACGGACGCGGCTCCTGACGTGCAGGGCGTCCGCTGGGCGCCCTTCGGCACCCGGGCGACGGGCCCGCTTCGGTCAGGACACCTGCTGGGGGCCCCGGTCGGCGGGCGCCGGCTCCCCGTCGGGTGACGAGACCCGCGGCGTCGCAGCAGCGAGAGGGCTCCGGTCGTCCAGCCAGGCGCTGACCACGAGCACGGCGACCAGCCCGGCGATCGGCCAGGCCAGGAGCACGCCGTAGGCCTCCAGGCCCGGCTCCAGCAGCAGCGTGGCGCCCTCCGTCAGGCCGGCCGCCCGCTCGGCGGTGGGTCCGGGTCCGAGCGCGGTGCCGACCCACCAGGCGAGCAGCGAGCCGAGTACCCCCGCCACGACCAGGGAGACGACCACGACGACCGGGTAGCGGCGGTGCCGGACGAACAGGACCGGCCCGAGCAGCAGGCCGCAGGCCGCTCCCAGGACGAGGAACCACGCGTCGAAGCCGAACACCCCCGACGCAGCGCCGCTGCCCAGCCGCGGATCGCCGTCCGCGCCGACGGTGACGACGACGTCGGGGACGACCGCGGACCAGGTCGCCCCCAGCGCGACGGCGGCGACCAGGCTCGACAGCAGGATCTCGAGCGCGGCACGGCGCGGTCCCGGTCGGCGGCGCGGCGGTCCCGAACGGTGACGGGTCATCGGTGCGCTGCCGGGACGATCAGCCGAGGCATGACGGGCCGAGCAGCGCCTTGAGGTCGCCCATCAGGGCCGTCGACGGCGTCACCCGCAACCCGTCGTCCACGCGCATCAGCGTCGTCCGCCCCGTCCCGGCGAGCCGCAGCTGCACCTCAGTGGTGCCGGGGTGCGTGCGAAGCACCTCCTTGAGGCGCTCGACGAGCGGCGGCGTGCAGCGAGCAGCTGCCAGCGTGACCACCACGGGGCCGGCGGGGGTCTCGGTGACGTCGGGCAGCGTCAGCTCCGCGGCGATCACCTGGGGGGAGTCGTCCCGGCGGTCGACCCGGCCCCGCACCACCACCACGGTGTCCTCGACCAGCTGGAGGGCGTAGAGCTGGTACGTCGCCGGGAAGAACATCACGTCGACGGCGCCCTCGAGGTCCTCGACCGTCGCGATCGCCCAGGTGTCACCGCGCTTGGTGACCTTGCGCTGGAGGGCCGTGATCAGGCCGCCGATGGTCACGCTCGTACCGCTGGGGCACTCCTCCGGGTCGGCCAGGGACGCCACCGAGCGGTCCACGGCCCGCGCCAGCACGTGCTCGATGCCCATGAGCGGGTGGTCGGACACGTAGAGACCGAGCATCTCGCGCTCGTAGCCGAGCTTGACCTGCTTGTCCCACTCGGACAGCTCCGGGACCGCGACGGTGAACCGCTCGGCCGCGGTGTCCTCGTCGCCGCCGAAGAGGTCGAACTGGCCGATGGCCTCGTTGCGCTTGATGCCCACGACGGCGTCGACCGCGTCCTCGTGGATGGCGAGCAGTGCCCGCCGGGCGTAGCCCAGCGAGTCGAACGCTCCTGCCTTGACGAGGGACTCCACGACCCGCTTGTTGCAGACGACCGCGGGGACCTTGTCCATGAAGTCGGGAAAGTCGGTGTACCTGCCGTGGTCCCGGCGGCCGCTGATTACGCCCTCGACCACGGTGCCTCCCACGTTGCGGATGGCGGCGAGCCCGAAGCGGATGTCCGTGCCCACGGGGGTGAAGTCGCCCTCGGACTCGTTGACGTCGGGGGGCAGGACCTTGATCCCCATCCGGCGGCACTCGTTGAGGTACAGCGCGGTCTTGTCCTTGTCGTCGCGCACGCTGGTGAGCAGGGCGGCCATGTACTCGGCCGGGTAGTTCGCCTTGAGGTAGGCGGTCCAGTAGGACACCAGGCCGTACGCCGCGCTGTGCGCCTTGTTGAACGCGTAGTCGCTGAAGGGCACCAGGGTGTCCCACAGCGCCTTGACCGCCCCGGCGCCGAAGCCGTTGGCCCGCATGCCGGCCTCGAAGCCGACGTACTCGGCATCGAGCACTTCGCGCTTCTTCTTGCCCATCGCCCGGCGGAGCAGGTCGGCCTTGCCCAGCGTGTAGCCCGCGAGCTTCTGGGCGATCTCCATGACCTGCTCCTGGTAGACGATCAGGCCGTACGTCGTGCCCAGGATCGGCTCGAGCGCGTCGGCCAGCTCGTCGTGCAGGTAGGTGACCTCCTGCTGCCTGTTCTTGCGCAGCGCGTAGTTGGTATGGCTGTTGGCGCCCATCGGCCCGGGTCGGTAGAGGGCACCGACAGCGGAGATGTCCTCGAAGTTGTCGGGCTTCATCAGCCGCAGCAGCGAGCGCATCGGCCCGCCGTCGAACTGGAAGACCCCGAGCGTGTCGCCGCGGCCGAGCATCTCGTAGGTGGCCGGGTCGTCGAGGCTCAGTGCCTCGAGGTCGACGGCGTCCTTGCCGTTGCGGACGATGTTCTTCAGCGCGTCGTCGAGGACCGTGAGGTTGCGCAGCCCCAGGAAGTCCATCTTGACCATGCCGAGCGTCTCGCAGGTCGGGTAGTCGAACTGCGTGATGATCGCGCCGTCCTGCTCCCGCTTCATGATCGGGATGTGGTCGATCAGCGGCTCCGACGACATGATCACCCCGGCCGCGTGGACGCCCCACTGCCGCTTGAGGTTCTCGAGCCCCTTGGCGGTGTCGACGACCTTGCGCACGTCGGGGTCGGACTCGTAGAGAGCGCGGAGCTCCCCCGCCTCGGAGTAGCGCTTGTGGGTCGGATCGAAGACGCCGGTGAGCGGGAGGTCCTTGCCCATCACCGACGGCGGCATCGCCTTGGTGATGCGCTCCCCCATGGCGAACGGGTAGCCCAGCACCCGGGACGCGTCCTTGACCGCCTGCTTGGCCTTGATGGTGCCGTACGTGACGATCATCGCGACCCGGTCGTCGCCGTAGGTGTCGCTGACGTAGCGGATCACCTCGCCACGGCGGCGCTCGTCGAAGTCGACGTCGAAGTCGGGCATCGACATGCGCTCTGGGTTGAGGAAGCGCTCGAAGATCAGCCCGTGCCGGAGCGGGTCGAGGTCGGTGATCCCCATCGCGAACGCGGCCATCGAGCCGGCGCCCGAGCCTCGACCGGGGCCCACCCGGATGCCGTTGCGCTTGGCCCAGTTGATGAAGTCGGCCACGACGAGGAAGTAGCCGGCATAGCCCTTGCTGACGACGACCTCGGTCTCGTACGCCGCCTGCCGGCGGACCCGGTCCGGGATCCCGGTCGGGAAGCGCCGGTGCAGGCCTCGCTCGACCTCCTTGACGAACCAGGAGGTCTCGTCCTCGCCCTCCGGGACGGGGAAGCGGGGCATGAACGCGCCGGGCGACTCCACGAAGCCCACGTCGCACCGCTCGGCGATGGCCAGGGTGTTGTCGCACGCCTCGGGCAGCTCGGCCCAGAGGGTGCGCATCTCCTCGGCGGACTTCAGGTAGAAGTCCTCGGCGTCGAACTTGAAGCGGTTGGGGTCGGCCAGCGTGGACCCGGACTGCACGCACAGCAGCACGGCGTGCGACTCGTGGTCGCCCTTGCGCGTGTAGTGCAGGTCGTTGGTCGCGACCAGGGGCAGGCCGAGGTCACGGGACAGCCGCAGCAGGTCCTCGCGGACCCGCAGCTCGATGCCGAGGCCGTGGTCCATGAGCTCGCAGAAGTAGCTGCCCGCGCCGAAGATGTCGCGGAACTCCGCGGCAGCGCTCCTCGCCTCGTCGTAGCGGCCGAGGCGCAGCAGTGTCTGGACCTCGCCGGACGGGCACCCGGTCGTCGCGATCAGCCCGGACGCGTAGGTCTGCAGCAGCTCGCGGTCCATCCGAGGCTTGAAGTAGAAGCCCTCCAGGCTGGCGAGGGACGACAGCCGGAAGAGGTTGTGCATGCCGGGCGTCGTCTCGGCGAGGAGGGTGAGGTGGGTGTAGGCGCCGGAGCCGGACACGTCGTCCTCGCCGCCGCTGCCCCAGCGCACCCTGGTCTTGTCGAACCGGCTCGTCCGCGGGGTGAGGTAGGCCTCGGTGCCGATGATCGGCCGCACGCCGTGCGTCCGGGCCTTGCTCCAGAAGTCGTACGCCCCGAACACGTTCCCGTGGTCGGTCATCGCCAGCGCCGGCATCTGCTGGCGCGCCGCCTCCGTGAACAGGTCGTCCAGGCGAGCCGCGCCGTCGAGCATGGAGTACTCGGTGTGCACGTGCAGGTGGACGAACGAGTCACCCGCCGACCCCGCTGCCACGACCGACCCAGCTCCTCTCACCCAGCCCCGCCACGACCTCGCGCGAGGCCCGAGTCTAGGTGCGGGGTGGGACAGTCCGCCGACCCGGCGCCGGCCTCGCAGGCCGCGCGGCGTGTCGCTCGACCGGTCGCCCGCGACGCTCGCCGGTCGGGCCCGTCACAGCCGCCAGACGGGGGGTTCCGGGGGCAGCTGCTCCTCGGCGGCGTCCAGCCCTGCGGTGATCACCGCGTCCATGACCCGGGCCAGCCGGACCTTGCCCAGGCTCGGCGCCCGGTGCGCCATGGCGTGCACGATCCGGGCCTCGCGCGCCCGGTCCCGACCGGCGTGACCGCGGACCGGCTTGTGCCGCTGGACCTCGGTGGCCAGGGCGGCGCGGTACTCGAGCAGACCGGCCAGGGTGGCGTCGACGCGGTCGATCGCCTCCCGGCAGGCGGGGAGCGTGGCCGGCGCCGGACGACGGACCAACGGGGCCAGGGTGGTGGCGGCCTCCAGGGCCGTCGCCACGTCCGCGGCGGAGGCGTCCTCGGCCAGGAGCAGTCCGTCCGCCCCGCTCGCGACCGCCGCCCCGGCCAGCCACGGGCTGCCGGTGACCTCGACGACGACGGGCATCCCGGTCCGGTCGCGCACCTCCTGCACGAGTGCGAGGTCCAGCGTCCGCCGGGCGTCCAGGTGCGTACGGCTCCCGCTCTCGCACAGGACCACCTGGCCGTTGCCGGCGGCCAGCACGTACTCCGCCGAGGACAGCCACTCCTCCACGGTGGCGTGCGCCCCCCGCTGCAGGACGACCGGCAGACCCGTACGACCCACCGCGGCGAGCAGCCGGAAGTCCTGCATCCAGGCCGCGCCGACCATGACGCCGGCAGCGTGGCGCGCCACGGCTGCGAGGTCGGAGGCGGAGAAGGGCTCCACCAGCAGGGGGGCGGCGACCTCTGCCCTGGCCTCCTGGAGCACCTCGTCGGCGTCGCGCCGGCCGTGCAGCCGGCGCAGGTCGAGGTGGACCACGTCGGCGCCGGGACCCGGTCCGCCCAGCACGGGCAGCCGGGCGCCG
>DATHTV010000012.1:0-8063 GCA_035462845.1 Jiangellales bacterium
ACGGGGTGGACCTGCGCTACTCCAACGACAACGAGGCTTCCGGCCAGGCCACGCTGGTCCAGAACGCCATCGACCAGGACGTGGACGGCCTGGCCGTCACGCTCGCCTTCCCCGGCCCGATGCAGCCGGTCGTGGCCGACGCGATCGCGGCGGGCATCCCCACCGTGGGCTTCAACCAGGGCATCGACGATTGGGAGGAGTTCGGTCTGGCGATGTACTTCGGCTCGGACGAGACCCTGGCCGGCAATACCGTGGGTGAGCGGCTCACGGAGGAGGGCGCCGGCAAGGCGCTCTGCGTGATCCAGGAGCAGGGTTCGGCGGCCCTGGAGGCGCGCTGCGCCGGCGTCGCGGAGACCTTCCCGAACACCGAGAACATCAACGTGGACGGCACCGACCTCCCGGGCACCCAGGCGGCCCTCACGGCCAAGCTCCAGCAGGACACCGCGATCACGCACGTCGTCACGCTGGGGGCGCCGATCGCCCTGGCATCGCTCGACTCGATCGAGCAGGCCGGCAGCGAGGCCGCGGTCGTGACCTTCGACCTCAACGCCGACGCCGCCCAGGCGATCCAGGACGGCACGATCCTGTTCTCCGTCGACCAGCAGCCCTACGTCCAGGGCTACCTGGCTGTGGCCTCGCTCTGGCTGAACCTCACCAACGGCAACGACATCGGCGGCGGGCTGCCGGTGCTCACCGGCCCGTCCATCGTCGACCAGTCGAACATCGAGCAGATCCTCCCGTACGCGCAGAACAACACCCGCTAGCCGGCCGCCCGGGGGCCGGCCGGCGCCGGCCCCCGGGCTGCTCTCCACACCCCAGCCAGGGAGCGAGAGACCATGAGCCAGACCCTCCAGACCTCTCCGCCGGTCGAACGCACCGCGGAGCCGCCCCGCAAGTCGCTGGTGACCGTGCTCCTGGCCCGCCCGGAGCTGGGCGCGCTCGTCGCCGCGGCCGCCATCTTCGTGTTCTTCTTCGCGGTCGCCCCGCCGTTCCGGTCGGTCGCCGCGTTCTCCACCGTGCTGTACGACAGCTCGACGATCGGGATCATGGCGGTGGGCGTCGCCCTGCTGATGATCGGCGGCGAGTTCGACCTGTCCGCGGGCGTCGCCGTGATCACCGCGGCCCTGACCGCCGCGATGTTCAGCTACGAGCTCAGCCTCAACCTCTGGGTGGGGGCGATCCTGGCCCTGGCCCTCGCCTTGCTCATCGGCTTCCTCAACGGGTGGCTGGTCGTGACCACGGGCATCCCGAGCTTCCTCGTCACCTTGAGCACGTTCTTCATGCTGCAGGGGCTGAACCTGGGCGTGACCAAGCTGCTCACCGGCACCGTGTCGACCACCAACGTCTCGAACATGGACGGCTTCGACAGCCTCAAGGCGATCTTCGCCTCGTCCTTCACCATCGGCGGCTTCACCGTGCGGATCACGGTCGTGTGGTGGCTGCTCTTCGTCGTCCTGGCCACCTGGATGCTGCTGCGCACCCGCGTCGGCAACTGGATCTTCGCGGTGGGTGGCAACAAGGACAGCGCCCGCGCCGTCGGCGTCCCGGTCAAGGCCGTCAAGATCGGTCTGTTCATGGGCGTCGGCTCGCTCGCGTGGTTCTACGGCATGCACCGGCTCTTCGCCTTCAGCACCGTGCAGTCCGGCGAGGGCGTCGGCAACGAGTTCCTCTACATCATCGCCGCCGTGGTGGGCGGCTGCCTGCTCACCGGCGGCTACGGCTCGCCGGTCGGCGCCGCGATCGGCGCGTTCATCTTCGGCATGACCCGCCAGGGCATCGTCTACGCCGGCTGGGACCCGAACTGGTACCGGTTCTTCCTCGGCGCGATGCTCCTCATCGCGGTCGTCGTCAACCTCTACGTCCGGCAGTACGCCAGCTCGCGGAAGGTGCCCACGAAATGACCGACACCGCCACCACCCCCAGCCCGTCGGGCAGCGCCGCCGCCGTACCCCTGATCGAGATGACGAACGTCGGCAAGTCCTACGGGGCGGTCCGCGCCCTGGAGGGCATCAACCTCAAGGTCGCCGCCGGGGAGATCACCTGCGTGCTCGGGGACAACGGCGCCGGCAAGTCGACCCTGATCAAGATCATGGCCGGCCTGCACCAGCACAGCGAGGGGTCGCTCAAGGTCGACGGAGAGGAGGTCAGCTTCTCCTCGCCCCGCGAGGCGCTGGAGAAGGGCATCGCCACCGTCTACCAGGACCTCGCCGTCGTCGGCCTGATGGAGGTCTGGCGCAACTTCTTCCTCGGCTCGGAGAAGCGCAAGCGCTTCGGGCCGTTCAACGCCCTGGACAGCAGCTCCATGCGCCGGACGGCCAAGGAGGAGCTGTCCAAGATGGGGATCGAGCTGGCGGACATCAACCAGCCGATCGGCACCCTCTCCGGCGGACAGCGCCAGTGCGTCGCCATCGCCCGGGCGGTCTACTTCGGCGCCCGCGTGCTCATCCTCGACGAGCCGACGGCGGCCCTCGGCGTCAAGCAGTCCGGCGTCGTGCTCAAGTACGTCGCCAAGGCGCGCGAGGCCGGCCTGGGCGTCGTGTTCATCACCCACAACCCGCACCACGCCTACATGGTCGGCGACCACTTCGTCGTGCTGAAGCTCGGGCGGATGAACCTCGACGCCCACCGCGCCGACATCACGCTCGAGGACCTCACGGCGCAGATGGCCGGTGGCGACGAGCTCGAGACGCTCGCCCACGAGCTGCAGCGCAGCGGGCTGGCGAGCGACGACGTCGTGGCCGAGATCGAGAAGGTCGAGCACCCGCACGGCGACCGGCCGGCCTGACCACCACCCACCGGACAGGAGCTGATCCCATGACCGTCCGCGTCGGCGTCATCGGCGTCGGGATGATCGGCCAGGACCACATCCGCCGCCTCACCACCGTCCTGGCCGGGTCGCAGGTCGTCGCCGTCACCGACGTCGACGCCGACCGGGCGCGCCAGGTGGCCGAGGCGTTGCCGGCGGCCGCCCGCAGCCACGGAACGGGGCAGGAGGTGATCACGGACGACGACGTCGACGCAGTGATCGTGACCTCCTGGGGTCCCACTCACGAGGAGTACGTGCTGGCCGCCCTCGAGGCGGGCAAGCCGGTGTTCTGCGAGAAGCCCCTCGCCACCACCTCGGAGGCCTGCTCGCGGATCGTCGATGCGGAGGTCGCCGGCGGCCGGCGCCTCGTCCAGGTCGGCTACATGCGTCGCTACGACGCCGCGTACCAGGCGATGAAGGCCGTCGTCGACAGCGGCGACATCGGGGCGCCGCTGATGCTCCACTCCACCCACCGCAACCCCGAGGTCCCCGGCCACTACACCCGGGAGATGGCCATCACCGACACGGCCGTGCACGACTTCGACACGGCGCGGTGGCTGCTCGGGGAGGAGTACGTCGCCGCCACCGTGCTCACGCCACGGCGCAGCCGCCACGGCGGCGAGCTGCAGGACCCGCTGCTCATCCTGCTGGAGACCGAGAGCGGCGTCCTCGTCGACGTCGAGACCTCCGTCAACATCCGCTACGGGTACGACATCCGCGGCGAGGTCGTCGGCGAGGACGGCACCGTGTCGCTGGCCGACAGCAACCCGGTCGTGGTCCGCCGGGGCGGGGTCTTCTCCGGTCGGGTGCCGGAGGACTGGCGGGAGCGGTTCCTCCGCGCGTACGACGTCGAGCTGCAGGCCTGGGTCGACGTCGTGGCCTCCGGCGGCGGGGCGACCGGGCCCAGCTCGTGGGACGGCTACGCGGCCGCGGTGGTCTCCGACGCCGCGGTGCAGGCCCTGCACTCCGGCACCCGTACGGCGGTGCAGATGCGCCCCAAGCCCGACCTCTACGCCAAGGAGCAGTGAGCGGCCCATGAAGCTCGCCCTCGACCCGTACATGCTGCGCGGCACCCCGCTGCTCGATCTCCCCGGCGTCGTGGCCGACCTCGGCTACGAGTGGATCGAGCTCTCGCCCCGCGAGGACTTCACCCCGTTCTTCCTGCACCCGCGGGCGAACAAGGACGTGGTGACCAAGTTCAAGGCGGCGCTGGACGCCGCGGGCGTGGGGGTGGCGACGCACCTGCCGCTCTACCGGTGGTCCGGGCCGGACGAGGACGAGCGGCAGGCCGCGGTGCGCTACTGGAAGCGGGCGATCCAGCTGACGGTCGACCTCGACTGCCGGGTCATGAACTCCGAGTTCAACGGCCGGCCCGAGGCGGCGAGCCGCTCGGAGGCGCAGTTCTGGCGCTCGATGGAGGAGCTGCTCCCGGTCTTCGAGCGCGAGGGCGTGGAGCTGCGGCTGGAGCCGCACCCGGACGACTTCGTCGAGGACGGCAGGGTCGCGGTCGACATGGTGCGCGGGATCGACTCCCCGCTCGTCTCGTTCCTGTACTGCGCCCCGCACACCTTCCACCAGGGCGGTGACATCGCCGGGATCATGGAGTACGCCGGGGACCTGCTGACCCACCTGCACGTCGCCGACTCCTTCGACCACCGCGGCTCGTCCGGGCTGCGCTACATCGTGAACCCGCCGGGGTCCACCGCGCGGGTCCACCAGCACCTGGACATCGGGCAGGGGGAGGTCGACTGGGACGAGTTCTTCGGCACACTCGGCCGGCTCGGCTTCGGCGCCCGCGACGAGACGGTCATGACGGTGTGCGTGTTCGCCTGGGAGGAGCGCGCCCGCGAGTCCAGCGTCTTCATGCGCGAGGAGATCGAGCGCCGGACCAAGGACTGGGGCTAGCCGTGCCGCTCGTGCGGATCGACGTGGTCGAGGGCCGCACCGACGAGGAGCTGCGTGCTCTCGCCGACACGGTGCACGCCGTGATGCTCGACGTCTTCGCCGCGCCGCCCGGCGACCGCTACCAGGTGATCACCGAGCACCGCCCGGGCCACCTCATCCTCGAGGACACCGGCCTCGGCTTCACCCGCACCGACGCGGTCGTCCTCGTCCAGGTGTTCCAGCAGGGACGCAGCACCGAGCAGAAGCGCGCGCTGTACCGCACCCTGGCGGACCGGCTGCAGGAGCGGCACGGGATCGCGCCCACCGACGTGATGGTGTCGGTCACCGGCAACACCCGCGAGGACTGGTCCTTCGGCTACGGCCGCGCCCAGTTCCTCGAGGGCGACCTGTGACCGCGCTGGAGGCCGTGCGCGGCTCGTACGAGCCGGGCGAGCCCGTCTCCCTCGCCGCCACCACCGCCCGCTGACCCGGGCTGGTCGCGGCCGTGTTCGGGCTCACGGCGCTGGACTGGTCGCTGCTCCTGGTCGCGGCGCTGCTCGTCGGCTTCGCCAAGACCGCGATCGGCGGGGTGGCGGCGATCAGCATCGCGATCTTCGCCGCGGTGCTGCCGGCCCGTGAGTCCACGGGTGCCCTGCTCCCGCTGCTGCTCGTCGGTGACCTGGTGGCCGTGCGGCTGTACCGCCGGCACGCGGACTGGCACCGGCTGCTGCGGCTCCTCCCCTCGGTGGCGGTCGGGGTCGTGCTGGGCGCGGTGTTCCTCGCGGCCGTCGACGACACGGTGATGCGCCGGACGATCGGCGCCGTGCTGCTGGGGCTGGTCGCGGTCCACCTGGTCCTGCGGCGGCGTGGGCCGCAGGAGCCCGTGCGCGCCGGGGGCGTGGCGGCCGCCGTCTTCGGCCTGCTCGCGGGGTTCACGACGATGGTCGCCAACGCCGGGGGGGCGGTGATGTCGCTCTACCTGCTGTCGGCCGGGCTCGGCGTGCTGGCCTTCCTGGGCACGGGGGCCTGGTTCTTCCTCGTGGTCAACGCCTTCAAGGTGCCGTTCAGCGTGGGCCTCGGGCTGCTGACCGCGGAGACGCTGCTGATGACGGCGGTGCTCGTGCCGGCCCTGCTGGTCGGAGCCGAGGTCGGCCGGCGGGTGATCGGCCGGATCGACCGGGACCGGTTCGAACAGGTGGTGCTGGTGTTCACCGTCCTGGCCGCGCTCAACCTCCTCCGCTGACCCCCGCCGGCCGCCCTGCCTCCCAGTGACCACGTTCACCACCCGGCGCGTCACACCACGAGGCGTCGGCGCCTGGTCACGGCCCCACGGGCCTGGTGATGGTCTGGGGTCACCGTCCCGGTGCTCGGCGCGGCCCACGTGCTGGGCCGCCTATCCGGGCGGCGGTCCGGTGGTCCCGCGGACGACGAGCCGCGGGGAGAGGACCACCTCCCGCTCCTCCGTACGCCCCTCGTCCAGCCGCTCGACCGCCGCCGCCACCGCCTCCCGGGCCTGGGTCAGCGGGTCCTGGCTGACCGTGGTGAGGTCGACGTGGGCCAGTCGGGCCAGCGAGCTGTCGTCGTAGCCGACGACAGACACCTGCCCCGGGACGTCCACCCGCCCGCGCAGCAGGCCGTCGAGCAGCCCGACGGCGACCTGGTCGTTGAAGGTCACGACTGCAGTGGGCAGGGCCCCTTCGGACAGCAGCGTCCGGGCGGCGGCCGCGCCGGCGCCCTCGGCGTGGTCGCCGGGCAGGACCCGGAGCCGGTCGGCGAGGCTGTGCCGGCGCATGGCTCTCCGGTACCCGGCGCGCCGGTCGGTCGCGATCGCCCCGCGCCCGCCGTCGACGTACGCGATGTCCCGGTGACCGAGTCCGACCAGGTGGTCGACGGCCTGGGCGACCCCGCGGTCGTCGGCGGAGCGGACCACGTCCACGCCCGCGGCGGTCACCCGCCGGCCGACCACGACCACCGGCACCTGCCCGGCCAGCGCCGCGAGCCCCGCGGCCGGCTGGTCCGGTCCCAGCAGGACCAGGGCCTCGCACCGCGAGTCGAGCAGGGTCTCCACGGCGCGGCGCTCGTCCCGGCGGTCCGTGACGGTGCTCAGCACGAGGTCGTACCCGACCCCCTCGCTCGCGTCGTGCAGGTCGGCGACGAGCTCGGCGTGGTACGGGCTCCGCACGTCGAGCAACACGCCCAGCAGGTGCGTACGGTGCCGGGCCAGCAGGCTCGCCGCGCGGTCGGCGCGGTAGCCGAGAGACGAGGCAGCCCGCAGCACCAGCTCCCGGGTGGCCTGGCTCGGGCCCGGCGCCTCCCGGAGCACCAACGAGGCGGTGGCCGTGGACACGCCCGCCTGCGCCGCCACGTCCTCCAGCCGCGGTCGGCGTGTCCCCCCGCCGACGGTGCCGCGTGGTCCCGAGGCTGGTCGGCGTACCACGGCCCCACCACCCCCTTGACAGCCTCGGCGTCGGCCCCCACAGTAGCGGCAGTTAAAGCGCTTCAAACCATCGGCACCACCCACCTCTGGAAGGACAGCCCATGAGCCCCCAGCCGATCGGTGTCGCCGTCATCGGCGCCGGCATGGCCGGCCGCTCGCACGCCGCCGGCTACCGCACCGCCACCACGCTGTATGGGGAGGGGCTGCCGCCCGTCGACCTCATGGCCGTCGCGGACGTCAACGAGGCCTTCGCCGCCGACACCGCACGGCGGTACGGCTACGCCCGGGCCGAGACGAGCTGGCAGGCCATCGCGGAGGCCCCCGACATCGACGTGGTCAGCGTGGTCGTCGCCAACTTCCTCCACCGCGAGATCGTCGAAGGGCTTCTCGCCGCCGGCAAGCACGTCCTGTGCGAGAAGCCGATGGCGCCGAGCGTCGAGGACGCCGAGGCCATGGTGGCGGCCGCGCAGGCGGCCGGCCGAGAAGCGTCCATGGGGTTCGTGTTCCGCCGCTCCCCGGCCGTCACCGCGATCCGCGACCAGGTGCGCGCCGGCACGATCGGCACTCCGGTGCACTTCAACGGCCGCTACTGGTGCGACTACGGGGTGAGCCCGAGCGGTCCGTTGAGCTGGCGGTACAAGGGCGGGCCCGGGTCGGGCGCGCTCTCCGACATCGGCAGCCACCTGATCGACCTGGCCGAGTTCGTGGTGGGGCCGCTGGAGGTGGTTCGCGGGGCGACCCTCGCAACGTACGTCACTCAGCGGGCGCTCCCGCTCGGGTCCGCAGTGGGCCACGCGGCCACTCAGCTCAGCGACACCTTCGAGCCGGTGGAGAACGAGGACCTCGTCACCTTCACCGCCGGCTTCGCGTCCGGCGCCACCGGGACCTTCTCGGTCAGCCGGGCCGCGTACGCGCACGCGAACTCGCTCGGCTTCG
>DATHTV010000013.1:0-11072 GCA_035462845.1 Jiangellales bacterium
GCGCGTCGCCGCCTACCTCGCCGGCCGCCGTTCGGGCCCGGGAACGGCCGGGCAGACCGGGCTCCTGCGCGGTGCGGTCGCCCTCCTCGCCATGGCCGCGGTCCTCGGCGCCGGCGTCCTCGCCTACCGGGACGGCGCGATGACGGTGCGCATCCCGGCGCAGCCTGGGACCCGGACGTACGAGCTCACCGTGCAGGCACGCTTCGGCGGGGACGACGACCCGGTTCGGGTGGCGGGCGAGCTGGCCGCGTACTGCGCGACGCGCGTCCACTCGGCCCACGTCAGGCTGGCGAGCCCGCCGACCGCCCTGGACGCGGACACCGCGGTGCTCACGGTGACCCCCGTGCTCGGACGGTTCACCGAGGCGGCCTTCCGCGGCTGCCTGACCGATCTGGTCCTGGACCGGCGGCTGGTGCGCGTGGACCGGGTCACCCCGCCGCCGGGGACGTGACCGGTACGGTCCAGGCGTAGTCGACCACCGTGCGCCCGTCGGCGGTGCGACCGTCGAAGGCGACCGTCACCTCGGCACCGCCCGCGTCGGTGACCGTCAGCAGCCCGTACTGGCCGGGCTCGGCGCTCACGCCCTCGCTGTACGGGCCGCCCTTGACCGAGGTGCGCTGGTCGAGCGGCCCGGCGTGCAGCACCGGGAAGCCGGCGCCTCCCTCGGCGGAGTAGTCGCTGTGGGTGCCGTCGTCGGCCGCCGTCATGTGCGCGTCGCCGGCCAGCACGACGAGGTTGTCGATGTCGTGGGCGGCCACCACCTCGGCGAGGGCGGCGCGCTCGGTCGCGTACCCACCCCAGGTGTCGATGCTCTCGCCCGCCGGGACGATCCACGGCACGCTCGACACCCAGACCACGAGGGCGTTCTCCTGGGACGCCGTGACCAGCTCCTGCTCGAGCCAGGCCCGCTGCTCGGCGCCGAGCATGGTCTTGCCCTCACCGTCGGGATCGCCGGCGGGGTCGCGCTGCGAGCGGAGGTCCGGGAGCAGGAAGCGGACCCGGCCGATCGTGAAGGCCTGGCTGATCGGTCCGTCCCCGTCGTCCAGTACCAGGGGGTAGTGCGGGACGAACGACCGGTACGCCTGCAGGGAGGCGGCCTTCGACGGCGAGGTGCGGTCGGCGTCGTTCGGGCCGAAGTCGTGGTCGTCCCACATGTAGGCGACCGGCACCTGCGCCGTGAGCGCGGCGATCGCCGGTGCGGTGAGCTGGCGGTCGTACGCGCGCGCGAAGTCGGACAGGTCGTTGCGGGCGATGTCGGCGTAGAAGAAGTCCCCGGTGACGAGGAACAGCAGCGGGTCGGTCCCGGCGACGGCCTGGAAGGTGAGCGCGTCGGAGCCGAGCCGGGCACAGGAGCCGAACGCCACCGTGAACGACTGCGGGCCCTCCAGCGGTGTGGTCAGGCTGCCGCGACCACGGGAGGCGTCGGGCCGCCCGCCGACCTCGACCACGTACTCGTACGTGGTGCCGGGGACCAGCGCGGTCAGGTCGAAGCCGACGACGTCCTCGGTGCTGGGCTTGGCGCGCACCGACGTCGTCGCGCCGGCGCCTTCGACCCGCAGCACCACCGCCTCGGACCCCCCCAGGTCGTCGAGGTCGGCCCGCAGCTGCGCCACCACCCGGGCCGAGGTCGGCGTGAGCGCGCCGGACCAGATCCAGCCCACCCGGTCGGCCGGGCGGGTGCCCACCGTCGACTGCGGCGCCTGGGGACCGTACGCGACGTCGTAGACCTCGTCCGCGGCCACGGCACCCATCGCGAACACAGTGACGGTCGCGAGGGCCAGCGCGACGACGGGGACCAGGCCGCGCCCCCGCCGCCAGGTCCACCAGAGCAGCCCGGCCGGCACGAAGAGGACGACGGCGAGGAGCGCGCCGCGATCGGGCTGGTACTGGAGCGCCGACAGCGCCGCCACGCCGACTCCGGTCACGGCCATGAGCGTGGCGCCGGCCATGGTCCAGCGCAGCGCCAGCAGCCAGCCCACGGCGTAGCCGCCGAGCAGGACGGCCTGGACGAGCGTCTCGGCGAAGCCGAACTGGCCGCTGCTCGGGACGCCGACCACCACCGCGCCGACCAGCAGCGCGGCGAAGGCCAGCGGGGCCCACACGAGAGCCACCCGCCGCAGAAGGCGATCGGTCACCCTCCCAGTGAAGGGCATGCCCCGCCCGCGCGGAACGTCCGAAGGTCACGGACGCGGGCCAGGGCTCAGGCCGGCGAGGTGCCGTCCAGCCCGAGCACCCGCAGGGCCGTCCGCGCGGCCGCTCCGCCGGCCTCCTCCGCGACCTCGAGAGCGCGTGGCACGTCGAGGTCGTTGCTCAGCGCCTCGCGGACACCGCCGGTCGCGTCCCCGCCACCGGGTCGGCCGGCGGCCGAGTAGAGCCGCTCGAGCCGGGCCGCGGCGTCGGCCAGCACCGAGTCCGCCCAGTCCCAGGGCTCCGCCCAGGGTCGGTCGAGGATCGCCAGGCGCACAGCCGCCGCGGTGGCACCGCGCAGCACGTCGGAGACGAGGACGAGGTTGCCGGTCGACTTCGCCATCTTCTCGCCGCGGACCCGCACGGTGCCGACGTGCATCCACGCCCGTGCGAACGGCCGGACACCGGTCGCGGCCTCCGCGTGCGCCGCCTCGTACGCGTGGTGCGGGTAGGCCAGGTCGGCTCCCCCGGCGTGCAGGTCGAGCGCCGGGCCGTACGTGGTCAGGGCCATGGCGGTGCACTCGGCGTGCCAGCCCGGTCGGCCCGGCCCCCAGGGCGACGGCCAGGCCGGCTGGCCGGGGGTCGAGGACCGCCACACCGGGACGTCGTGGGGGTGCTCCTTCGCGGGGTCGTCGGGGTCCTCGCCGTACTCGCGGAGCAGGTGCGCAGCCTCCTCGGGAGCCAGGTCGCGGCCTTCCGCGATCCCCCGCCCGCGGAAGTAGACCGTGCCGTCGACGACGTACGCGTGGACTCCCCGCGCGAGGAGGGCCGCCGCCAGCTCCACGACGTTCCCGACGTAGTTGTGCGCGCGCGGCTCGTGCTCCGGCCGCGCGACCCCGAGCGCCACGACGTCACGTTCGAAGGCGTACTGGTGCATCGCTGCGAACCGGTCGTACGGCGTCCCGGCGCGGTCCGCCGCCGCGGTGAGGACGTCGTCGACGTCGGTGATGTTGCGGCACACCTCCACGGTGGTGCCGAGCTCGCGGAGCACCCGGACCGCGGTGTCCACCCACACGAAGGTGGCCGCGTGGCCGAGGTGGGTGACGTCGTAGGGCGTGATGCCGCAGACGTACACCCGGGCCCGCCCGACGACCGGCAGCGCACGCCCGCTCAGCACGAGCGGGCGTGGGGTCGCGTCGAGGGGGCGGCGCACGAGCCCCAGACTAGGGGGGTGCGCCCCGCTCTCGTCGCCACCGACCTCGACGGCACGCTGCTGCGTCCGGACGGGTCGGTGTCCCCGCGCACCGTCGACGCGCTGCGCGCTGCGGAGGATGCCGGCGTGGTCGTGGTCATGGTCACGGGCCGCCCGCCGCGGTGGCTGGCCCCGGTCGCCGAGCAGGTCGGGCACACGGGCGTCGCGGTCTGCGCAAACGGCGCCGTCGTCTACGACCTGCACGCCGAGCGGGTGCTGGAGACCTTCGCGATCGGGCGCGAGGTGCTGCTCGAGGTGGTCGCTGCGGTGCGGGGCGCCGTGCCGGGCGTGTCCTTCGCCGTCGAGGACGTGCACCTGGGGTACGGGCGGGAGGAGGCGTACGTCCGGCGGCCGGTTGCGGGCGTGCCGCCCGAGGACGTGCGGGTCGCCCCGCTCGAGCGGCTCGTCGACGGGCACGTGGTCAAGCTGTTGGTCCGGCACGAAGGCATGGACTCCGACCGGCTGCTGGCCGCGGCCCGCGAGGTAGCGGGCGGGCTCGCCGAGCTCACCCATTCCAGCAGCTCCGGGCTGCTGGAGATCTCCGCGACCGGGGTCACCAAGGCGTCGACCCTCGCGCAGCTGGCGGCCGAGCACGGGGTCGAGGCGGCCGACGTGGTGGCCTTCGGCGACATGCCGAACGACCTGCCCATGCTCGCCTGGGCCGGCACCGCGTACGCGATGGCGAACGCGCACCCGGACGTGCTCGCCGCCGTCGACCACGTCGCCCCGCCCCACGACGCCGACGGCGTCGCCGTCGTCCTGGAGTCCCTGCTCCGCCCGGAATGACCACGTTCACCACCCCGGCCCGACCACCACGAGGCGTCGGCGCCTGGTGACGGCCCCACGGGCCTGGTGGTGGCCGGGCTCAGGCCGGGCGCCCGCGCTCCAGCTCCGCCACCGCCGCGCCCAGGGTGTCGAGGGCCCGTGCCAGCAGTGCCTCCTGCTCCGCGGCCCCCGCACCCCGCGCCAGCAGCGACACGCGGTACGCCACCTCCCGCGAGGCGGCGGCCACCGCGCGCAGCCGGTCGTACGCGGCACGGGCCGCCGGGTCGGCCGGGACGTCCAGCCCGTCGGCCGGCCACCGCTGCGCGGCCGTCCGCGCGGAGCCGAGCACCGCCGACGCCGCCGCGTCGAGACGGGCCGCGGTCGCCCGGTCGACCAGCGGGGCGGTCCGGCGGGGAGCCGTCGCGCAGTCGTCGTACGCCCGCCGCCACACCCCCGAGCCGAGCGGATCGGACGGCGCCGGCCGCCGGCGGCGGAACAGCCCCACGCGGGAGCTACAGGTACATGCCGCCGCCGTGCTGGCGGCCCTGGTCCGGCTGCGCCGCCGACGGGTCCGGCATCGCGGCCGGGTGGCCCGGCGGCAGCGCCCGGCGCATCTGCTCCAGCTGGGCCCGCGCGGCCATCTGCTGGGCGAACAGCGCGGTCTGGATGCCGTGGAACAGCCCCTCCAGCCAGCCGACCAGCTGCGCCTGGGCGATCCGCAGCTCGGCGTCGGAGGGCACCGCCTCGTCACCGAACGGCAGGGTCAGACGCTCCAGCTCGTCCACCAGCTCGGGCGCCAGCCCCTTTTCCAGCTCGTCGATCGAGGACCGGTGGATCTCCATGAGCCGTCGCCGGCTGGCCTCGTCGAGCGGGGCGGCCCGGACCTCGTCGAGCAGCTGCTTGATCATGCTGCCGATCCGCATCACCTTCGCCGGCTGCTCGACGAGGTCGGCGACGCTGCGGCCGCCGTCCTCGTCGTCACGACCACCCTCGGAGTCCGAGCTCAGTGCCACGCCCACCGGGCGCCCGTCGGGTCCGACCACCACGACGTGGGTCTGCTCGCCACCGTCGGCGGGGTCGTCGTCGCCGGTCGGCTGCGGCCGGCTGGGCTGGTTCGGCTCGGTCATGACCCCATCCTGTCCGAAAGTCGATGGCCCGTCGCCAGCGGGACCGGCAGACTCGGCTCCCGTGCGGACCGACAGGCTCACCTCCACCGTGCCCGACCTCCCGCCCGGCTACACCGCCCGGCGGCCGAGCCTCGACGACGTCCCCGCGCTGCTCGCGGTGGCCGAGGCCGACGACGAGGTCGTCCTGGGCTACACCGACTTCGCCGAGTCCGACGTCCGCGAGACGCTCACGGGTGCCCACGTCGACCCGGCGCTGGACCACTGGGCGGTCGCCGACGCCGACGGGCGGCTGGTCTGCTGGGGCTTCCTCGCGGACGAGTTCGGGGGCACGCAGGTGCAGCTCGACGTCTACCTGGTCCGGCCGCACCCGGAGGAGGTCCGCCGCGCGGTCGCCGCCGCGCTCCTCGGCCGGCTGGCCGAGCGCTCGGCCGCCCGCGGGCTCCGCCAGGTGGAGGCCGGCGCCGGCTCGGTCGTGGGTGACGAGCAGTTCGCCGCCACCCTGGCCTCGCTGGGCCTGACCGTCCAACGCCGGTTCAACCGGATGCGCGTCGACCTCGAACCCGGCCGACCGTTCCCGGTCCCGGGGCCGGGCCTGGCCCTGCGCGGCTTCGACCCGTCCTCCGCCGAGGACTGGGAGACCTTCCACCGCGTGTACGTCGCGGCGTTCACCGACCACTGGAACTTCGAGCCGATGTCCCTGGAGGCCTTCCGCCGCCAGGTCGAGAACAGCGACGACCCCGCGTACGAGCGGTGGACCCTCGCCCTGGTCGACGGCCGCCCCGGCGGCGTCTGCCAGGCCTCGGGTCACCTGTACTCGACCGAGAACGCCGGCTGGGTCCGCAACCTCGCCGTGCTGCGCCAGCACCGGGGCCGCGGAGTCGGGCGGCTGCTGCTGGAGCACGCGCTGGCCGGCTACGCCGCCGACGGCCGGGCGTGGGCGGGTCTGGGCGTCGACACCGACAACGCGACCGGGGCGCTGCGCCTCTACGAGTCGGTCGGGATGCGGCCGGTCTTCCAGATCGACGTGTGGACCCGGGACCTCGTCCTCGACGTGCCGGCTGACTGACCGACCCGTCCGTCCCGGTACGTCCGGGGGGCGACCCCCGCCCGCGATCGGGAACGTAGGGTCTCGCGCATGGCCTTCGACGTCGCCCGGGTGCGCGCGCTCTACCCGGCGCTGGCCGACGGCTACGCGTACCTGGACGGCGCGGCCGGCACCCAGGTCCCCACCCCGGTGATCGACGCCGTCGCCGACGCCTACCGGCAGGGGATCGGCAACGCGCACGGCGCGTTCCCGGCGAGCGCACGCTCGGACGAGCACGTCGCGGCGGCGCGGGCCGCAGTGGCCGACCTGGTCGGGGCGCCGGACCCCGCGGGCGTCGTGCTCGGCCCGAACATGACCACCCTCACGTACCGCTTCGCTGCGGCGCTGGCCAAGGAGTGGCGGGCCGGCGACGAGGTCGTCGTGACCAGGCTCGACCACGACGCCAACGTGCGGCCCTGGGTGCAGGCCGCCGAGCGGGTCGGCGCCACGGTGCGGTGGGCCGAGCCGGACCTGGCCACGGGCGAGCTCCCCACGGAGGCCGTCGCCGCCGTGCTCGGGGAGCGAACCCGGCTGGTCGCCGTGACCGCCGCGAGCAACGTGCTCGGGACCAGGCCGGACGTCGCCGCCATCACCGGTGCCGCCCGCGAGGCGGGCGCCCTCACGTACGTCGACGGGGTGCACCTCACACCGCACGCGCCGGTCTCGGTGGCCGAGCTCGGTGCCGACCTGTACGCCACCAGCTCGTACAAGTGGTCCGGCCCGCACCTCGGGGCGGTCGCCGGGGACCCGGCCCTGCTGGAGCGGCTCCGCCCGGACAAGCTCGCGTCGTCGCCGGACACGGTGCCGGAGCGCTTCGAGACCGGCACCGCACCGTTCGCCGACTTCGCCGGCCTGGTCGCCGCCGTCGACCACCTGGCCGCGCTCGACGACACCGCCGCCGGCTCCCGCCGCGAGCGGGTGCTCACCTCGATGAGCTCGGTCGAGTCGTACGAGCAGGAGCTGCTCGTACAGCTGCTCGCAGGCCTGGCCGACCTGCCCGGCGTCGAGCTGATCGGGCGTCCCGCGCGACGTACGGCGACGGTGTTCTTCCAGGTGGCGGGCCGCGCGCCGGCCGAGGTCGCCGCGCACCTGGCGGCGGCCAAGGTGAACGTGTGGTCCGGGCACATGTACGCGTGGGAGCTCACCGGCGCGCTCGGCATCCGGGACAGCGGCGGAGCCGTCCGGGCGGGGCTGGTCCACTACAACGACCGCACCGACGTCGACGCCCTGCTGGCCGGGCTGGCCGAGCTCACGCACTGAGCGTCCGGCGACGAGCCTCGGCGACGAGCCTCGCGACGGGCCACCGCCAGGCTCGTGAGGCCATCGCCAGGCGACGACGCCTCGTGATGGCCCCGCGCAGGTTGTGAACGTGGTCAGTGGGAGCCGAGCAGCCCGGGGCGGCGGAGCAGCACCTTGCCGACGTGCGCGCCGGACTCGACGACGCGGTGCGCCTCGGCGGCGTCGTCCATCGGCACGACGCGGTCGACGACGACCCGGACGTCGCCCGACTCCACCAGCGGCCAGACGTGCTCGCGGACCGCCGCGACGATGGACGCCTTCTCGGCGACGGGCCGCGACCGCAGCGCTGTCGCGATCACCGCGCCGCGCTTGGCCAGCAGCGCGCCCAGGTCGAGCTCGCCGCGCCGGCCGCCCTGCAGCCCGATGACCACGAGCCGGCCGTTGACGGCCAGGACGTCGACGTTGCGGCCGAGGTACGCGGCGCCCATCGGGTCGAGCACGACGTCGGCACCGTGGCCGCCCGTCGCTTTCCGGACTCCCGCCACCCAGTCCTCGTGGTAGTCCAGGGCGACGTCGGCGCCGAGCTCCCGGGCGCGGGCGCACTTCTCGGCCGAGCCGTTCGTCGTCACGACCCGCGCCCCGAGGGCTCTGGCCAGCTGGATCGCCATGGTGCCGATCCCGCCGGTGCCGCCGTGCACGATGAGCCACTCGCCGGGCTGGAGCGCGGCGACCATGAAGACGTTGCTCCAGACCGTGCACGCGGTCTCCGGGAGCCCGGCGGCCGTGAGCAGGTCCACTTCCGCAGGTACGGGCAGCAGCTGGCCGGCCGGCACCGCCACCCGCTCGGCGTACCCGCCACCGGCGAGCAGGGCGCAGACCTCGTCGCCGACCGACCACTCCCGGACGTCCTCGGCGACGGCGGCGATGGTGCCCGAGCACTCGAGGCCGAGGACCTCCGACGCCCCCGGCGGCGGGGGGTAGAGCCCCTGCCGCTGCAGCAGGTCGGCCCGGTTGACCGCCGAGGCGGCCACCTCGACGAGCACCTCGCCGGGACCGAGCTCCGGATCGGGGACCTCGCCCCACTCCAGGACCTCGGGCCCGCCGGGAGCGGTGACGACGACGGCACGCATGCCGCCACCGTACGGGCCGGGCTCAGGCGCGGGCGACGACCAGGCGGGTGTGCATCGGGACGACGACGTGGTTCCCGCGGACGTGCTCCGCCACGATGTCGCGGGTGGCCCGGGTGATGCGGCCGAGGTAGTCCGCGAACGCCGACGCGTCCGCCGCGAAGGCCGGGATGACCGCGGCGTACGCGTACTCCATGCGCTCCACGAACCGCTCCGGGGTCGGGAAACGGGCCTCGATCGTGGTCTCGGCGAGCGTGACGTGCTCGAAGCCGGCCTCCTCGACGAGGCGACGCAGCTCGTCGGCGTCACCGAGCGAGAACGGCGCCTCGAGGTCGGCCAGGGTCACGTCCGCGCCGAGGGAGACCAGGTGCGGCAGCTCCGCGTCGGCCAGGGCGCGGTAGAGCGGGTGCACCTCCAGGCCGCGCCACACGGCGACAACCGCGCGCCCGCCCGGAGCGAGGCAACGGCGCATCAGCCGGACCCCGGCGGACCGGTCGGTGAAGAACTGGAGCCCCTGCTGGCAGACGACCAGGTCGAACTCCTCACCGGACAGGTCCGCCCGCACCGCGTCGCCCTGCCGCCACTCGACCGGTGCACCGGGCGGGCGCGGGCGGGAGGCCGCCTCCGCGAGCATCGCGGGGTTGACGTCCAGCCCGAGCACCCGCCCGTCGGGCCCGACCGCGGCGGCCACCCGCCGGGTCACGATGCCCGTCCCACAGGCGAGGTCCAGGACCCGCTCCCCGGGACGTGGCGCGGCGTGCCGCAGGGTCACGGTCGCCAGCGGGTCGAAGATCGCCGGCCCGAAGAACTCCTCGTACGACTGCGCCGGCGTGACCTCGCTGATCGCCGCTTCAGCACCCTGCGCCCGTTCGACGTCGGTGGTCATGGTGTCCTCCACTCCTGAGATCCGGTCACGGTCGACGTCAGCGCGCGGGACGCCACATCGGCCACAGCGGCGGCGAGTCGGCGACGCGGATCTCCGCGACGGTCTCGAAGCCGTGCCTCTCGTACAGCGCCCTGTTGCGGGGCGAGCTGGCCTCCAGGTACGCCGGCAACCCGTCACGGTCGCAGCGGGCCAGACCGATCCGGAGCAGGGCCGAGCCGTGTCCCCGTCCCTGCCGGCCCGGGTCCACGCCGATGAAGGGCAGGTACCAGTGCGGCTCGGTGGGGTGCTGCTCGTCCATCCGCTCCAGCAGCGAGAAGGCGTCCGCCTGGTGGTGCTCCGCGACCGACCGGCCCAGGATCTCCCCTGCCTCCTCGTCGGGCAACGAGGTGCCCGGTGCCAGCCAGACCGCGGCGCCTGCGGTCCCCGGGGCGCAGTCGGCCGTGCCGGCGGCGAAGGCAGCGCGGCTCACCAGCCGCACCAGCTCGGTGAACCCGTCGAGGTAGCTGCGACCCCCCGGGAGCAGCCAGCGGATCACCGGGTCGGCGGCGAAGGCCACGACAAGCGTGGCCACCGCCTCCGCCTCGGGCGTGCCGTGCGCTGCTGCCTCCTGAGTACGTGGCGATGTGCCGATGGTCGTGGTGGACATGGCCCCTCCCTCGTCGCGGTCGGTGCCGGTGGCCCGCCGGAGGCCGGAGCGACCGGCGAGCCTCGGCTGCCTCGACGCTAGGAGCGGGCGACACCGCCGTCCTGCGCGCCGGCACGCAACCGACTACGCAATCGGCCACGCATCCGCGGCGGGGTCGGCTACGGACGCGAACGGCCTGCGGGGGTATCGCTCGACGCCCTCAGCGCGTACGAGACCGCGGCGGCCCGGGCGTTGCGACCGTGCAGGCCGAGCTTCTGGTACACCGTCGCCAGGTGGCGCTCCACGGTGCGGACGCTGAGGACGAGCTCGTCGGCGATCTGCTGGTTCGACCGGCCGGTGGCGACCAGGCGGAGCACCTCGGCCTCGCGGGCGGTGAGGCCGTCGGACCGGGCGGGTGGTGGCTCGTCGACCGGCGAGCGGGCACCGAGCCGGGCGAGCTCGACCGCCGCGACCTCGCGGTCGAGGGCGGCCGCGTCGTGGTCTCCCAGCGCCTCGTACGCCCGGGCCAGCATCAGCCGCACGCGCGCCACCTCGAACGGCGCGCCGAGCGCGTGCCAGGCCTGCAGGGCGCGCCGGAGCCGGACGAGCGCCGCATCGTGGTCACCGGAGGCCAGCAGCACCGCGCCGCGCGTGGACAGCGCGGCCGCCTCCAGGCCGGTCGTGCCGTCCGGGGAGGCGACGCCCTCCAGCTCCTCGGCGGCCCGCGACGCCGCATCGAGGTCGCTAACGACCACGGCGACCTCGGCCACGGCCGGGAGGAGCCGCGACCTGGCCAGCGGGTCCTGCTCGGCGGCGAGGGCGAGCCGTAGCGACGCCGCC
>DATHTV010000014.1:0-15262 GCA_035462845.1 Jiangellales bacterium
GCGCTGCCGGGAGGCACCGCCATCGCCCTGCTGGGGGAGCGGGCGACGCCGGAGGCGATCGCGCAGATCGAACGGCTCTACGGGCTGGACCGCCCGCCCTGGCAGCAGTACCTGTCCTTCCTGGGGCGGGCGGTCCAGTTCGACTTCGGCAACAGCGTCCGCACCAACCGGCCGGTGGTCGAGGAGATGCTGCGGACCTTCCCGGCCACGATCGAGCTCGCGCTGGCCGCCCTGACCTTCGCCATCGTGATCGGGATCCCGCTCGGCTACTTCGCCGCGCGCCGCTACGGCAGCTGGCTGGACAGCGTCACCGTCTCGGCGTCGCTGCTGGGGGTGGCGATCCCGGTGTTCTTCCTCGCGTACATCCTCAAGTACGTGTTCGCGGTGCAGCTCGGCTGGCTGCCCACGGCCGGTCGCCAGGACCCCCGGGTCGACGCCGAGCACCCGACCGGCTTCTACGTGCTGGACGGCATCGTCACCGGCAACCCGGCGGCCACCTGGGACGCGGTCCAGCACCTCATCCTCCCCGCGATCGCGCTGGGCTCCATCCCCCTGGCGATCATCGTGCGCATCACCCGGGCCAGCGTCCTCGACGTCGTCAACGAGGACTACGTCCGCACCGCCGAGGCCAAGGGTCTGCTCGGCCGCACCATCACCCGGCGGCACGTGCTGCGCAACGCGCTGCTCCCGGTCGTCACCGTCATAGGGCTCCAGGCCGGCCTGCTCTTCTCCGGCGCGATCCTCACCGAGACCGTCTTCGGCTTCCCCGGCGTGGGCAGCTTCGTGTACCAGGCGATCTCGTTCCGCGACTACGCGGTGCTCCAGGGCTTCATCCTGGTGATCGCCGCGGTGTACGTCCTGGTCAACCTGGCCGTGGACATCTCCTACGGCCTGATCGACCCGAGGGTGAGGGTCCGATGAGCCTGGCGGAGATCGAGGCCGAGACCGAGAGCAAACGGGTCGGCGAGGAGACCGGGGGGAGCCTCGGGCGCGAGGCGTGGAAGCGGCTGCGCCGGGACCCGGTCGCCATCATCGGCTTCGTTCTCATCGCCTTCTTCGTGCTGGTGGCGCTGTTCGCCCCGCTCATCGCGCCGTACGCGCCGGACGCGCAGCCGGGTGCGGGGACGATCACCCCCACCAACATCCCCGGCCCGTCCGCCGAGCACTGGTTCGGGCTCGACGAGCTGGGCCGCGACGAGTTCAGCCGGGTCGTCTACGGCGCCCGGCAGTCCCTGCTCGTCGGGGTCGTGTCCCTGCTGCTCGGAATGAGCCTGGGCCTGTTCATGGGCTTCCTGGCCGGCGCGTTCGGCGGCAAGGTCGACACCGTCGTCATGCGGCTCGTCGACGTCATGCTGGCGATCCCCGGGCTGCTGCTCGCCATCGCGATCGCCGCGGTCATGGGCCCCAGCCTGCTGTCGGTGATGATCGCGATCGCGGCCATCAACGTCCCCATCTTCGCCCGCCTGCTGCGCGGGCAGATGCTGGCGCAGCGGGAGGCCGACTACGTGCTGGCGGCGCAGTCCCTCGGCGTCCGCCGCCGCTCGATCATGCTCGGCCACGTCCTGCCCAACTCGGTCAGCCCGGTCATCGTCCAGGGCACGCTGACCCTGGCCACCGCGATCATCGAGGCCGCCGCCCTGTCCTTCCTCGGGCTCGGCGGCGCCGACCCCAGCGTGCCGGAGTGGGGGCGGATGCTGGCGAGCACCCAGCGCTACCTGGCGAGCGCGCCGCACCTCGCGTTCTTCCCCGGCATCGCCATCGTCATCGCCGCGCTGGGCTTCACGCTGCTCGGCGAGCGGCTGCGCGAGGCCCTCGACCCGAAGTACCGCCGATGAGCGCCGGGACGGGTCCACTGCTCGACGTGCGGGACCTGTCGGTCACGTTCACCCGCAAGGACCGGCGCGACGTGCACGCCGTCGACGGCGTGTCCTTCCAGGTGCGCCCGGGGGAGACCGTCGGCCTCGTCGGGGAGTCCGGCAGCGGCAAGAGCGTCACCTCGCTCGCGATCATGGGCCTGCTGCCCCCGCGCGGCGTCCGGGTGGGCGGCGAAGTCCGCTTCGACGACGACGACCTGCTGACCCTGCCCAAGGACCGCATGCGCGACATCCGCGGGCGGGACATCGCGATGGTCTTCCAGGACCCGATGTCCTCCCTGAACCCGGTCGTCCCCATCGGCGTGCAGGTCACCGAGGTCCTCGAGCGCCACCAGGACCTGCACGGCGAGGCCGCGCGGGCGCAGGCGGCCGATCTGCTGCACCGGGTCGGCATCCCCGACCCCGAGCGCCGGCTCAAGGACTACCCCCACCAGCTGTCCGGCGGGATGCGGCAGCGGGCACTGATCTCGATGGCTCTGGCCTGCCGGCCCCGGCTGCTCATCGCCGACGAGCCGACCACGGCCCTGGACGTCACCATCCAGGCGCAGATCCTGGAGCTGCTCAGGGAGCTGGTCACGGGGTCGGGGACGAGCCTGGTCCTCATCACCCACGACCTCGGGGTCGTGGCCGGGCTGTGCGACACCGTCCACGTCATGTACGCCGGGCGGGTGGTGGAGTCGGCGCCGCGGCGCCCGCTGTTCGCGGACCCGCGCCACCCCTACACCGGTGGCCTGCTCGGCTCGGTCCCGCGGTTGGACGCACCCCGGGGGGAGCCACTGCGCCCGATCCCCGGGTCGCCCACCGACACCCTTCCGTGGGTCAAGGGCTGCGCGTTCGCGCCGAGGTGCGCCCACCGGGTCGACGCGTGCACCGGGCAGCCACCCCCGCTCGAGGTCACCGACGACCGGTCGTTGCGCTGCGTCAACCCGCTGGCCGAGGGGGAGGCATCCCCCAACCCCGCCGTCGTCCCGCCCGCGAGCGTCGTCCCCGACCCGGAGGAGGAGCCGTCGTGACCGCCGACGCCACGCCGGGCCCGACGGCCGCCGGACCCGGCGGCGCCTCGGGCGAGGCGCCGCTGCTGGCCCTGCACGACCTCGAGGTCCACTTCCCGATCACCTCGGGCGTCATCCTGGAACGCCAGGTCGGCGCGGTCCGGGCCGTCGACGGGGTCGACCTCGCCGTGCCGCGGGGGGCGACCGTCGGGTTGGTCGGGGAGTCCGGCTGCGGCAAGAGCACCCTCGGCCGTGCCGTCCTCCGCCTGGTGGAGCCCACGGGCGGCCGGGTCGTGTTCGACGGCGTCGACCTGCAGGACCTCGGGGCCGAGGAGATGCGCCGGACCCGGCGGCGGATGCAGATGGTCTTCCAGGACCCGATGTCCAGCCTCGACCCGCGGCAGAACGTCTCGTCGATCCTCACCGAGCCGATGCGGGTGCACGGCATCTCCGGGGACCGCTCCGCCCGCGTGCGCGAGCTGCTCGACGTGGTCGGTCTGCCTGCCTCGGCCGCCTCCCGGTATCCGCACGAGTTCTCCGGTGGTCAGCGGCAGCGCATCGGGATCGCCCGGGCGATCGCGCTGGAGCCCGAGCTGATCATCGCCGACGAGCCGGTGTCGGCCCTGGACGTGTCGATCCAGGCCCAGGTGGTCAACCTCCTCGAGGAGCTCCAGCACCGGCTGGGGCTGACCTACCTGGTGATCGCCCACGACCTCGCCGTGGTCCGGCACATCTCCGACGTCGTCGCGGTGATGTATCTCGGCACCATCGTCGAGCAGGCCGGCTCGGAGGACCTCTACGCCCAGCCCTACCACCCGTACACCATCGCGCTGATGTCGGCCGTCCCCATCCCGGACCCGCTCGTCGAGGACACCCGCGAGCGCATCCTGCTCGCCGGGGACCTGCCTTCTCCTGCCAACCCGCCGGGCGGGTGCCGCTTCCACACCCGGTGCCCGTTCCGCCAGGCGACCCGGTGCCACGACGAGCGGCCCGCGCTGCGCGAGGTCGTCCCCGGCCACACCGTCGCCTGTCACTGGGCCGAGGACATCCGGGCCGGCCGCATCCGGCCATCCGCCGCCGCGTACGACCCGACCGCCGAGGCGACCCCCGCCTGAGGGAAGCGGCTCGGCCCGAGCCGGCCCCGCCTCGGCCCGTATCGGACCATTCGAGGCGGGGCCTCCGGTCTACTCCGTCGTGACGGCCCGCAGCACGTCGAGCCGGGCGGCCCGGCGGGCCGGCCACACCGCCGCCAACACCCCGACCAGGCCGGCGGCGACCACGAAGAGCACGAGCTGAACCCAGGGGATGGTGAGGACCTCGATGCCCTGGTCGGCGATCGCCCGCTGGAGGCTCACGCCGAACGCGAGGCCCAGCACGACGCCGAGCAGCGCCCCGAGCACCGAGATCGCGACCGCCTCCAGTCGCACCATGGTGCGCAGCTGGCGCCGGCTCATGCCGACCGCTCTGAGCAGGCCGACCTCGCGGGTCCGCTCGATCACCGACAGCGCCAGCGTGTTGACGATGCCGAGGGCCGCGATGACGATCGCCAGGCCCAGCAGCGCGTAGACGATGGCCAGCAGCTGGTCGACCGGGGCCCGCTGCTCGGCGGCGAAGGCGTCCTGGTCCTTGAGCGTGACCGTCGGCAGGCCGGCCAGCGCCTCCTCGAGCCCCGCGGTGACGGCCTCGGGGTCGGCGTCAGCCTCCCGCGTGACGTAGACCAGGTTGTCCGCCGGCGTGACCCCGCCCTGCTCGAGGGTCTCCGGGGCGACGACGAGCGTGGCGCCCACCAGCTGGCTGTCGGCGTAGACGCCGACGACCTCGAGCTCCTGCGACCCGGCCGGGAGGGTGAGCTCGAGGGTGTCCCCGAGGGCGAGCCCGTCGGCGTCGGCACGGTCCTCCGAGACGAGCACGGAGCCGTCCTCCAGTGACCCGAGGTCGCCGTCGACCGACCGGAGGCCGATCGCCCTGAGCATCGGGGCCGGCTCGAAGGCCGCGAGGAACGTGTCCTCACCGTCCACCTGCCCGAAGCCGGCTCGGTAGGCCGCGACCTCCGCGACCCCGTCCACGGCGGCCACGTCGGCGGCGACGCTGGTCGAGAACGGCACCTGGACGGCGTTGGACACCACGTAGTCGGCATCCAGGCCGTCGTCGACGATGCGGTCGATGCTGTCGCTGGCCGACGCCCCGAGGATCGCGAAGGTCGTCACCAGCGCCAGGCCGATCATCAGCGCCGAGGCCGTCGCGGCGGTGCGCCGCGGGTTGCGCTGCGCGTTCTCCCGGGCCAGCCGCCCCGTCGTCCCGAACAGCCGTGGGTAGGGCGCGGCGAGCACCCGCACCACGGGCGGGCCGACGACCGGCGCGATCTCCGCGGCGCCCACCAGCACGGCCACGACACCGGCGCCGAGCAGCCACAGCGGGACCGAGCCGGAGCCGGTCCCGGCGAGGCCGAGGGCCATGCCGATCGCGCCGAGGACCAGGAGCACGCCACCCTGCAGCGAGCGCCGGTGCAGCGAGGAGGTCGGGATGCTCACGTCGTCGCGCATCGCCGCCACCGGCGGGACCTTGGCCGCCCGGCGCGCCGGGAAGTAGGCCGCGAGCATGGTCACGAGCACACCGATGGCGTACGCCGCCACGGCGGTCCCGGGGCGGAAGACCAGCGGGGCGTCACCCAGCTCGAGCCCGATCACGCCGAACAGCGCCTTGAGGGCCTGAGCGAGCACGAAGCCCAGCACGAGACCCGTCGTGGCGGCGAGGACACCGGTGATCAGCGCCTCGAGCAGGACCGAGCGCGTGACCTGCTGCCGACTGGCGCCGAGCGCCCGGTAGAGGGCGAGCTCGCGGGTGCGCTGGGCGACGAGGATCGCGAACGTGTTGAGGATGAGGAACCCCCCGACGAACAGGGCGATGAAGGCGAACACGAGCAGGAAGGTGTTGATGAAGCTCAGGCCCTCCTGCAGCGCCGTCTGGTTCTCCTCCGCCACCTCCTCCCCGACCCGGGCCTCGACCCCCTCCGGCAGCAGCGGCGCCACCTCCGCAGCCACCTCGTCCGCGGTGGTGCCGTCCTGCGTCGTCACGGCGACGTCGGTGAAGACGTCCGCGCCCCCGAGGAAGAGGTCCTGCGCGGCCTCGGTCTCGAACACTGTCAGCGTGGCGCCGACGAGGTTGCCCGTGCTGCCGAAGCGGACGGTCCCCACGAGCTCCGCGGACAGCTGGGGCTGCTCGCCCGTCGTCACCAGCGCCACGGTGTCGCCCACCTGGTAGCCGGCCGTGGCCGCGGTCTTGAGGTCCAGCGCCACCTCGCCCTCCCGCTCGGGCACCCGGCCGTCGACGACCGCCACGGCCTGGCTGCCGTCGGCCGCCGGGGCGTCGTTCCAGTTGACGGCGATACCTGGCGCGCCGTTGGCCCCGACCACCTTGCCGTCCGCGCCGATGACGTACACGCCCTGGGACGAGACGTTGCCGTCGGCGCGGGCCACGCCGTCCAGGGCCGCGAGCTCGCCGACCAGGGCGGCCGGCACGGTCCGGGCGTCGGCGCCGGTGAAGGCCCCCGCCCCCACCGACGTGGTCTCGGGCCGGACGACGACGTCGGGGGTGGTCTGCGTGAAGATCTCCTCGAAGCTGCTCTCGAGGGTGTCGGTGAAGATCAGGGTGCCGGCCACGAAGGCAACCCCGAGGACGACGGCGAAGCCGGACAGCAGCAGTCGCAGCTTCCGGGCGAACAGGCTCTTGAGCGCCGCACGCAGCACCTCAGGCCACCTCGCCCCTCGCGTCGAAGTGCTTCATCCGCTCGAGCACGGACTCGGCGGTGGGGTCCGGCATCTCGGACACGATGCGGCCGTCGGCGAGGAAGAGCACCCGGTCGGAGTACGAGGCGGCGCCGGGATCGTGGGTCACCATGACGACGGTCTGGCCGAACTCGCGGACGGAGCGGCGCAGGAAGGAGAGCACCTCGGCCCCCGAGTGCGAGTCGAGGTTGCCGGTGGGCTCGTCGGCGAACACGATCTCGGGACGGCTGACCAGGGCGCGCGCGCAGGCCACCCGCTGCTGCTGACCGCCGGAGAGCTCGCTGGGCTTGTGGTCCAGTCGGTCACCGAGACCCACCGTGGAGATCACGTGGTCGAACCACTCCTGGTCCGGCTTGCGTCCCGCGATGTCCAGCGGGAGCGTGATGTTCTCCCGCGCGGTGAGCGTCGGCACGAGGTTGAACGCCTGGAAGACGAAGCCCACGCGGTCACGCCGCAGCCGGGTGAGCTCGCGGTCGCCGAGCCGGGTGAGGTCGACGTCGCCGATGAGGACCTGGCCGGCGGTCGCGGCGTCCAGGGCTGCCATGCAGTGCATGAGCGTGGACTTGCCGGACCCGGAGGGGCCCATGTTGGCGGTGAACCGGCCGCGGCCGAACTCCACGCTGACCGAGTCGAGCGCGACCACCCGCGTCTCGCCCTCGCCGTACACCTTGGTCAGGTCGACGGCCCGGGCTGCCGGGACCGGGGCGTCCGCGGCGGGCGCACCCGGTGCGGTGGGGTTGGTGGTCACGATGTCTCCAGTGGTCGGGCTCTCGACGGTAGGCGCCGGACGGCCGGTGGGAATCGGCCCCCGGGCGAGTCCGCGCGCTCCGCCCGGGGGAGGGGGTGACGCTCCCCGCATCCTCCTCCCGGGCGAGCCTGACCCTGAGGGCCTACAGCGCTCCGGGCCGGACGAGGCCGCTCTCGTACGCGTACACGGCAGCCTGGACCCGGTCCCGCAGGCCCAGCTTCATCAGCACGTTGCCCACGTGCGACTTGACCGTCGTCTCGGACACGACCAGGTCGGCGGCGATCTCCGCGTTGGAGCGCCCCCGGGCGACGAGGGTGAGCACCTGGCGCTCCCGGTCGGTCAGCGACTCGAGCAGCGCCGGTGTCGGCTCGTCGGTCCCGGGGAGCCGGGACGCGAACCGGTCGAGCAGCCGTCGCATGACGGCGGGGGATACGACGGCGTCACCACGGGCGACGACCTTGACCGCGTCGACGAGGTCCTCGGCCGGCACGTCCTTGAGCAGGAACCCGCTCGCACCGGCGCGGAGCGCCTCCACGACGTACTCGTCCAGATCGAAGGTCGTGAGCACCAGCACCCGGGGGCGCGTGCTGCGCTCGGCGCCGGTGATCCGACGGGTCGCCTCGACCCCGTCCATGTGAGGCATCCGGACGTCCATGACGACCACGTCCGGCTGCAGCGCCCGCGCGTCGTCGACGGCCGCGACGCCGTCGGCCGCCTCACCGACGACGGCGATGTCCGGCTCCGCCTCCAGGATCATGCGGAACCCGGTCCGCAGCAGCGGCTGGTCGTCGACCAGGAGCACACGGACGGGCGGCCGTCCGGGGCGCGCGGAGCCGGTCACCGGCTCGCCTGCAGGATGGGGATGTGGGCGCGGACGTCGAAGCCGCCGCCGTCCCGCGGGCCGACGTGCAGCGTGCCACCGTAGAGCGCGACGCGTTCGCGCATGCCGAGCAGGCCGTGACCCGGCCGGTGCCCGTCCAGGCCGGCGGCGAGCCCGCGGCCGTCGTCGACGACCCGCACGGACAGCTCCCCTGGCAGATACCGGACGCTCACCTCGGCTCGGGTGGGGCCGGCGTGCTTGAGCGTGTTGGTGAGCGCCTCCTGGACCACGCGGAAGGCGGTCAGGTCGACGCCGGGCGGGACGGGTGGGCGCTCACCCTCGACGCGGGTGTCCACCTCCAGGCCGGCGTCGCGGAGCTGACCGACCAGCGCGGGGAGGTCCTGCAGGCCGGGTTGCGGAGCCATGCCCGGCCGGGGCGGGTCGGGCTCGGGTCCACGCAGCACCCCCACGATGCGGCGCATCTCGGCCAGGGCGTCGCGGCCCGTGTGCTCCACCGCCGCCATGGCCTCGGAGCTGCGCACCGGGTCCCGCTCCAGCGTGCGCCGGGCCGCCGCGGCCTGCACGGTCATCACCGAGACGTGGTGTGCGACCACGTCGTGCAGCTCCCTCGCGATCCGGGCCCGCTCCTCGGCCAGGGCCGCCCGCACCTCGGCCGCGCGGGTGCGCTCGAGCCGCTCCGCGCGGTGGACCAGCTCCTCGGTGTAGGCGCGGCGGTTGCGAACCCCCCGACCGAGCGCCCAGGCCGCGACGAAGGCGAAGACGTTGACCAGGATGCTGGCCGGGTCGGTTCCGGGTACCTCGGGGTGCTGGACGCCGAGCCAGACCAGGTACGCCGACGACGAGGCGCTGATCGCGGCCAGCGCCGCCAGCCCCTTGCGGAACCCGGCGTAGGCCCCCGCGGCGTAGCCGGCGAGCAGCATCGCGACACCGGCCAGGGGCGCCGCGTACAGCAGGATCCCGAGCCCGAAGGCCGCGGCGGCGACGACCAGCGTCGCCGCGAGCGGCCGGCTGCGGCGCCACCAGAGCGGGAGGGCCAGCGCGAGCACCAGCGCCACGCCCGCCAGGTCGGCCCGCCGGTAGCCGACCGCGTCGTCGTAGCCGCCGATGCCCCGGTAGGTCGCGAGCAGGACGAGGCTGCCGAGGCCCACGGCCAGGACGAGCAGGGCGTCCACCGCGCGGGGGTGGGAGCCCAGCCATCCGCGGCCGGATCGCGGTGGGGCGTCGGTCACGGCACCACGGTAGGGGTCCGCGGCGGCTCCTCCTCGCCGCGTGCCTCGGGCAGCGGCGGGGGAGTGCCGCCGAAGGCCGGGCAGAGCGCCTGGTGGTCGCACCAGCCGCACAGCCGGCTCGGACTGGGCCGCCAGTCCCCCTCCCGGGTGGCCCGGTCGATGGCCCGCCAGAGAGCGCCCACGGTGCGCTCGGTCGCGCGCAGGTCGGCCTCGTCCGGCTCGTAGCGCAGCACCTCCCCGCTGCCGAGGTAGAGGAGCTGCAGCTGGCGCGGCACCCGCCCGCGCAGTCGCCAGAGGACCAGGGCGTAGAAGCGCATCTGGAACATGGCCCGCTGCTCGAAGCCGGGAGTCGGCGCCCGCCCGGACTTGTAGTCCACGATCCGCAGCTCGCCGGTGCCGGGCGCGACGTCCAGGCGGTCCACGTAGCCGCGCAGCCGCAGCCCCGACTCCAGCACGGTCTCGACCAGCAGCTCCCGGTCCGCCGGCTGCAGCCGGGTGGGGTCCTCGAGGTCGAAGTAGCGCACCACCAGCGACCGCGCTCCCGCCAGCCACTCCGCCTCTGCGGCGCCGTCGGGGTCGTCGTCGAACAGCCCGGCCAGCACCGGCTCGGCCTCGAGTACGCGCTGCCAGGCGGGCAGGACGAGTCCCTGCGCCCGCTCGGGCGTCCGCTCGGCCGCAGGAAGGTCGTACAGCGCCTCCAGGGCGGCGTGGACGACCGTGCCCCGCGCCGCCTCCTGGCTCGGGCGCTGGGGCAGCCGGTCGACCACCCGGAAGCGGTACAGCAGCGGGCAGGCCATGAAGTCGGCGGCCCGCGACGGGGAGAGCGAGGGGCCGTCGACCGCGGCCGGGTGATCGCTCGTCGTCGTCATGCGGCCGACTGTAGGGGAGGGGTCGGACACAGGTGACGGACGTGCGGGGAGCCGCCGGCCACGCTCTCGCCTAGCCTGGGGCGCATGACCCACGGCCCCGGCGGCGCCCGCCCCGGGAGGCGGCTGACCGTGGGCCGGGTCGGCGGCGTCCCCGTCCACGTGGGGCCCAGCTGGTTCCTGGTGGTCGCGGTGATCACGCTGGGGTTCGGGCCCTTCGTCGAGCGTCAGGTGGGGACCAGCGGCCTCGCCACGTACGCCGTGTCGGCCGCGTTCGCGGTCCTCCTGTACGTGTCCGTGCTCCTGCACGAGATCAGCCACGCGGTGACGGCGCGCTCCTTCGGCCTGCCGGTCCGCGGCATCACGCTGCACTTCCTCGGCGGCTACACGGAGATCGAGCGGGAGTCCCCGACCCCGGGACGGGACTTCGTCGTCTCCGCGGCCGGTCCGGTCGGCTCCCTGCTCGTGGCCGGGCTCGCCTGGGCGGCGGCCCAGCCCCTCGGTCCCGGCGTGCTGTCCTTCCTCCTGCTCTGGCTGGCCCGGGCCAACCTGCTCGTGGGGCTCTTCAACGTGCTGCCCGCCCTGCCCCTGGACGGCGGCCACATGCTGCGAGCCCTGCTGTGGCGGACGTCCGGGGACGAGGTCCGCGCCACCGTCGCCGCGGCGCGCGCGGGCCAGGTGCTGGCCGTCGCCGTCGTGGCGGCACCCTTCCTGCTGGCGCGCGGTGCGCCGGACACCGTCGTCCTCGTGTGGGCGGTGCTCATCGCGGCCCTGCTGTGGAGCGGCGCCACCCAGGCGCTCGGCGTCGCCCGGGTACGCAGCAGGCTGCCGCGGCTGTCGGCGCGACGCCTGGCCCGCCGCGCCGTCCCGGTGACCGGGGACGTGCCGCTGGCCGAGGCGCTGCGCCGGGCCGCCGAGTCCGGGGCGGCAGCCCTGGTGGTGGTCGACTCCGCCGGCCGGCCGACGGCGCTCGTCAACGAGGCCGCCGTCGCGGCGACCCCCGCCGAGCGGCGGCCGTGGGTGGCGGTCGGGCAGCTGGCCCGGACCCTGGACCGCCGGTCCGTGCTCGCGGCCGACCTCGAGGGAGAGGCGCTGGCCCGCGCGCTGCAGGCCGCGCCGGCGCCCGAGTACCTCCTGGTCGACGCCCAGGGGTCGGTGTACGGGGTGCTGACCACTGCCGACGTCGAGGCCGCGCTCGAGACCACCTGACCCGTCCACCGCGGCCCTGACTACCCTGCCGCGCATGCCTGACACCGGCGCCACCGGCGCCACCGCCGCCGACGGCTCCGACGCCTCCCTGCCGGCCGTGCGGCGCGGGCCCTTCCGGGCCGGTGACCAGGTCCAGTTGACCGATCCCAAGGGGCGCCACCACACCATCACGCTCGAGGCGGGCCGGGCGTTCCACACCCACCGGGGGTCCTTCCAGCACGACGCCCTGATCGGCGCGCCCGAGGGCACCGTCGTGACGTCGACGGGGGGCACCGACTACCTCGCGCTGCGGCCGCTGCTGAGCGACTTCGTGCTCTCGATGCCCCGGGGCGCCGCCGTGATCTACCCCAAGGACGCCGCCCAGATCGTGGCGATGGCGGACGTGTTCCCGGGAGCCCGCGTGGTCGAGGCCGGGGTCGGGTCCGGGGCCCTCACCTGCTCGCTGCTGCGGGCCGTCGGGCCGAGCGGCAGCGTGCACTCGTACGAGCGGCGGGAGGACTTCGCGGCGGTGGCGCGCCGCAACGTCGAGAAGTTCTTCGGTGCCCCGCCCTCGACCTGGCGGCTGACGGTGGGCGACCTCGCCGAGGAGCTGGACGACCGGGAGGTCGACCGCGTCGTCCTGGACATGCTGGCGCCGTGGGAGTGCGTGGACGCGGTCGCGGACGCGCTCGTCCCGGGCGGGGTCGTGTGCGTCTACGTGGCCACGACGACCCAGCTGGCCCGCACCGTCGAGACGCTGCGGGAACACGGCGGCTTCACCGAGCCGGCCTCCTGGGAGTCGATGATCCGCACCTGGCACGTGGAGGGGCTCGCGGTGCGGCCCGACCACCGGATGATCGGCCACACCGGTTTCCTGGTCAGCGCCCGGCGGCTCGCCCCCGGCGTCACCGCTCCGACCCGGCGGCGGCGCCCGGCGCCCGGGGCGTACGGCGACGACTGGCGCCCGGCCGTCGGGTGAGCCGCGCCACACCGACCGCGCGGGGCGGCGCAGCCCTGGCGTGACGGCGCGGCGCGGGTAGGGTCGGAGCACGACCCCGCTCGGACCGGAGGTGAGGACCCGTGTCGGCTGACGACGGCAGCACCGGTCGGCCCCAGCGCGCGGCCGACGACCTGGCCTACCAGGTCTCGGTGCTGGAGCAGGAGGTCACGGCGCTGCGGCGCAAGCTGGCCGAGACCCCGCGGCAGACCCGCCTGCTGGACGAGCGGCTGGCCGAGGCGCAGGCCCAGCTGGCGTCCGTGACCGCCCAGAACGACCGGCTGGCCGGCACCCTGCGCGAGGCGCGGGAGCAGATCCTCACGCTCAAGGAGGAGATCGACCGGCTGGCCCAGCCGCCGGCCGGCTTCGGCGTCTTCCTGTCCCGCTGGGAGGACGGGTCGGTCGACGTGTTCACCGGCGGGCGCAAGCTGCGCGTCGTGGTCAGCCCCGACGTCGACGCGGAGGCGCTGCGGCCGGGGCAGGAGGTCATGCTCAACGAGGCGCTGAACGTCGTCGAGGCCCTGGCGTACGAGCGGGTCGGCGAGGTGGTCATGGTCAAGGAGCTGCTCGCCGACGGCGAGCGGGCCCTGGTCCTCGGCCACACCGACGAGGAGAAGGTCGTGCGCCTCGCGGAACCGCTCCGCGACCAGGTGGTGCGGTCCGGGGACTCCCTGCTCCTGGAGCCCCGCTCGGGCTTCGTCTACGAGCGCATCCCGAAGAGCGAGGTCGAGGAGCTGATCCTCGAGGAGGTCCCCGACATCGCCTACGCGGACATCGGCGGCCTCGGGCGCCAGATCGAGCAGATCCGCGACGCCGTCGAGCTCCCGTACGTCCACCAGGAGCTCTTCGCCGAGCACCAGCTGAGGGCTCCCAAGGGCGTCCTGCTCTACGGCCCGCCGGGCTGCGGCAAGACCCTCATCGCCAAGGCCGTGGCCTCGTCGCTGGCCAAGAAGGTCGCCGAGCGCACCGGCCGGGCCGAGGGCAAGTCCTTCTTCCTCAACATCAAGGGCCCGGAGCTGCTGAACAAGTACGTCGGCGAGACCGAGCGCCACATCCGGCTGGTGTTCCAGCGGGCGCGGGAGAAGGCCTCCGAGGGCACGCCCGTCATCGTCTTCTTCGACGAGATGGACTCGCTCTTCCGCACCCGCGGATCCGGTGTCTCCTCCGACGTCGAGAACACCATCGTCCCGCAGCTGCTCTCCGAGATCGACGGCGTGGAGTCGCTGGAGAACGTCATCGTGATCGGCGCGTCCAACCGCGAGGACATGATCGACCCGGCGATCCTGCGCCCGGGCCGGCTCGACGTGAAGATCAAGATCGAGCGGCCCGACGCCGAGGCTGCCCGGGACATCTTCAGCAAGTACCTCACCTCCGACCTGCCCCTGCACGACGACGACCTGCGCGAGCACGGCGGGGACCGCCAGGCGACCGTCGAGGCGATGCGGCAGCGGGCGGTCGAGCGCATGTACTCCGAGACGGAGGACAACCGCTTCCTCGAGGTCACCTACGCCAACGGCGACAAGGAGGTCCTGTACTTCAAGGACTTCAACTCCGGGGCCATGATCCAGAACATCGTCGACCGGGCCAAGAAGTCCGCGATCAAGGAGTTCCTCGAGACCGGCCAGAAGGGGATCCGGGTCCAGCACCTGCTCTCGGCCTGCCTCGACGAGTTCAAGGAGAACGAGGACCTGCCCAACACCACCAACCCCGACGACTGGGCGCGGATCTCCGGCAAGAAGGGCGAGCGGATCGTCTTCATCCGCACGCTCGTCTCCGGCAAGCAGGGCACCGAGGCCGGGCGCTCCATCGACACGGTGGCCAACACCGGGCAGTACCTCTAGCGGTACCTCCGGCCGTACCGCGGGGCCGCCGCGCCGTACCCTCGACCCATGGGCGTGCGCCGCGTGATGGGGATCGAGACGGAGTACGGCATCTCGGTTCCGGGCAACCCTGCCGCCAACTCCATGGTCACCTCCTCGCAGGTGGTCAACGCGTACGCGGCCGCGCTCGCCCGGGCGCGGCGGGCGCACTGGGACTTCGAGGAGGAGAACCCGCTCCGCGACGCCCGCGGCTTCGAGATCCAGCGCGACCTGGCCGACCCGACCCAGCTCACCGACGAGGAGATCGGGCTCGCCAACGTCATCCTCACCAACGGCGCCCGGCTGTACGTCGACCACGCGCACCCGGAGTACTCCTCGCCGGAGGTCACCTCGCCGCGCGACGCCGTGCGCTGGGACAAGGCGGGGGAGCGGGTGATGGCGGAGGCGGCCCGGCTCGCGCAGCTGTCCTTCGCCGGGCCGCAGATCCTGCTGTACAAGAACAACACCGACAACAAGGGCGCCTCGTACGGCTGCCACGAGAACTACCTGATGTCGCGGCAGACGCCCTTCGCCGACATCGTCCGGCACCTGACGCCGTTCTTCGTGAGCCGGCAGGTGGTCGCCGGCGCCGGGCGGGTCGGGATCGGGCAGGACGGCCGCGAGCACGGCTTCCAGCTCAGCCAGCGGGCCGACTTCTTCGAGGTCGAGGTGGGCCTCGAGACGACCCTCAAGCGGCCGATCATCAACACGCGGGACGAGCCGCACGCCGACCCCGAGCGCTACCGCCGCCTGCACGTGATCATCGGCGACGCCAACCTCGCCGAGGTGTCGACGTACCTCAAGGTCGGCACCACCGCGCTGGTGCTCGCGATGATCGAGGACCGCTTCATGACCCGCGACCTCGGTGTCGACTCGGCCGTGG
>DATHTV010000015.1:0-20017 GCA_035462845.1 Jiangellales bacterium
GCCGTCGCGGTCGGGCAGCACGGTCACGCCACGGAGGCTATCCGCCTGACCGGTCAGTCCCAGGCCCAGCAGACCGTCACGGCGGCAGCGACCTCCTGCTGTCCCGGGTCGACCGCGACCTCGGCAGCGGCGGCCATCATCCGCGCCGCTCCCATCGGCCTCGGCGCGGGTGGCCGGGATCCCTCCTCGACCCACAGGACCTCGCCGAGCCCGCGGCCCGCCTGGGCGGCCAGCCGTCGGGCCTTGCGGGCCGCGTCGGCGAAGGCCTCGTCCCTGGCGGCGTCGGCCAGGGCTGCCGGGTCGGAGTGGGAGAAGGTCATACCGTCCATCCGGGCGGCGTCCCCGGCGGCGGCCAGCGCCGAGGCCAGCACCCGGCCGGCGTCGGCGACCACGCGGACAGTCGCCAGCGTTCCCAGCCGGGCGGTGTGCCGCACCGGGCCGGCGCCCTGGGGCCCGTTGTCGGTCCAGAGCGAGGTCTGGCCGCTGCGCAGGTCGGTCTCGGCGACCCCGCCGTCGAGCAGCGCGCGGCGCAGCGCGGCCTGTGCCTCGGTGGCCCGCGCGAGCACCGACTCCACCGACGACGCGGTCGCCTCGACCCCGAGGGAGAGCACGACGACGTCCGGCGGCGCGGACGCCGAGCCGGTACCGGTCACGGTGACGCCTCGCTGCTCGCTCACGGGCCGATCATGCCGGGGCGGGCCCCGGGGCGCGAGCGTCAGCAGGGCGATTATGCGACGTGCCCGGGCTCACCGACGCGTTGGCGTCTCATGATCGCGGGGGCGCTCAGGCCGCGACGTGCAGGCCCAGCCCCGCGTAGATCTCGCGCGTGGCCGTCGACCGGTTCAGCGTGTAGAAGTGCAGGCCGGGGGCGCCGCCCGCGAGCAGCTCCTCGCACATCTCCGTCGCGACCTCGACCCCGATCGCCCGCACCGCCACCGGGTCGTCGGCGACCGCGTGCAGCCGGCGGGCCAGCTCGGGCGGGAAGGCCGCGCCCGAGAGCTGGGCGAAGCGCTCGATCTGGGCCACGTTGGTCACCGGCATGACCCCGGGCACGACAGGGATCTCGCACCCGTAGCGCCGGGAGCGCTCGACCAGGTCGAAGTAGTCGTCGGCGCGGAAGAAGAACTGGGTGATCGCGAAGTCCGCACCCGCCTCGGCCTTCGCGCCCAGCACCCGGGCGTCGGTCTCGTGGTCGGGCGACTCTGGGTGGCGCTCCGGGAAGGCCGCGACGCCGACGCAGAAGTCGCCGAGGCTGCGGACCAGCCGGACCAGCTCGTCGGCGTGGGTCAGCCCCTCGGGGTGCGGTACCCACGGCGAGCCCGGCCCGCCCGGCGGGTCGCCGCGGAGGGCCAGCACGTTCCGTACGCCCGCGTCGGCGTATGACCCCACGACGCCACGCAGGTCCTCGACCGACGACCCCACGCAGGTGAGGTGCCCGACGGCGGTGAGCGTGGTCTCCTCGCTGATCCGCCCGGTGATCCGGACCGTACGGTCGCGGGTCGTGCCCCCGGCGCCGTACGTGACCGAGACGAACGTCGGGTTCAGGCACTCCAGCTCGCGCAGCGCCCGCCACAGCAGCGCCTCGCCCTCGTCGGTCTTGGGCGGGAAGAACTCGAAGGAGTAGGAGCGACGGCCGGACGCGAGCAGCTCGCGGATGGTGTGCGCACCACCCGGCATCGTCGACGGCAGCCCCAGGGTCACGCTCCGAGGGTAGGACGCCATCCGCTCCGCGGGAGGCCGGTCCCGCATCTCGGACGCAGCCAGGCGCGACAGACCCCCGGCGCGCCGCCGCCAGCAAGGTCGCGCTCGACCTGCCCGGAGGCGACCGCTCGCCTAGGCTCGGCGCCGTGACGACAGCCGCCGCGCCGCTCGACGCCGAGGACCTGCGGTCCCGGGTGCAGAAGATCCTCGACGACTTCCTGGCCCACCAGGCCGAGCTCCTCGAGCAGGTCAGCACCGACCTGACGCCGATGGCCGAGGCGGTCAGCGACCTGGTGCACGGCGGCAAGCGGCTACGTCCGGCGTTCTGCTACTGGGGCTGGCGCGGGGCCGGCCGGCCCGACCAGCACGAGATCGTGCGCGCGGCGACCGGGCTGGAGCTGTTCCAGGCCGCGGCGCTGATCCACGACGACGTCATGGACGGCTCGGACACCCGGCGCGGCATGCCGGCGGTCCACCGGCGGTTCGCCGAGCTGCACCGGGGCTCGTCGTGGACCGGGTCGCCCGAGCGCTTCGGGGAGGCCGCGGCGATCCTCATCGGCGACCTGTGCCTGAGCTGGGCCGACGAGCTGCTCAGCTCCTGCGGCCTGCCCGAGGAGGCCGTCCGCCGGGGACGGCCGGTATTCGACCTGATGCGCACCCAGCTGATGGGCGGGCAGTACCTCGACATGCTCGAGCAGGCGCTCGGCACCACACCCGCGGGCGGCACCGCCGAGCGGGCCCGCACCGTGATCCGGTTCAAGAGCGCCAAGTACTCCATCGAGCACCCGCTGCTGCTCGGCGGCACCCTGGCCGGGGCCCCGCAGCAGCTGCTTCACGCCTACTCCGCGTACGGCCTGCCGCTGGGCGAGGCGTTCCAGCTGCGCGACGACGTGCTCGGGGTGTTCGGCGACCCGGCCGAGACCGGCAAGCCCGCGGGCGACGACCTGCGCGAGGGCAAGCGCACCGTCCTCGTCGCGTACGCGCTGGAGCGGGCGACCCCGGCCCAGGCGGCCGCCGTACGGCGGCACCTGGGCGACCCGCGACTCGACCCGCAGGGCGTCGAGGTGCTGCGCGACGTGATCGTCGACACGGGGGCCCTGGACCGGGTCGAGCAGCTCGTCGCCTCGCTGGTGCACGAGGCGCAGCACGCACTCGACGGCGCGGAGGTCACGCCGGAGGCCCGTACCGTCCTCGACGGCCTCGTCGTCGCAGCCACCGCCCGGAAGGTCTGACCAGTGCGCACCGTCGACGGCCCCACCGACCACGTCGTCGTCGTCGGGGCGGGGCTCGGCGGGCTGTCCGCCGCGCTGCGCCTCGCCGGCGCGGGCCGCCGGGTCACCCTGCTCGAGCGCGAGGCGGTCCCAGGCGGACGCAACGGGGTCATCCACGACGCGGGCTACGCCTTCGACACCGGGCCCACCGTGCTGACCATGCCGGACCTCATCGCCGACGCCTTCGACGCGGTCGGGGAGCGGATGGAGGACTGGCTGGAGCTGGTGCCGGCCGAGCCGCTCTACCGCGCGTTCTACCCGGACGGCTCGCAGCTCGACACGCACGCCGACTCGGAGGACATGGCCGACGAGATCGCCCGGGTGATCGGCCCGGAGGAGGCCGACGGCTACCGGCGGTTCGTGCGCTACGTGTCCGAGCTCTACCGCATCGAGCAGCGGCACTTCATCGACCGCAACCTCGACTCCCCGCTGGGCCTGGTCAACCAGCACCTGGCCCGGCTGGCCGGGATCGGCGGGTTCCGCCGGATGGCGCCGAAGGTGGCCGAGTACCTCAAGGACCCGCGGACCCAGCGGCTGTTCTCCTTCCAGGCGATGTACGCGGGGATGAGCCCGTACGACGCCTTCGCGATCTACGCCGTCATCGCCTACATGGACTCGGTGGCGGGGGTCTTCTTCCCCAGGGGCGGGATGCACGCCGTGCCCCGCGGGCTGGCCGGCGCGGCGGAGAAGCACGGCGTGGAGATCCGCTACGACACCGAGGTGTCGCGGGTCGAGCTCTCCGGGCGCCGGGCGACGGCCGTGGTCACGACGGACGGCGAGCGCATCCCGGCCGACGTCGTCGTGCTCAACCCCGACCTGCCGGTGGCCCGGCGCGACCTGCTCGGGCACCCGGTCCGGCGGCCGCTGCGCTTCAGCCCCTCCTGCTTCCTCATGCTGGCCGGCTCGCGGGCCTCGTACTCGAAGATCGCCCACCACAACATCCACTTCCGGCCGGCCTGGAAGTCGATGTTCCGGGAGCTGGTCGACGACGAGGTGCTGGTGAGCGACCCGTCGTTCCTGGTCACCAACCCGACGCACACCGACCCCTCACTGGCACCGGCCGGGCGCGAGATCTACTACGTGCTCTTCATGACACCGAACCTGCACGGTGGCCAGGACTGGGAGCGGCTGCGGGCGCCCTTCCGCGACGAGGTCGTCGGGCACCTCGAGCAGGAGGGGTACGTCGGGTTCGGCGACGCGATCGAGGTCGAGCACCTGACGACCCCGTTGGACTGGCAGCGCCGCGGCATGGAGATGGGCGCCCCCTTCGCGTCCGCGCACTCCTTCACCCAGACCGGGCCGTTCCGGCCGCGCAACCTGTGGGGCGACAACGTCGTCTTCGTCGGCTCCGGCACGCAGCCGGGCGTCGGCGTGCCGATGGTGCTGGTGTCGGGCCGGCTGGCCGCGGAGCGGGTGACCGGGCCGGACCCCGCGTACCGCTCGCGCGCCTGGCGCTGAGTTCGGCGATCATGAGGCGGTGACGCCCTCACCGCCCTGGCAACGCCTCATGATCACCCTCGGGCCTCACGACCTCCTGACGAAGCCGGGCCCACGAGGCCGGTAACGTCTCATGATCGGCTAGCCGGCCGGCGATCATGAGACGCCGAGGTCGTCACTCCGGTAGACCTCGGCCAGGTCCCGTGGCGACAGCGGCGGGTGGAGACCGCGCAGCACCGCCTCCCGCGCCTGGTCGTGCTCGTCGAGCAGCCGGCGCAGCCGCCGCAGGGCGTCGCCGAGCCGCTCCCGAACGGGCGGCCCGCCGTCCACGACCAGGGCCGTGATCCCTGCCGACACCCGCTCCCCGGCGACGGCCAGGGCGGCGTGGCGGGCCGCGAGCTGCTCGAGAGCCGCCGCCGCATCCGGGTGCCGGGCGGTCAGCAGCGGAACAGCACGCTGCTGCTCGCACCTGCGGTAGCGGCCCAGCTCGGCGGCCACCGACGCCCACGCGGCGGACAGCTCGGCCGGCCCGGCGCGCGCGGACAGCGCCTCGCCGGCCAGCAGGTCCACAGCGTCACGGACCCGCCGGTGCATCGCCGTCGCCATGGCTCCACCTCTCCGGTCGCAGTGCAGCCATGGTCGGGGGTCGCACTTGGTGACCACTTGGACGGCATTCGTCAGCTCGCCGGATGGGCGTGTCCAGCGGTGCATCCGCGTCTACGCTCCGCTTGACCCCGGTGCTCCGGGCGCCGGGAGCGGGAGGCGTGCGGTGGGTGCAGACGTGCGCGTGCAGGTGCTCGGTCCGCTGGTCGCCACGGTCGGCGGGCGCGAGGTGTCGCTCGGCCCGCGCCGCCAGCGGGCGGTTCTGGGCGTGCTGCTGGCCGCCCGTGGCCGGGTCGTCCCGGTCGACCGGCTGGTCGAGGACACCTGGGCCGGGTCACCCCCGGCGGCCGCGCTGGCCAGCCTGCACGCGTACGTCTCCGTGCTGCGCAGGATGCTCGAGCCGGAGCGGGGCTCGCGAGCGCCGGCCCGGCTGCTCGTGCGGCCGGACCCCGGGTACGTGCTCCGCCTCGAGCCCGAGCAGGTCGATGCGGAGGTGTTCTCCCGGCTGGCCGCGGAGGGCGCGCGGCTGCTCGCCGCCGGACACCCGGCCGAGGCCCTGCGTGCGCTCGACGAGGGACTGGGGCTCTGGCGCGGTCCCGCGTACGCGGACCTGCCGGAGACGGACACGATCCGCGCGGAGTCGCAGCGGCTGGACAACCTGCGCACGCAAGCGGTCGAGGACCGGCTGTCCGCGCTCGTGGAGCTGGGAGAGCACGTGCGCGCTGTCCCGGAGCTCGAGGCGCTGATCGACGAGGCGCCCCTGCGCGAGCGGCCACGCGAGCTGCTGGCTCTGGCGCTCTACCGCTCGGGGCGTCAGGCCGAGGCGCTCGGCTCCCTGCGGGACGCCCGGGCGACCCTGGTCGACGAGCTCGGCATCGACCCGGGTCCCGGCCTGCGCAGCCTGGAGCAGCGCATTCTCACCCAGGACCCGGCGCTCGACGCGTCCCCGCCCGGCTCGTCCGGTCCGGACGGCCTCCCCGGCCCCGAAGGGCCCGCCGCTGCGGCCGGTGCGACCTCCGGGGCCGACGCCGGCCCGGTCGGCGTGGCTGCCGCCGGCCTGCCCCGGCAGCGGAGGCCCGCGCAGGCCGAGGCGACCCGGAACCTCCCGGCTGCCCTGACCACCTTCGTGGGCCGGACCGACGAGCAGGCGACGGTGTCAGGACTGCTGGCGGGGACACGCCTGGTCACGCTCGTGGGGCCCGGCGGGATCGGCAAGACCCGGCTGGCGCTCGAGGTCGCCGGGGCACGGCCGGACGGCGACGGGCCGTGGTTGGTGGAGCTGGCCGGCGTGGGCGACGCCCGGCTGGTCGTGGATGCCGTCACCCGGGCGCTGGGGCTGGGCGAGGCGCCGGACCTGGACGCCCTGGCCGCTCTCCTGGCACCGCGCCGCCTGCTCGTCGTCCTCGACAACTGCGAGCACGTCGTGGAGGTCGCCGCCGACGTCGTCGGCACGCTGCTGAGCCGCTGTCCCGACCTGCAGGTCCTGGCCACCAGCCGCGAGGCTCTCGGCGTGCCGGGCGAGGTCGTGCACGAGGTACGGCCGCTGCGGCCCGGCGACGAGTCCGTCGAGCTCTTCCTCAGCCGCCTGCGAGCCGTCCTGCCCGGTTTCGAGCCCACTGCCGAGCAGCGCCTGCTCGTCGTGGGGCTGTGCGCGTGGCTGGAGGGTGTGCCGCTGGCCATCGAGCTGGCCGCCGCCCAGTGCCGACTGCTGTCGCTGGACCAGGTGGCGGCGATGCTCGACGACCGGTTCGCCCTCCTGGGCGAGGGCCCGCGGACCGCCGCCACCCGGCACCGCACCCTGGAGGCCGCCGTCGCCTGGAGCTACGACCTGCTCGACGAGGCGGACCGGCGACGCTTCTGCGAGCTGGCCGCCTTCCACGGCCCGTTCGACCTGGCGGCGGCGCAGGGCCTGACGGCCGACCGTGCCGCGCTGCGTACGGTCCGCCGACTGGTCAGCACGTCGCTGCTCCGCGTCGACACCGCCAGCGAGCCGAGGCGGTACCGGATGCTGGAGACGATGCGCGACTTCGCCGCGACCCGGCTCGACGACCAGGAGCGGCGGGCGCTCGCCGACCGCCACCTCGCCTGGGTGCGCACCGAGGTGGAGGCTGCCACCCCGGACGTACGATCCGGCCAGGCCCGGCAGATCATGGACCGGCTCGACGCCATGCACGCCGACTGGCGGGCCGCGCTGTCCCACGCCCAGGCCACCGGCGACGGCGCCTCGATGCTGGCGCTCTGCGGCGGGCTGTGGTGGTACTGGTACCGGCGAGGCCACATCAGCGAGGGACTCCGCTGGCTCGCCACCGCCCTGGAGGTCGGGACGGACGAGTCCCCGCTGAGCCGGGCGCAGGCGCTCGCCGGCACGTGTGCCCTGCGCTACCTCTCCGGCGACCTGGCGGGCGCAGGGGCCGCGGCGGAGCAGGCGCGGCAGCAGGCGACGATCTCCGGCGACCCGGTCGTCTCCGGCTTCCTCGACGCATGGTCGGCCTACTTCGTCGCGGCGACCGGGGACCCGGTCACCGCCGAGGCCATGGCCCGGGCCGGGGTCGAGGCGGGCCGGCGGACCGGCAAGCCCTGGCTGGTCACCGACGCGCTGATGATCCTCGGCCAGGTGCTGCGCAGCCAGGGCCGCGCGGACGAGGCAATCGCCACGCTCGAGGAGGCCGTGCGGGTCGGCACGTCCTGCGGGCACGCGTGGTCGGCCGGGTCGGCCGCATGGATCCGGCTCAAGGTCATCATGGACGGCGGCGACGGGCCCGCCGCGCTCGCGGCCGCCGTCCCCCTCGTGCAGCAGGTGAGCATCGAGGGCGACGTCACGTCCTGGCTGGTCGGCGTGCACTCGCTGGCCGGCGCGCTGGCCCTCGCCGGCCGCGCCGAGGAGGGAGCGGTGCTGCTCGGGGCGGTCGAGTCGATCGGCGAGCGCATCGGCTTCAGTCCCGAGCGGATGGACCCGTACGACGGGCCTGGCACGACCGCCCTGGTCAAGGAGGCACTGGAACCCGAGACCTTCGCCGCCGCCCACGAACGGGGCTACGGCCTCACCCGCGAGGAGGTCATGGCGGTGGTGGACGGGCTGCTCAGCCCGCTGCAGACCGCCACCTCGCGCAGCTGACGCGCTCGAAGGCCAGCGCCTGTCACAGAACGGAACTGCCGAACCAGTCGGGGAAACCGGGCTTGTCAGACCCGTCGCACAGGCGGACGCTGGAGTCCGATGACGGGCCATCGAGCCGGCCCCCTGCCGCCCCGCCCACGTCGTCGAGGAAGAGCGGACGGCCATGGCCCGATCGCGGCGCTCCCAGTCCCTGCTCCTCGTCCCGGTCGCCACGGCCGTCCTGGCCCTCGTCGCGCTCCCGGAGGGTGCGCTGGCCGAGCCACCACCGACGGTGGGTGTGCACCTCACCCGGATCGGTGCCCCGACCTGGCAGCCGGTCGACGTCCACCTGTTCGCGGCCCCGGTCGGCACCGGCGCGACCGGCTACGCCGAGTTCGGCGAGACGATGGCGGCGCTGCTGCCGCCTCCGCGCCACGAACCGCACCCGGACCTGGGGATCGGCCCCGGCGTCGCCCACGTGCCGCCGTACGACGGTGAGCTGGCCGCAGGCGTGACCGCGCAGGGCTTCGACGAGGGGGTGCGCTTCCACACCGGCCAGTTCTCCGAGGGCATGGGGGTCTGGACCGTGTTCATGAATGTGCCGCGACCCGGAACCGTCGGTGCGTCCCCCGACTTCCTGTCCGGGCCGATCATCCCGAACAGCCTGTTCCCCATCCACGTCACCGGAGCCTCGTTCCACAACGGCCGGCTGTTCGCGACGCTGGCGGAGTTCGACGTCCCAGCCCTGGACGCGTCCACCGGCTTCCCCGGGCTCGACGGGCACAGCCACTTCCCGGTCTTCCTGGCCGACAACGCGGACTTCGGCCCGTCGGGAGCACGGCTGAACGGGAGCTACCGCTGGGAGATCACCATGACCGACACGAGCGGCGCCGGCTGGGTGGTCACCGCGCGGTTCACCGTCACCCCTTGACCACCACCGCCCCGGGGATCACCGCCGCTGCCCGGGACGGGCCCGTCAGGCGTCGATGACGATCGGGATGACGATCGGGTTGCGCCGGTAGGTCTTGTGGATCCACCGGCTCACCGCCCGGTGGATCAGCTGCTCGAGCTGGTGGATGTCGCCGATGCCCTCCTGGGCCGCGGTGGCCAGCGCCTTCTCGATGAGGGGGACCACCGGGTCGAAGGTGTGCTGGTCGTGCGTGAACCCCCGCGCCAGGAAGTCGGGCGACTCGGCGAGCTTGCCGGTGTCGGCGTCGACGATGGCGACGACCGTCACCACGCCCTCCGAGGCCAGCGTGCGCCGGTCCTTGAGCGAGGCCTCGGTCACGTCGCCGACCGTGGTCCCCTCCACGTACACGTACCCGGCGGGGACCTTGCCGGTCACCGACGCCGTGCCGTCGACCAGGTCGACGACCACGCCGTCCTCGGCGATGACGACCCGGTCGGCCGGCACCCCCGTGCGGACGGCGATGGCGGCGTTCGCCTGCAGGTGGCGCCACTCGCCGTGCACCGGCATGACGTTGGCCGGGCGCACGACGTTGTAGCAGTAGGCCAGCTCCCCGGCACTGGCGTGGCCGGAGACGTGCACCTTGGCGTTGCCCTTGTGCACGACGTTCGCCCCCCACCGGGCGAGGGCGTTGATGACCCGGTAGATGGCGTTCTCGTTGCCGGGGATGAGCGAGCTGGCCAGCAGCACCGTGTCGCCCGGGCCGACCCGGATCGGGTGGTCGCGGTTGGCCATCCGCGCCAGCGCGGCCATCGGCTCGCCCTGGGAGCCGGTGCAGACCAGCGTGATCTGGTTCTCCGGGAGCCGCTCGAGCACCTTGAGGTCGACCACCAGGCCCTTCGGTACCTCCAGGTAGCCCAGGTCGCGGGCGATCCCCATGTTGCGCACCATCGAGCGGCCGACGAACGCGACCTTGCGGCCGCTCGCGTGCGCGGCGTCGAGGACCTGCTGGATGCGGTGCACGTGGCTCGCGAAGCTCGACACGATCACCCGCCGGGGAGCGGTACGGAACACCTCCTCGATCGCCGGCGCCAGGTCACGCTCGCCCGTGGTGAAGCCCGGCACCTCGGCGTTGGTGGAGTCGGTCAGGAACAGCGCCACTCCCTCCTCACCGAAGCGGGCGAACGCACGCAGGTCGGTGATCCGGCCGTCGAGCGGGAACTGGTCCATCTTGAAGTCGCCGGTGTGCAGGACCAGACCGGCGGCGGTGCGCACGGCCACCGCGAGCCCGTCCGGGATCGAGTGGTTCACCGCGGCGAACTCGCAGTCGAACACCCCGAACGAGCGCCGGTCCCCCTCGGCCACGGCGACCGTCACCGGTTTGATCCGGTGCTCCTTGAGCTTGGCCTCGACGAAGGCCAGGGTCAGCCGGGAGCCCACCAGCGGGACGTCCCGGCGCTCCCTCAGCAGGTAGGGCACGCCGCCGATGTGGTCCTCGTGGCCGTGCGTGAGCACCACCGCGGTGATCTTGTCCAGGCGGTCGCGCAACCAGCTGAAGTCGGCCAGGATCACGTCGACGCCGGGCTGGTGCTCCTCGGGGAACAGCACCCCGCAGTCGACGACCAGGAGCTCGCCCTCGTGCTCGAAGACGGTCATGTTGCGACCGATCTCGCCCAGGCCGCCCAGCGCGACCACCCGCAGCCCTCCCAGAGGCAGTGGCGGGGGCGGGCCGAGCTCGGGATGCGGGTGGCTCAACGGGACCTCCGGGTCCAGGGGCTCGGGCGCAGCGACGCGCGCCGGTGTCGAGGAGCACTATCCAGCACGGCCGGCCCCCTCCGGGCCGCCGGGGAGCGGAGAGCGCCGACCCCTGACAGGATGCGCGGGATGAGCGCGAGGGAGCTGGACGCCGCCGGCATCTCCGACCCGCTGCTGAGGGAGTCCTACGAGGCCTGCCGGCGGCTGAACGCGGCCCACGGCAAGACCTACTACCTCGCCACGCTGCTGCTGCCGCCCGAGAAGCGCCCGTACGTGCACGCGCTCTACGGCTTCGCCCGGTACGCGGACGAGATCGTCGACGACCTCGGCAGCACCCTCGACGACCGTGACAAGGAGCGGTGGCTGCGCAGCTGGGGCGACGCGTTCCTCCGCGACCTGGGGCAGGGCCGCAGCGACGACCCGGTCTGCCGCGCCGTCGTCGACACCGCACTGCGCTGGGACATCCCGCGCGAGCACTTCGAGGCCTTCCTGCACTCGATGCGGATGGACCTCACCGTCACCGACTACCCCACCTACGAGGACCTGCTGGAGTACGTCTACGGCTCGGCGGCCGTGATCGGGCTGCAGATGGTGCCGATCCTGGGCGCGCGCGACGCGGGCGCCTACGCCGCCGCGCAGGACCTCGGGATCGCCTTCCAGCTCGCCAACTTCGTCCGCGACGTCGGGGAGGACCTCGACCGCGGCCGGGTCTACCTGCCGCTGGAGGACCTCGAGCGGGTCGGCCTGAGCCGCGCCGACCTCGAACGCAGGGTCGTCGACGACCGGGTGCGCCGGCTGCTCGCGTACGAGATCGCGCGGGTGCGCGACCTGTCGCGGAGCGCGTCGGCGGGCATCCCGCTGCTGGCCCCCGAGAGCCGCCCCTGCATCGCGGCCGCGCAGGAGCTGTACGTGGGGCTCGTCGACGAGGTGGAGCGCATCGACTCCCCGGTCTTCACCCGGCGGGCGAGGACGTCCGCGGCCCGGCGGGCCCGGGTGGCCGGGCCGGCCTACCTGCGCGCGCTGGCTGCGCGGCGGGGGCGGTCCCGGTCGGCCCCGCTGGCGTCCAGCCCCGGCCGGTAGCGGCGGCTCCACGGCCCGTCGGCCACGGGCTCACGCTGCACGCCGCGCCGCCCCCACCACACCCACAGGTCGAGCGTCAGCAGGATCATCGCGAAGCCGAACATCAGGTCCTCGACCGGCGCGAACGCCAGCCGCCCGTCACCGACGAACGGGACCGACCCCGAGCCGATGATCGCCGCGGGGTCGTAGGTCACCACCTCGCGGCCGGTGAGCCAGCCGTTGGTCAGCAGCTGGAAGAAGAACACGATGCCGTACGCGGTCCAGAACGCCCCCCGGCGCAGCAGGCGCACCCGGAGGACGGCGAGGTCCAGCACGGCCACGACGACCACGGCGCTGACGGCGAGCTGCGTGTACGTCATCGGGCGTCGACCTCGTCACCGACCGGCCACCCGCGGACCACTCTGACCGCCTCCAGCGTCATGATCGCGGCCACCGGGACGACCAGGAAGAAGAGGATCTCCTCCAGCGGCAGCGTGCCGATCACGACGCCGGTGGTCTGCTCGGGGTGGAAGTCCCAGTGGTCCTGCGCGATGGCGTAGAGGTCCCACACCGCGAAGACCGCCGCGACGGGCAGCACGGAGAGCAGCAACCGCCGGAACCTCCGCCAGACACGGACACCGAGGTAGAGCTCGAGCGGCAGCGTCGTCAGCACGACGAAGACGAGCACGCCCAGGTACGCCAGCCGGATCACCGGGCCAGCCTGCCGCACCTCGTCACCGGGCGCAGTCCCGGACCGCGACCCCGGGGTCGGCGAGCGCGCCGGCGTCGACGGGCGTGCCGCGGGTGGCCAGTCGCCGCGCCTGCACCAGGTCCCGGGGGCGGTCGACGGCGAGGAACCCGCGCACCGACGAATCGGCTGCCAGGAACGCGACCGCCCAGCCGGCCGGATCACCGGGCTCGCCGCGCCACACCGTGAGGGTGTCGGCCGGGTCACCGGCCCGGCCGCACCACTGCAGCATCCGTCCCCACTGCTCGCTCCACACGTACGGGACGGGGTCGTAGGTCTCGCGGCCGCCGAGGAGGTTCGCCGCGACCACGGCCGGCGCGTGCAGGGCGTCGTCCCAGTGCTCGCCCCGCACCCGGTCGCCGTAGCGGGGCGACCAGCGGGCGGCCACGTCACCCACGGCCCAGGTGGCCGGCCGGCCGGTGGCGCGCAGGTGCTCGTCGACCAGCACACCGCCGTCGACGTCGACCCCGGAACCGGCCAGCCAGCCGGTCACCGGTCGCACGCCCACGCCGACGACGACCAGGTCGGCCGGCAGCCGCTCCCCGGTCTCCAGCCGTACCCCGTCCGGGTCGACCGCCTCCACGGCGGTACCGCAGCGCAGGTCCGCACCGCCCTGCTCGTACCACCGCGCCGTCACCGAGCCGACCTCGGCGGGCAGCGCCGCCGACAGCGGGGACGGTGCGGCTTCGACCACCGTGACCGAGCACCCGCGCCGGGCCGCTGCCGTGGCGACCTCCGCCCCGATCCAGCCGGCGCCGACGACGACCACCCTCGCCCCCGGGGCCAGCGCGGCCCGCAGCCGGGCCGCGTCCTCGCGCGTACGCAGGTGGACGGCGCCGCCGTCGCCGGGCAGGCGCACCGGCTCGGCGCCGCAGGCCAGGACGACGGCGTCGGCGAGCATCTCCCCATCGGCCGCGGCCACTCCCGGCACGGTGAGGCCGAGCGCGGGCTCCCCGAGCCGCAGGTCGACGTCGAGCGCCGCCCAGTCCGCCTCGAGCACCGGGTCGGGCGGTGGGTCGTCCAGCAGCACCGCCTTGGACAGCGGCGGCCGGTCGTACGGCGGATGCGGCTCCGCCCCCAGCAGCGTGATGCGCCCGTCGTAGCCGCGCTCGCGCAGGCCACGCACGACGCCGAGTCCGGCGAGGCCGGCGCCCACCACGGCGACGCGCTGGGACGGGTGCACGGCGCCGACCATAGCCAGGCACGGTCCCGGTGATGGGTGTCGGGACGCGGGGCGGCCGGGCCGCGGACCCTACACTCGCCGGGTGGACCTGCACGTCTCCGACGCACCCGTCGGCCGTCTGCTGGACGGCCGATACCGCGTCGGGCCCCGCCTCGCCAAGGGAGGCATGGCCACGGTCTACGAGGCGCTGGACACCCGGCTGGACCGCGACGTCGCGCTGAAGGTCATGCACCCGGGCCTCGTGGAGGACCACGACTTCGTGACCCGGTTCATCGGGGAGGCGCGATCGGCGGCGCGCCTGTCGCACCCCAACGTCGTGGCGGTGTTCGACCAGGGCGAGGACGACGGCCTGGTCTACCTGGCGATGGAGCTGGTCAGCGGACGCACCCTGCGCCAGGTGCTGCGGAGCAACGGCAAGCTGCCCGCCGGCACCGCGCTCGAGGTGATGGAGCAGGTCCTGGGCGCGCTCTCGGCCGCCCATGCGGCGGGGATCGTGCACCGCGACGTCAAGCCCGAGAACGTGCTCGTCGGCGACGACGGCCGGGTGAAGGTCGCGGACTTCGGCCTCGCCCGGGCCGTGGCGAACGGGTCGACGGCGACCCGGGGAGTCCTGCTCGGCACGGTCGCCTACATCTCCCCCGAGCAGGCGCTCGGCGAGGGCGCGACCCCACGCTCCGACGTCTACTCCGCGGGGATCCTGCTCTGGGAGCTGCTCACCGGCGAGGCGCCGCACGACGGCCCGACCGACTACGTGATCGTCAACAAGCACATCGAGACCGACGTCCAGCCGCCGTCGTGGGAGGAGCCGTCCGTCCCACCCGAGGTCGACCGGCTGGTGCTGGCGGCCGTGGCCCGCGACCCCCGGGAGCGCTTCGCCGACGCCGGCGCGTTCCTCGCCGCGCTGCGGCGCGTCCGCAAGGCACTCGCCGCGGACGGGGCCGACGACCCCGACGCGACGGCGCTGCTCTCGGCCGAGCCGCTGGGGGCCGCCGGCGTGTCGGCCGCCCAGGCGATGGCCCGGCCCGCGACCGGCGGCAACGAGGTCGACCCCGACGCGCGGACCGCGGTGATCGGGCGCTCGACCGGTCGCCAGGAGCCGCCGCAGGCGCCGGCCAGCCGACGCCGCTCCCGCAAAGGACCCGTGGCGTTCGTCCTGGTCCTGCTGCTCGCGCTCGGTGTGGCCGCCGGCGCCTGGTGGCTGGGCGCGGGGCGGTGGACGTCGACGCCGTCGATGCTGCGCCTCGAGCTCCCCGCCGCGGAGGCCCGCGCCGCCGAGGCGGGGCTGAGCCTGGACGTCGCGGCGGAACGGCAGTTCTCCGAGACCGTGCCCGCCGGGCTGGTGCTGTCCACCGATCCCGGCCCGGGCGAGCAGGTGCTGCGCGGCGGCACGGTGGCGGTCGTGCTCTCGGCCGGCCCCCAGCGGTTCGAGGTCCCGACCCTGGTCGGGCTGGACCGGCCCGCCGCCGAGGCGGCGCTGGCGGCCGCCTCGCTGGTCCCGGGCGAGGTGACCGAGCGGTACGACGAGGAGGTGGCTGCCGGCATCGTCCTCGAGCAAGGGCTCGCCCCGACCGAGCAGGCCAAGCAGGGGACGGCCGTCCCCTTCGTGGTCAGCCTGGGCCGCGAGCCGATCGAGGTCCCTGCGGTCGTCGGCCGTCCGGCCGAGGAGGCCCGGCAGGCCCTCGAGGACGCCGGCTTCACGGTGACCTCCTCCGAGGCGTACAGCGACGACGTCCCCCGAGGTGCGGTGGTGAGCCAGGACCCGGCCGACGGCACCGGGTTCCGCGGCGACGAGGTCGCCGTCGTCGTGTCCCTCGGCCCGGAGATCGTCGAGGTTCCGGGAGTGGAGGGCAACGGCTACGACGAGGCGGCAGCTGCACTCGAGCGGGCCGGGCTGGTGGCCCGGCGCGTCGAGCTGCTGCCGGCCGGCCCCGGCCGCGTCCTCCGGCAGGACCCCGGCGCCGGGACCGAGCTGCGCCGCGGTTCCGAGGTGACGCTGTACACGTTCTGAGCGGCCCGCGGACACCGCTCCGGTCAGGGGTCTGAGACACTGTCGCTCATGACCACCCCGGCCAAGGCGGCGACCGAGCTGCGCGCGCGGGTGCCGGGCACCACCGCCCTGGCCACGCTCGCCCTGCTCGCGGTGACCGCTGCCTGGGGCTCGACGTTCGTGCTCATCAAGGACGCGCTGGACCGCGTCCCGGTCGCCGACTTCCTCGCCGTCCGGTTCGCGATCGCCGCCGTCGCGTTGTGGGTGATCGCCCCGGGCGCCGTGCGCAGGCTGTCGCCGCGCGCCCGCCGGCACGGAGTGCTGCTCGGCCTCGTCTACGGGGCCGCCCAGCTGCTGCAGACCGCCGGCCTCGGCCACACGGCCGCGTCGGTGTCCGGCTTCATCACGGGCATGTACGTCGTGTTCACCCCGCTCCTCGCGGCCGCGATCTTCCGGCAGCGGGTGGGTCGGGTGGCGTGGTTCGCCGTCGCGCTGGCCACCGTGGGCCTCGCGGCGCTGTCCCTGCAGGGCTTCGCGATCGGTCTCGGCGAGAGCCTGACGCTGGCGTCCGCGGCGCTCTACGCCCTGCACATCGTGGGGCTCGGCGCCTGGTCGACCAGCAAGGACGCCTACGGCCTCGCGGTCCTGCAGATGGTCGTCATCGCCGCGGTCTGCGCGGTCGGCGCAGTGCCCGGCGGGCTGGTGCTGCCGCCGACGACCGGCGACTGGGTCGCGATGGTCTACATGGCGCTGGTCGCGGGAGCACTCGCACTGGTCGCCCAGACCTGGGCCCAGGCGCATCTCACCGCCACCCGGGCCGCCGTCGTGATGACCATGGAACCGGTCTTCGCCGCGTTCTTCGCGGTGCTGATCGGCGGCGAGCTCCTCACCACCCGGATGCTCGTCGGCGGCACCCTCGTGCTGGCCGCGATGTACGTCGTCGAGCTCGGCCCTCGGCACGCCCGGGACGCCCAGGTCACGCACCTCGTCACCTAGCGCCCCCGCGCCGTACGACACTGCCGTCCGCGACGTCACCGCCGTGGCTACCGTCGTAGCCACAGCGGTGAGGCCTCGGACCGAATCACCCGCCGGTGTCGATCCGGCCGGTCGCCGTTCGTGTAAGCGGTGAGCGGTCGGCACGGAGCCGGCCGACGTACCGAGGAGGACGAGGGCGATGCAGCACTACCTGCTCACCGTGGTGGAGCCGAGCGTCGGGCCAGGGCTGGAGCCCGGCGCCCTGGAGCGGATCATGGAAGATGTCGACGCCCTGCACCAGGAGATGCGGGACGCGGGCGTCTGGGTCTTCGGCGGCGGACTGCACCCGCCGAGCACTGCCACCACGCTGCGGCCGCGGGACGGCGACGTCCTCCTGACCGACGGGCCGTTCACCGAGGGCAAGGAGCACGTGGGCGGCTTCTCGGTCGTCGCGGCACCCGACCTCGACACCGCCCTGGAGTGGGGGCGCAAGCTCGTCCGGGCGACGACGCTGCCGATCGAGGTCCGACCGTTCCACGAGGGCTCCGGCGGCTGACACCGGCGTGCCCCACGTGACCGGACTCGACATCGAGCGGGTCTTCCGCGAGGAGTACGGCCGGGCGGTGGCAGTCCTGATCCGCGTGCTCGGTGACATCGACCTCGCCGAGGAGTCGGTCCAGGAGGCGTTCGCCGCCGCGGTCCAGCGCTGGCCGACCACCGGGCTGCCGCCGAGCCCGGCGGGCTGGATCATCACCACGGCCCGTCACCGCGCGATCGACCGGCTGCGGCGGGAGGCGTCCCGCGACCGGCGGCACGCCGAGGCGGCGTCGCTGACCGCGAGGGACGACCGCGTGGAGGAGGGTCCCGTGCGCGACGACCGGTTGAGACTGATCTTCACCTGTTGCCACCCCGCGCTCGGCAGCGCCGCGCAGGTCGCCCTCACGCTGAGGCTCCTGGGCGGTCTCACGACGGCCGAGATCGGGCGGGCCTTCCTCGTCCCCGAGACGACGATGGCGCAACGGCTGGTCAGGGCGAAAGGCAAGATCCGCGACGCCCGGATCCCCTACCGGGTGCCGAGCGACACCGAGCTGCCCGACCGGCTCCGGGCCGTGCTGCGGGTGCTCTACCTCGTCTTCACCGAGGGGCACACCGCCAGCGCGGGCGAGCGGCTGGACCGCCCGGACTTGTGCGCGGAGGCGATCCGGCTCGGTCGGCTCCTCACCCAGCTCATGCCGGACGAGCCGGAGGTGACCGGCCTGCTCGCCCTCATGCTGCTGGTGGAGTCCAGGCGACCGGCCCGGATCAGCGCCGACGGCGACCTCGTGCTCCTCGCGGAGCAGGACCGGAGCCGCTGGGACGCCGCGCTCGTGGCCCAAGGGCAGGAGCTGGTCCGCCACTGCCTGCAGAGGGGCCGGCCGGGCCCGTACCAGGTGCAGGCGGCCATCAATGCCGTGCACAGCGACGCGCCGACCGAGGCGGCGACGGACTGGGGTCAGGTGCTGCAGCTCTACGACCAGCTGCTCGCGCTGGAGCCCACCCCGGTCGTGGCCCTGAACCGGGCCGTGGCCGTGGCGGAGGTTCACGGCCCCGCGCCGGCGCTCGCGCTGGTGGACGGCCTCGACCTGGACGGCTACCACGTGTTCCACGCGGTCCGGGCCGACCTGCTGCGGCGGCTCGGCCGCGACGGGGAAGCGGCCGCCGCTTACGCTGAGGCGCTCGCGCGCACCGGCAACGCGGCTGAGCAGCGCTTCCTCGAGGGCCGCCTGCGCGCGCTGGCCCCGTCCTGAGGACTTCCGGCCCGACCCGTCGCTCGGGATCGCGCCTGGCCTGGAGGTGGAGCAGTGGGGCGGTGCTCCCGATGCTCGACCTGTCGGTGCGCCTCCCGCGGCGACCCGACGAGAGCGGCCGGCGTCGCCCAGTAGGCGTCGCAGCCCTGCGCGGTCCGGATGCCGGGACGTCCGTCCCGAGTCGTGGACGACCCTCGTACCATCGGCCCATGGTCGTGGTGATGAGCCCGGACGCCACCGGGGAGCAGGTCGACGCCGTCGTCGACCGGGTCCGGGCGGCCGGCGGCGAGGCCTTCGTCAGCCGCGGGGTCACCCGCACGATCGTCGGGCTGGTCGGTGACGTCGAGGCGTTCCTCACCCTGAACTTGCGTGCGCTCGCCGGCGTCGCCGACGTCGTCCGGGTGTCCGCCCCGTACAAGCTGGTCAGCCGCCACCACCACCCAGAGCGCTCCGTGGTGTCCGTGGGCGGCCCCGGCCACCGAGTGCCCATCGGGCCGGGGACCCTGACCCTGATCGCGGGGCCGTGCGCCGTCGAGACGCCGCAGCAGGCGCTCGAGGCCGCCGAGATGGCGCAGGCGGCGGGCGCCACCCTGCTGCGCGGCGGGGCCTACAAGCCGCGCACCTCGCCGTACGCCTTCCAGGGGCTGGGCGAGAAGGGCCTGCGCATCCTCGCCGACGTGCGGGAGGCCACCGGCATGCCGGTGGTGACCGAGGTGGTCGACGCGCACGACGTCCCGCTGGTCGCGGAGTACGCCGACATGCTCCAGGTGGGCACGCGCAACATGCACAACTTCGCGCTGCTCCAGGCGGTCGGTCAGGCCGGCAGGCCGGTGATGCTCAAGCGCGGGATGCAGGCCACGATCGAGGAGTGGCTGATGGCCGCCGAGTACGTCGCCCAGCGCGGGAACCTCGACATCGTTCTGTGCGAGCGCGGCATCCGGACCTTCGAGACCGCCACCCGCAACACCCTGGACGTGTCCGCGGTGCCCGTCGTGCAGCAGCTCTCCCACCTGCCGGTCGTGGTGGACCCCTCGCACAGCGGCGGTCGCCGCGACCTGGTGCTGCCGCTCTCGCGCGCGGCCGTCGCGGTAGGGGCCGACGGGCTGCTGGTCGACGTGCACCCTGACCCGGACCAAGCGCTCTGCGACGGCCCGCAGGCCCTCGTCGGCGCCGACCTGCGCGAGCTCGCGGCGACGCTGCGCCGGCTCCTGCCCGCGGTCGACCGGGTGCCCGCCGAGCCGGGAGCCTGAGCCCACCCCGAGCGGTCGGCCCGCCTGACGGGGTCAGACCACGACGAGCGCCCGGGCCAGGACCTCCGCGGCGCGACGGCAGTCGCCGGCGCTCACGTCCAGGTGCGTGGTCAGCCGCACCACCGTCGGCGACAGCGCACCCGTGAGCACGCCGCGCTCCCGGCACCGGCTCACCAGCTCGGACGCACGCACGGGGGCGCCCGACAGGTCGAGCACCACGATGTTGGTCTCCACCGTCTCGGGGTCGACGACGCCGGGTA
>DATHTV010000016.1:0-3059 GCA_035462845.1 Jiangellales bacterium
GGACCTCGGCCTGCTCGCTGCCGCCGGGCGGACCTCGCTCGAGGTGTACGCGAGCCCCCGGGTCGCGCTCCTCTCGACCGGCGACGAGGTCGTGCCGCCGGCGACGGCCGAACTCAGGCCCGGACAGGTGCGTGACGCCACGGCGACCGCGCTGGCGGCGCTGGTGAGGGAGGCCGGAGGGATCCCGGTGCCCCGGGGGATCGTGCCCGACGACGCCGCGCTGCTCGAGGCCGCGCTGCGGGACGCGGTGGCGGACTGTGACGTCGTGGTGGTGTCGGCGGGCTCCTCCGTCGGCGCGCGGGACGAGACGGCCACCGCGGTGGCCGCCCTCGGGCCGCCCGGGATCCACGTCCACGGCCTCGCCGTGAAGCCCGGCAAGCCCACCCTGCTCGCCCTCGCGGGTGACGTGCCGGTCGTCGGCCTCCCGGGCAACCCGCTGTCGGCGATCGTCGTCTTCCGGCTGGTCGGCATGCCGCTCGTCCGGCGGGTGGGGGGCTGGGAGGTCGAGCCCACGCCGCCGACGCTGGCCGCCCGGCTCGACCGGCCGGTCGCGTCCGCGGCCGGCCGCCTCGACGTGGTCCAGGTGTCTCTCGCCGACGGCGTCGCCACGCCGCTGCCGGGCGCCTCCGCGCTGCTGTCCAGGCTCACTCGTGCCGACGGCTACGTCGTCGTGCCCGAGGAGGCGACCGGCCTGGACGCCGACTCCCCCGTGACCGTGCACACCTACCGGTGACCGGACGTGCTGGAGTGGGGACGCCCAGCCCGGTCGTCCGCGACGTCCCGGTGGCCGACGCGCTGGCGGCCTGGCAGTCGGCCAGGGCGGGCGAGGGCTGCCCTGCCCGGCTCGAACCGGCCCGGGTGGGGCTCGCCGACGCGGTCGGGCGGGTGACCGCCGAGCCGGTGTGGGCGACACGGTCGTCGCCGGCGGAGGACTCGGCCGCCATGGACGGCATCGCCGTCACGGCTGCGCAGACGGTCGGGGCGGGGGAGACCACCCCGTTGCTGCTGGCGCCGGATGCGTACGAGGTCGTCGACACCGGTGACCCGATGCCGCCCGGCCGGGACGCGGTCGTCATGCGCGAGCACGTCCGCCCGGTCGGCACCCCCGACGGCCTGGCCGCGGAGCTGCTCGCCGCGGTTCCTCCGTACCAGCACGTCCGCTCGATCGGGGAGGACGTCAGCGCCGGCGAGCTGCTGCTCCCGGAGGGGCACCGGCTGCGGCCTGTGGACGTGGCCGCGGCGGCGGCCGCGGGCGCGACCGAGCTCGTGGTCCGCCGCCGGCCCCGGGTGGCGGTCCTGCCCACCGGTGACGAGATCGTCCCCGTCCGGACCGAGCCGCAGGCGGGCCAGATCCCGGACACGAACTCGCTGATGCTCGCCGCGCAGGCGCGCGAGGCCGGGTGCGAGGCCTGGTGCCTGCCCGTCCAGCCGGACGACCCCGCCGGGATCGCGGCCGCGGTCCGCGCCGCCGCTGCGGACGCCGACCTGGTCGTCGTCGTCGCCGGCTCCAGCGCCGGCCGGGACGACCACACGGCCCGCGTGGTCGGCGACTGCGGGGTCCTGGCCGTGCACGGCGTCGCCGTTCGCCCCGGGCACCCGGTGGTGCTGGGGGTCGTCGACGCCACGCCGGTCCTGGGGGCGCCCGGCTACCCGGTGTCCGCAGCCCTCACGTTCGAGATCTTCGCCCTTCCGCTGCTGGCGGCACTCGAGGGCACGGCAGCCGCGGTCCGGCCCACGACGACGGCCCGGCTCGCCCGCAAGCTGCCCTCCGTCGTGGGCATGGACGACTGGGTGCGGGTGCGGCTGGGCGTCGTCGCCGGTCAGGTCGTGGCCACGCCGCTGCCTCGCGGGGCCGGCGTGCTGACCTCGCTGGTCCGGGCGGACGGTCTGCTCGTCGTCCCGGCCGGCGTCGAGGGCCATCACGCCGGTGAGCAGGTGACGGTCCGGCTGCTGCGGGACCTCGACCGGGTGCGCCGCACGGTCGTGGCGATCGGGTCGCACGACCTGGTGCTCGACCTGGCGGCGAACGCCCTCCGTCGCGTCGACCCGGCGCTGACCCTGGCCTCGTCCAACGTCGGCTCGCTCGGCGGGCTCGTCGCGCTGCGGGACGGCCTGTGCCACCTCGCCGGGTCGCACCTGCTCGACCCGGCGACCGGGGAGTACACCCTTCCGTACGTCGACCGCGTGCTGGGCGACCGGGAGATCGCGGTGGTGCGGCTCGTGCACCGGGCGCAGGGCCTTCTCGTGCCGCCCGGCAACCCGGCACGCCTCGGCGGTCTCGCCGACCTGGCCAGGCCGGGGCTGCGCTACGTCAACCGGCAGCGCGGGGCAGGGACGCGGGTGCTGCTGGACACCGAGCTCGGACGCCTCGGGATCGACCCGTCCGCCGTCAGCGGGTACGAGCGGGAGGAGCCGACCCACCTCGCGGTGGCCGCGGCCGTGGCGGCCGGCCGGGCGGACTGCGGGCTCGGCATCCTGGCCGCCGCCCGGGCCTTCGGGCTGGACTTCGTCCCCGTGGCCCGCGAGCCGTACGACCTGGTCCTGCCGGCGGAGCTGCTGCCGGACCCGCTGCTCCATCCGCTGTGGGGCATCCTCGCCAGCGAGGAGTTCCGCGCCTCCGTCCGCGCCCTGGGCGGGTACGGGACCGAGGAGACCGGGCGGCGGCTGCGGTGACGGCCCTGACGCACCGACGGGCGGCCGGTGTCGGCGTGAAGCCGCTCGGCTGCCTCGTGGCCGCGGTCGTCGTCGTCCTCGCGGGCTGCGGACGGTGGTGCGGAGGCGCTGCTCCCGCTCCTGGTGGCCTCGATGGCGGGATTCGGCCATGCGGTGTCCGAGGTGGGGGCCGCCACCATCGTGGGGGGCAACATCCACGGCCGTACGCAGGTGATGACGACCGCGATCGTGGAGGACGTCGGCCGAGGGGAGTTCGGCACCGCGCTCGTCTACGGGGGAGTCCTCCTGGCGCTGGCGCTCGCCGTCGACGCCGTCCTCGTCTCGGTGCAGCGCAAGGAGGTCGTATGGGCTCGGCCGTGACCCTGAGCGGCGTCCGCCACCGGCTC
>DATHTV010000017.1:0-8159 GCA_035462845.1 Jiangellales bacterium
GACGTTGATCGAGACCCGGGTGCCGGCGGCCCGGGCCGTGGTCGCCCGCCAGCGCTGGATCCTCTTGGCCAGGGCGTAGTTCGGGCCCTGCTGCGGGACCAGGGCGTCGTGCACGCCGACGAGCCGACCGTCGTCGCGGGCGTGCAGGCGCCGGTAGTTGGGGCCGAACAACCGCCCGGCGCTCCCCGCCCGGACGGCCCGGCGGGCGGCGCGGGTGGCCGGGCCGTGGCCCGCGTACCGGTCCCGGCTCTGCTCGACCGCGTCCTCGGGGACGGTGAAGGCGTCCGTCGGCGTGGCGAGGAAGGCCAGCGTGAGGTCGTCGCGCGACCGGCTCAGCGACTCGGTGAGGGCGTCCACGGCGACGGAGGCCCGCGTGTGCGCAGCCCCGTCGGCGTAGACGTAGCTGCCCAGGACGTACGGGCCGGGGAGCTCGCCCAGCCACCGGGCGATCGTCGGTGCGCCGGAGAGGACGTCGACGCCCGCGGCGGCGAGCAGGTCGGCGTCCGGGGGGTCGGCGGGCAGCGGGCGGCGCACGGGGACGGTGAGCCGCCCGGGCGTGCCGCGCACCTGGGTGAGGAGCCGCTCCCAGACGGCCGGCCGGGGCAGGTCGACGGCGACGACGTGCGCCCCCCAGCGCACCAGGGGGACGAACGGGCCGAGCTCGGCGCCGGCGCCCAGGACCACGACCGTCGTGTCGCGGAGGTCGAGCCACTCCGGCTGCCCGGCCACCTCCGCGACGGCCGCCGCGTGCGACGGCTCGACCACCCCGTCGGCGCCCCACGCCTCGAGCCGGCGCGCGAGGTCCGGCCCGGACAGCCGCCGGCCGCGGTAGGGCAGGCTGAACGCGCCGGGTCCCCCCGGACCGCCTCCGGCGACGTGCGCGGTGCGCAGGCCGGGGCCGGGAAGGTCGAAGGACTCCCGCAGCGGGACGTCCGCGTCGCCGGTGTCGTGGACGAACCGGGCGTGGACCGACCGCAGCCCGTCGGCGGCCGAGCGCAGCGCCGCGTCCGCGGACCTGGCCGTGACCTCGGTGAGCCCGCGGAAGGCCGCCACGTAGCCGTGCCGCCAGTCGGCCTCGCGCTCGACCGTCGCTGCCAGCCCCGCGTCGGCGGCGCGGACGGCGTCGGCGACGACCGCACGACCGGTCGCCCCGGTGCTGCGCCGCCCGTCGACGACCGGGAACGCGACGCCCGGCGGCTCGGTCGTCGGACGGCCCGTCATGCCGCCAGGTCGGCCGGGCGCAGGCGGTAGACCTGCAGCAGCAGGTCGTAGTACTTCTCCGTCTCCCCGACCCACTCCATGCCCATCCGCTTGGCCATCGCCACGCCACGCTCGTTGGCCGGGCGCACCACGGCGTACAGCTCGTGCGCGGACTGGCGGAAGGCCCAGCGGGCCAGTGCCTGCGCGGCCTCCGTGGCGTACCCGTGCCCCCAGTGCTCGGGGGCGAGCTGCCAGGCGATCTCGATGTCCTCGTGGTACGGCGGCATGCGCCGCAGGACGAGCGCGCCGACGAGGACGCCGTCGTCCCGGCGCTCGACGGCCCACCGCCCGCACGGGGTGCCCGCCTCCGCCTGCTCGTCGACCCAGCGCTGCAGCAGCCCTCTCATCGAGTCGACGTCGGGCACGGGCGACATGGCCGGCGAGAGCCAGCGGGAGACCCGCTCGTCGCCGTACACGGCGAGGGCGTCGTCGGCGTCGTCCGTCGACCAGTCACGGACCCGCAGGCGCTCGGTCTCGAGGAGGACGGCCACCCGCGCACGCTATCCAGTGCGACGCCCCGAGGGCGAGGGCTGACGGAGCGTCAGCGGCCCGGATCATCAGACCACGCCCAGCCAGGACACCGGGTCGACGGGCGTGTCGGCCAGCCGGATCTCGAAGTGCAGGTGCGGTCCGGTGGACAGGCCGGTGCTGCCGATCGTCCCCAGCGGCTGCCCCGGAGCGACCTCCTGGCCGGGGACGACGTCCGCCCGGGCGAGATGCGCGTACCCGGTCGTGACCGCGGCACCGTCGACAGTGCCGTGCGCGACGACGACCAGCAGTCCGTACGCGGTGTCGTGACCCACGGACACGACGCTCCCCGCGGCCGCGGCGTAGGCGACGCCGTCGCCGACCTGGAAGTCGGTCCCGGTGTGCGCCTTGACGACACCGGTGACGGGGTGGCGCCGGGTGCCGAAGTCGCTGGAGATCGCCCCCGTACCCGGGCGGACGAGGCGCGTGTCCACGGCGATCGAGGCGAGCAGGTCCTCGGCCTGGGTGGCGGCGACGGTCGTGGCGCCGCGCGTGCTGCGCGACGCCGCGGCAGCCCGGTCGGCCTCGACCACGGCGGCCTGGTGCGCCTGCCGGGCCACCATGAGGTCGCCGTCCGCGCTCCAGCGGTCGCCGAGCAGGGCGGCGCGTGCTCCCCGCAACCGGTGGACCTCCTGGGCCGCCTCCGCCACCTCCGTACGGGAGGAGTCCAGGTGCTCCTCGACGCCGGCAGCGAGCGGCTCCATGGCCACGGCCCGGCCGAGCAGGCCGACGAACCCGGCGGCACCGGCACCGGCACCGGCGCCGGCGATGACCATGGGCTCGAGCCCGCGGGCCGCGGTCGTGGCGCGGGTGGCGACGGTGGCCGCCGCGAACCGCTCGGTCGCCGCGTCCCGGCGCTGCTCGCCCTGCCGGAGCGCCTCGGCCAGGTCGGCGAGCTGTGCGTCGACGTCGGCGAGCGCGGCGGTCGCCGCGTCCACCGCTGCTGCCGAGGCGTCGCGGTGAGCGGTCGCCTGGTCCTCCGCGGCGACCGCCGCGGCGAGCGTGGCCTCGGCGTCGACGGCGACCTGGTCGGCGTAGGCGAGGTCACCGGGGGCGACCGCGGGCAGCTCGGGGCGTGCGTCGGCGGGGACCGCGGCAAGCGGCACGAGCAGGGCGGTACCGGTCAGGGCGACCAGGCTCCGGGCAGCAGCTCGTCGGGCATGAGGAGATCGGGCACGCAGCGGGTGGGTACTCATCGGGCCTTCGTCGGTCGGGGACGTGGACTCGCCCGTCGCGATGAGGACGGCGCTCAGGTATCGGTTCGGTAACGGTTCCCGGGGCGCCGTGGCATCCCGGCCGCCCCCGTGACCCTCACCACGTGACGCCCACCACGCGCTCCAACCCGTCCTCGGCCTCGCGCGCCCACCGCTCCGAACGCGCCGTCGCCGCGACCTCCGCGGCGACCCGCCAGTGACCCTCCGCCTCGGCGTGGCGACCCAGCAGCTCGGCCAGCCGGGCCAGCCGGGTGGCGACCGGGCCCAGCACCATGGCGTGCGACTCGCCGCCGTGCACGAGCCGCTCGTACGGCAGCAGGTCCTCGTACAGCGGCCCGGCGAGGTCCCGCGCGCCACAGGCGTGGACGGCGTCGGCGCGCCAGCCCGCGAGCAGCAGCCACAGGTAGTCGCGGGGCACCGGCCCCGCACGCTCCAGCAGTGCGCGGGCCTCGTCGGTGCGCCCCTCGTCCGCCGCGACGAGCGCCAGGAAGGGGGCCGCCTGGTCGGGGTAGGGCCCCGCGATGACCTCGATGTCCGCCGCCGCCTCGCCGGCTCGTCCGACCTGGGCGAGGAAGCAGGCCCGGCCGATGAGACCGATCGCCGCCAGGTCGTGCATCTCCATTCCCGGGACCGGCGCAGCGGTGTCCGCCAGCTCCTCCAGCGCCCGGCCCACGTCACCCTGGACACCCTCGCGGAAGGCGTGGAACAGCCTCACGATCGTCGAGAAGATCGGCATCTCGTAGCGGCGGAGCAGCTGCTCGGCGCGTTCGACGAGCTCCGCGGCCTCGTCGATCCGCCCGTACTCGCACGGCCCCGCGAGCTGGCCGAGCAGCCCGAGCACCTCCACCCCCGGCATCCCGTGCTCGGCGCCGAGACGCTCGATGCGGGCGGCCAGCTCACCGCCGTCGTGGCCCGGCCCTCGCCGCCGCTCGCAGTAGTACGCGGCGTTGAGGGCGATCGCCAGCACGGCCGGGTCGTCGAGGCGTTCCGCGACCTCGATCGCCTCGTCGACGACGGCCTGCGCCGCCTCGGTCGTGGTCCACGCCGGCATCTCGGTCGCCCAGGCGGCGAGGACCCGGACCCGCAGCTCGCTGTCCGCCGAGCGCAGCCGCGCGGCGATCTCCTCAGCCTGGGCGACCAGGTCGGCGTCGTACTCCCCGTACCCGCGGTTGGACCAGAGGAGGGGGACGTCGATGGCGGTCAGCGCGCGGGCCGCGAGGACGGGGTCGTCGAGGTCCGTCGCCCGCCGCAGCGCCTCGCCGCGGGTGCCCCGGGCCGACACGGCGCGTCCCGCGAGCTGCTGGGCACGCGCCAGGCCGGCGAGCAGCTCGACCTCGGGTGCGGGGTCGGGGCGGCGGAAGAGCCGGTACGCGGCCACCGCACGCTCGCGCTGGGTGAGCGAGGCCCGGTACGCGAGGCGCTGCTCGGCCTGCTCGGCCGCGGCCGTCGCGTGGTGCACGGCGCGGGCCGGGTCACCACCGGCGCCCGCCTCCACCCAGTGGTGGGCGAGGCCGGCGAGGTCGTCGGGCTCCTGCTCCTCGAGGGCGCGGGCCACCCGGGCGTGGATGCGCTCGCGACGCAGCCGCGGCAGGTCGTCGTACACCGTGTCGCGGACCAGCGCATGGGCGAAGCGGACCCGCCCGGTCCCCGGCTCCTCGAGCAGTCCCGCGAGGAGCGCGACCTCGACGGCGTCGTAGACCTCGTCCTCGGCACGCTCGTCGGCGGCCACCAGGACGCCGAGGTCGACCTCGCGTCCCGCCACGGCCGCCGTGCGCAGGACCAGCCGGGCCGGCTCGGGGAGCCGCGCGAGCCGGCGCCGCACCACGTCACGGACGCCCGCCGGAACCTCCTCGACCGCGACCAGGGCGCCTTCCCGCGCGAGCAGCCGTGCCGTCTCCCGGACGTAGAAGGGGTTGCCGGCGCTGCGTTCCGCGATCCGCGCGGCCACGTCCGGGGTGGCGAGGAGGTCCGCGGGCTCCGCCAGGCCCTCCTCCGCGCAGACCACGCGGACCAGCTCCTCCACCTCGGCCGGACCGAGGCCGGTCAGCTCGACCCGGAGCGCGTCGCGGCGGGCGAGCGCCGCGAGTGTCTCCCCGAGCTCCTCCCCCACCTCCGTGGGCCGGTAGGTCGCCACGACGAGCAGCCGGCCGGGAGCGGGGTCGGCGAGCAGGTCGCGCAGGGCGACCAGCGTCCCGTCGTCGGCGCGGTGCAGGTCGTCGAGGACGAGGGCCAGCGGCTGCCGGCCCGCCAGCCGGCGCAGGTACGCGGCGAGGGCCCGGTGCTGGCGGAAGCGGGCCGACGGCTCGTCCTCGGTCCTCTCCCGCTCTCCGCCGCGCATCGGAGCGAGCGCGGCCTCCTCCGCCGGCTGCGGCGGGAGATCACCGAGGGAGTCGAGCACCTCGACCCACGGCCACAGCGCCGGCGAGCCCTCGGTCTCGGGGCAGCGGCCCCAGGCGACCCGCCAGCCGTCGGCTTCCAGGGTGGCGGCCAGCCGGGTCGCCAGCGCGGTCTTGCCGATGCCCGGCTCGCCCGCCACCACCGCCGCGGAGGGGCGGGCGGACGCGGCGACCCCGGCCGCGAAGGCGACCAGCCGCCGGAGCTCTGCGTCGCGGCCGACGACGACGTCCTGGTCGGCGTGCGGAGGGGTCGGCTCCGCCGCCGGCAGCGCGGGTGGCGCCTCCGTCGTCGCCGGCTCCTCCTCGAGCAGGGCCGGGTCGTGCGCCAGGACCGCCCGCTCGAGCTCGCGCAGGCCCGGCCCGGGGTCCAGGCCGAGCTCGTCGGCGAGCACTGCGCGGGCACGCTGCAGCGCGGCCAGCGCATCCCCCTGACGGCCGGCTCGGTAGAGGGCGAGGACGAGCAGCCGCCACGACTCCTCGCGCAGGCGGTGCTCCAGCAGCAGCGCCTCCAGGTCCGCGACCGCCGCCGCCGGGCGGCCGATCGCCAGGAGGGTGGCGACTCGCCGCTCCCGGGCGTGCACCCGCAGCTCGTCGAGCCGCACCGCCTCGGGCTGTGCCCACGGCTCCTCGGCCACCTCCACGTACGCGGGTCCGCGCCAGCGGCCGAGGGCGCGGTCCAGGAGTTCCAGGGCCCTGGCGGGCTCGGCGTCGGCGGCTGCCTCCAGCTCGCTGGTGAACGCGGCGGCGTCGAGAGCGCCGGGGTCGGCGCGCAGGGCGTAACCCGGGGGCACGCTCACGAGCAGCCGGGCCGGGGTCCGCGGGGCGCGGTCGGGCTCCACGACCCGGCGCAGGTGCGAGACGTAGGCCTGGAGCGCACCGAGGGCGCGCGGAGGGGGTTCGCCTCTCCAGAGGTCGTCGACGATCCGCTCCGCAGGCACCACCGTCCCGCCGGCCACGAGCAGCCGGGCCAGCACCGAGCGCTGCCGCGGGCCGCCGAGGTCGACGACCCGCCCCTGACCGTCCCGGACCTCCAGCGGGCCGAGGACGCTGAACTCCATCGTCCGGACCACCCCCGGGGGGAGCGTAGACCGCCCGGGCCTCGCCCCGGGCTAGCGTCCTGGAACCGACCAGGGCGTGACCGGCCGCGCGAGCAGCTCGCCGTCCACGGTGAGGTCGACCCGCTCGTTGTAGAAGCAGATGAGCCCGCGGATCCGCGGGTTCTCCCGGATCGGCTCGGGATAGCTCCAGGCCAGGTCGGGCTCGAGCCGGTCGGCTACGCGGGCCGACCAGAACCGCGCGGTCCCCTTGTACGGGCACCGGGTGACCGTGCCGCTGGGCTCGAGCAGCTGCGTCCGCACGTCCTCGGGCGGCAGGTAGAAGCGGGTCGGCAGGGTGGTCTCGAAGAGCAGCATCGGGCGGGTGGACTCGGCGAGCAGCACGCCGTCGAGCTCGACCCGCACGTGCCGGGAGCCGGTGAGCACGTCCACCCGCTTCGAGGGGTCGCGGGCGTGGACGAAGACCTGCTCCTCCTCCTCGAACCAGTCGAGGGTCTCCCAGTCGAAGGTCACGTGGCCGGCCAGCGGCTCCATGCCGGGCTCCGACCGGGCATGCGTCGTGGCACCGCCGACCACGGCGCGGCGACCGGCTCGTACGGTCCAGCGCACGGTCCCGTCGTCGTCCTCGACGGGGTTCGTGAGGGCGCCCTCGGCCACGTCGTCGAGCGGCAGGTAGTACGTCGGCAGGTGGCGCGGCCCGTACCGCACGAGGAGCAGGGCGCGCCGGCTGTCGGCGAGCAGGTGGCGGCCGAGCCGGACCCTGATCCAGCGTTCGGTGGGTTCGATCTGCGGCGGCGGCGGGCTGAAGGCCGCGTCCGGGCTCATGGCCGCACGGTAGTCCTCTCGGGCGGCCTCGATCGGTGGACGGATCACAGGGGCGTTGGGCTCTGGTCCGGCACGTTCCGCGGCGGCAGCGTGTGACCCACGGCACACAGGAGGGGGAGCCTCGTCGTGAGGTCGGCGCAGTTGCCCTCTCCTCGAGGTGAGGAGGAGCCATGCGCACCCATCGAAGACGAGCTGCACTCGCAGGTCTCGCGGTCGCCGTCGCGCTGCTGGTCGGGATGACGGGCCCGGCCGTGGCGGCACCCGACTTCACCGGCAACGCCACCGGACAGGAGCTCACAGCCAGGTGGTGGCAGGTCGCGCTCTTCGGAGCGGACCTGTCGTTCTTCGACGACTCGCTCGACGGCGGCAACTGTCGCCAGGTCGACCTCCCCAGCGGGCCTGTCGTGTTGGTGGCCGGCACGTTCGGCGGTGCGTCCGGGCCCCGGGCCTGTGAGATCCCGGTGGGTGCGACCCTCGTGCTGCCCGTCGTGAACAGCATCTGGGCCCTGACCGACCCGGGTGACTCCGTCGGAGACGCCCAGAAGTTCTTCCGCGAATACTTCGCCGACGCGGCCGCGACTGCCACTGTGGACGGCGACGACGCCCGCGTCCGCCGCATCAAGTCGTCGCGCTTCCTCGTCGACGCCACGGCGTTCGCAGAATATGGCCCACTCGTGGCGGTGTCCGACGGCTACTGGCTCGTCGTCCGGCTCGACCCCGGTGTGCACACGGTGACGACGACGGGCTCGGCGAGCGGCTTCGACTCGGCGACGACGTACACCTTCACGGTCGGTTGACGAGGGCCACGCAGACGCGACGCGGAGGCGGCCACTCGGCAGCGATTCCGTTCCAGCTCGACACCAGCGTGTCGGCCGACGGGA
>DATHTV010000018.1:0-9700 GCA_035462845.1 Jiangellales bacterium
CGGGCCCGCGGGTCGGCGCCGTCGTCGCACCCCGCTCCGACGTTGGCCCTGCTCGCCTCCGTACGACCCGCACCCGCAGAACCGCCCCCCCGCAGAACCGTCCGTCCAGGGAGCCAGTCCGGTGTTCGAGCGCGTCGACGACCTCGTGGTCGAGCACGCCGAGCTGGAGCGGCGGCTGGCCGACCCGGAGGTCCACGCCGACCCCGCGCAGGCCCGGCGCCTCGGCCGCCGGTACGCCGAGCTGACGCCGGTCGTCGAGACCTACCAGGCGTGGCGGCAGGCGGGGGAGGACCGCGGGGCCGCGCTCGAGCTGGGCCGCGACGACGCCGGCTTCGCCGCCGAGGCCGAGGTGCTCGGTGCCCGCCGGGCCGAGCTCGAGGAGCGGCTGCGCGCCCTGCTCGTGCCGCGGGACCCCGACGACGGCCGGGACGCCATCGTCGAGATCAAGGCCGGCGAGGGCGGGGACGAGTCGGCGCTCTTCGCCGCCGACCTGCTGCGGATGTACCTCCGCTTCGCCGAGCGCGCGGGCTGGCGTACGGAGGTGCTCGACGCCGAGCCCAGCGACCTGGGCGGCTACCGCGACGTGTCCGTGGCCGTCAAGGCCCGCGGCCACGCCGCACGGGGGGAGGCCCCGTACGGTCGGCTGAAGTACGAGGGCGGCGTGCACCGGGTCCAGCGCGTGCCCGTCACGGAGTCCCAGGGCCGGATCCACACCAGCGCGGTCGGCGTCCTGGTCCTGCCCGAGGTCGAGGCGGAGGACGAGGTCGCCGTCGACCCGAACGACCTGCGGATCGACGTCTTCCGCTCCTCGGGGCCCGGTGGTCAGAGCGTCAACACGACGGACTCCGCCGTGCGCATCACCCACCTCCCCTCCGGGGTCGTGGTCTCGTGCCAGAACGAGAAGAGCCAGCTGCAGAACCGCGAGCAGGCGATGCGCATCCTGCGGGCCAGGTTGCTGGCGGCGGCCCGGGAGCGGGCCGACGCGGAGGCATCCGCGGCGCGCCGGAGCCAGGTGCGGACGGTCGATCGCTCCGAGCGGATCCGCACGTACAACTTCCCCGAGAACCGCATCGCCGACCACCGGGTCGGCTACAAGGCCTACAACCTCGACCAGGTGCTCGAGGGCGACCTCGACGCCGTGCTCAGGGCGTGCGCGGACGCGGACGCCGCCGCGGCACTCGCCGACGACGAGGACGGGCAGGAATGAGCCGACTCAGCCGCGCCGTCGGAGAAGCGGCACGCACGCTCGCCGCCGCCGGCGTCCCGTCGCCGCGGCACGACGCGGAGGAGCTCGCCGCGTACGTCCTCGGCGTGACCCGCGGCGACCTGTGGCGCCACGACGAGGTCGCCGACGGGTACGCCGACGCCGTCGCCCGCCGCGCGGCCCGCGAGCCGCTGCAGCACATCACCGGGCGGACCGCCTTCCGGCACGTCGAGGTCCGGGTCGGCCCCGGGGTCTTCGTGCCGCGCCCGGAGACGGAGGTCGTGGCCGGGGCCGCGGTCGAGGCGGCCCGGGCCGCCGGGCCCGCCCCCGTGGTCGTCGACCTGTGCACGGGCTCGGGCGCCATCGCGCTCGCCGTCGCCGACGAGGTGCCCGGCGCACGCGTGCACGCCGTGGAGAGCGAGTCCGCGGCGCTCGGCTGGGCCCGGCTCAACCTCGCCGGCAGCCCGATCGACCTGCGCGCCGGGGACATGGCCGCCGCGTTCACCGACCTCGACGGAGAGGTGGACGTGGTCGTCTCGAACCCCCCGTACATCCCCGCGGGGGCGCACGTGCGGGACCCCGAGGTGGCCGAGCACGACCCGGCGCCCGCCCTGTGGTCGGGCCCGGACGGGCTCGACGCGATCCGCGTCGTGGCGCGCGTGGCGGCCCGGCTGCTGCGCACCGGGGGATGCGTGGTCGTCGAGCACGCCGACCTGCAGGGGGAGAGCGCTCCGGCCGTCTTCGCGGTGGCCGGCGGGTGGGTGGAGGTCCGCGACCACGCCGACCTGGCGGGTCGCCCGCGCTTCGTCACCGCGCGACGAGGGGAGCGCCAGCCGTGAGCCGGACCTTCGACTGCCGGGTGCCCGACCAGCGCAAGGGCGGCATCGTGGCGGCCACCCACGCCGTACGCCGGGGGAGCCTCGTCGTCATGCCCACGGACACCGTCTACGGGCTCGGGTGCGACGCCTTCCGGGCCGACGCGGTGACCTCGCTGCTGTCGGCGAAGGGGCGGGGCCGGGACATGCCCGTCCCGGTGCTGGTGGGCTCCACCGAGACGCTGTCCGGCGTCGCCGGCGAGCTCTCGCTGCCGGCCCACCGGCTGGCGGAGGCCTTCTGGCCGGGCGGGCTCACCCTCGTCTGCCACCAGCAGCCGTCGGTGCAGTGGGACCTCGGGGAGACGGGCGGGACCGTGGCGGTGCGGATGCCGCTGCACCCGGTCGCCCTCGAGGTGATCCAGGCGACCGGCCCGATGGCGGTGAGCAGCGCCAACCGCTCAGGCCGCCCCCCGGCCGCGACGGCCGCCGAGGCCCGCGAGCAGCTCGGCGACGCGGTGGCCGTCTACCTCGAGGGCGGGCCGGTGGGGGATCTGGTCCCGTCCACGATCGTCGACGTCACCGGCAGCACGCCGGTGGTCCTGCGCGAGGGCACCGTCCCGGTCGACCTGCTCCGCGAGGTCGTGCCGGAGCTGGCGGTGCCGGCGTGACCGTCTTCCGGATCCTGCACGTCTGCACCGGCAACATCTGCCGCTCCCCGATCGCGGAGCGGCTCACCCGGCGCGGCCTGGACGAGCGTCTCGGCGCTCACGCGAGCCGGTTCTCGGTGACCAGCGCCGGCACCTGGGGGCACGAGGGGTCGGGCATGGAGCTCGGCGCGCTCCAGGCCCTCGGCGAGATGGGGGTCGACGGTCGCGACTTCCGGGCGAGGGAGCTGGCCGGCGACCAGGTCCGCGGCGCCGACCTGGTCCTGGGCGCCACCCGCGAGCACCGGGCCCAGGTGGTCACGGTCGTCCCCGAGGCGCTGCGCCGGACCTTCACCCTCCGCGAGTTCGCCCGGACGGTCGCGGTCGTCGTGGCGGATGCCGGCGGGCCCGAGGCCTGGCCGCTCGACCCGGTCGAGCGGGCACGTGCGGTGGTCGCGGCGACCGCCGCACGGCGCGGCAGCGTGCCGGGTGCGCTCCCGGGCGACGACGACGTGGCAGACCCGTACGGCGCGCCGCTCCAGGCGTTCCGGCGCTGCGCGCTCACGATCGCGGACGCTCTCGTCCCGGCGCTGGACGCGCTCGCCGGGCCCGCCGCGCAACCGGCGGCCCGCGCCGGGTCGTAGAGTGACCTCACCGCCGTCGCCGCGTCCCGAGGAGTGCGTGAGATGACCGAGCCAGTCCCCTTCTGGGGCCCGGACTTCGCCGCGCTGCGGGACGAGGACCCCGAGATCGCCGACGTGCTCCTGGCCGAGCTGGACCGGCTGCGCGGAGGCCTGCAGCTGATCGCCAGCGAGAACCTCACCTCTCCGGCGGTGCTCGCCGCGCTCGGCTCGACCCTGTCCAACAAGTACGCCGAGGGCTACCCCGGCCGCCGCTACTACGGCGGCTGCGCGGAGGTGGACCGGGCCGAGGAGATCGGCATCGCCCGGGCCAAGGAGCTCTTCGGCGCCGAGCACGCCAACCTCCAACCGCACTCGGGCGCGAGCGCCAACCTCGCGGCCTATGCCGCCTTCACGGTCCCCGGCGACACGGTGCTCGCCATGTCGCTGCCGCACGGCGGGCACCTCACGCACGGATCGAAGGTCAACTTCTCCGGCAAGTGGTTCCACGTCGTCTCCTACGGCGTGTCGGCCGACGACGAGCGCATCGACTACGACGAGGTCCGCGACCTGGCCCGCCAGCACCGGCCGAAGATGATCATCTGTGGGGCCACCGCGTACCCCCGGCTGATCGACTTCGCCGCCTTCCGGGAGATCGCCGACGAGGTCGGCGCGATCCTCATGGTCGACGCGGCCCACTTCATCGGTCTGGTGGCCGGGCGTGCCATCCCCTCGCCGGTGCCACACGCGGACGTCGTCACCTTCACCACCCACAAGGTGCTCCGCGGCCCCCGCGGCGGCATGATCGTCTGCCGGGCCGAGCACGCGCAGAAGCTCGACAAGGCGGTGTTCCCGTTCAGCCAGGGCGGCCCGCTCATGCACGCGGTCGCGGCCAAGGCGGTGGCGCTGCGCGAAGCGCTGCAGCCGGAGTTCCAGACGTACGCCGCGCAGGTGATCGCCAACGCCCAGGCGCTGGCCGAGGGGCTCGCCGCCGAGGGCATGCGCCCGGTCTCGGGCGGCACGGACACCCACCTCGCCCTGATCGACCTGCGGCCGCTGGGGGTCACCGGGGCGGAGGCCGAGACGCGCTGCGACGCCAGCCGGATCACGCTGAACAAGAACGCCATCCCGTTCGACCCGCAGCCGCCGATGACCGCCTCGGGCATCCGGGTGGGCACGCCGTCGGTCACCACGCAGGGCATGGTCGAGGAGGACATGAAGGAGGTCGCGTCCCTCATCAGTCGTGCGGTGCGCGACTCGGACGGGTCGGCCGCGGCGGAGATCGGGCGCTCCGTGTCGGCCCTCGTGGCCCGGAACCCGGCCTACCCCCGCTGAGCCGGCCCTCCACCACCCTCCCCGCCGCCGGTGCGCGAGTACGTCCTCACGCTGCTCGTCGCTGCCGCGACGACGTACCTGCTCGTGGGCCTCGCCGGACGGGTCGCGTACGCCGTCGGTGCCGTGCCGCCGAGCCGGGACCGGGACGTCCACCGCGAGCCGGTCCCGCGGCTGGGGGGGACCGCCATGCTCGGCGGGATGCTCGCGGCCATGCTCGTGGCCAGCTACCTCCCGCGGATGTCCGCGGTGTTCCGCGAGTCCGACGACGCGCGGGCCCTGCTCACGGCCGGCGTCGTCATCTGTGCCGTCGGCGTCGCCGACGACATCTGGGGCCTGTCAGCGCTGACCAAGTTCGCCGGGCAGCTGCTCGCCGCCGGGCTGCTCGTCGTCCAGGGCGTCCAGCTCATCTGGCTGCCGCTGCCGTCCGGGCCGCTGGTCCTGGACCCGGTGCAGGGCTCGCTGCTGACCGTCTTCCTCGTCGTGGCCACGATCAACGCGGTCAACTTCGTGGACGGGCTGGACGGCCTGGCGGCCGGGGTCGTCGGCATCGGCGCGCTCGCCTTCTTCTCCTACGCCTACCTGCTCACCGTCGAGCAGGGCGTGTCCCGCCTGACCACGCCGGCCATGGTGACCGTGATCCTCGCCGGCATGTGCCTGGGCTTCCTGCCCCACAACGTCAACCCGGCGCGGATCTTCATGGGTGACTCCGGGTCGATGCTGATCGGCCTGCTGCTGGCCGCCGGGTCGATCACCCTCACCGGCAAGTTCGACTCCCAGGTGGTGGGCGACGCCTCGGTGCTGCCGGCCCTGCTGCCGCTCGTCCTGCCCGTCGCGGTCATCGCCGTCCCGTTCACGGACCTGCTGCTGGCGGTGACCCGCCGCACCCGGGCGGGACGGTCCCCGTTCGCGCCGGACAAGCAGCACCTGCACCACCGGCTGCTCGAGATCGGCCACTCGCACCGCCGCGCGGTGCTCGTCATGTGGGTGTGGACGGCGCTCGTGGCCTTCGGCGTCGTCGTGGTCGCCCTCGTCGGCGGCTGGCAGAGCGTCGCGGGCGTCAGCGCCGTGCTGGTGCTCACCGTGCTGCTCACGCTGGGGCGCCCGCGCGGTCTGCTCGGCCGGGCGGCCTGACCTCGCCCGTGCCCGGGCACGTCGTCCCGGCCCGTGATCGAAGATCCGTCACCCTCTGCCCCCGTACGCTGGGGGCGGCCCCGTCCCCGTCGCCGAGGAGTGCCGCGTGCCCGCCGGCCCCGTCGCCCTGGTCGTCCCGATGAGCCGGGTGCTCCGCGTCGTGGGCGCGGGCACCCTGCTCGCCCTGCCGCTGGCGGCGGTGGCCGGGTGGCTGCTCGCCGGCTCCTCCGGGGCCTGGGGCGCGCTGCTGGGCATCGCGCTGCCGGCGGCCTTCCTCGGCGTGACCGCGGCGCTCGCGCTGCTCACCGCCACCATGGACGCCCGGCGGATGACGGCGCTGCTCGTGGGCTCGTGGGTGGTCAAGGTGCTCGCCCTGGTCGCCGTCCTCGGCGTGCTCCGTGACCTGGACGGGTGGTCGCGTCCCGCGTTCCTCGTCGCCTTCGCCGTCGGGGTCGCGGGGTGGTTGGCGGCCGAGTGCGTCGTCGTGCTGCGGACCCGGGTGCCGTACGTCGAGCCGGTCACCGAGACCGCCGCGGACCGGCTGTGACCAGGCCGTGGCGGGGTTGGTATCGTCTGGCCGCGGCATGAGCGAGGAGCCGGGCGGATCGGCGCGGGACACGTCCCGCGGTGACTCGATCGTCTTCTCGATCATGGGCACCCTGATCGCCGGCCCGGCGCTCTACGGCTTGGTCGGCTACGGGGTGGACGCCCTCGCGGGCACGTCGGTATTCGTGCCGGTCGGCATCGTCGTGGGCTTCGCGCTGAGCCTCTACATCGTGTACGTGCGGTACGGCCGGGACTGACGGTCCCACAGCAGACCGGGAGAAGACGCTGATCACCTTCGCGCCGACGCAGATCCTGGTCGGGTTGAGCGCCGCCGAGGGCGAGGGCTTCTCGGCCCCGAGCCTGTCGGAGTTCTTCCCGGGTCAGCTCTTCGGGGCGGGGACCTGGTGGGGGCCCACTCGCATCAACCTGATCGGCCTGCTCATGGCCGGCGTCGTGGTGCTCTTCTTCGTCGCGGCGTTCCGCAAGTCCTCGGTCGTGCCGGGCCGCATGCAGGTCCTGGGCGAGATGGGCGTGGACTTCGTCCGCAGCCAGATCATCGACGAGGTCATCGGCAAGGAGGGGCGCCGGTTCCTGCCCTACCTGGTGACCCTGTTCTTCATGGTGTTCGCCCTCAACATCGCCGGCGTGCTGCCGACGCTGAACATGGCGGGCAGCTCGGTCATCGGGGTGCCGATGTTCCTGGCCGGGGTGTCGTGGGTGGTCTTCAACGTCGTCGGCATCCAGACCCACGGCGTCGGCGGCTACCTGAAGATGAACCTCTTCCCGCCGGGCGTCCCGAAGCCGCTGTACCTCCTGCTCACCCCGATCGAGGCCATCTCGACGTTCGTCCTCCGGCCGGTGACGCTCACCATCCGTCTGATGGCCAACATGATGGCCGGGCACCTCATGCTGGTGCTCTTCTTCGCCGCGTCCAGCTACCTGCTGTTCGAGGCCGCCGGCGCACTCAAGCTCCTCGGGGTGGCCGCGGTCGCGATGGGCTTCGCCTTCACGCTCTTCGAGATCCTCGTGGCCGGCCTGCAGGCCTACATCTTCACCCTCCTCACCGCCCTGTACATCGGCGGAGCGATGAGCGAGGCCCACTAACCGACGTCCGAGGCACCCGCACCGGACGCCAACAGGAAGGAACGAAGCAGTGGACCTGCTCGCTGCGGTCAACGGCAACGTCAACGCGATCGGCTACGGCCTGGCCGCGATCGGCCCGGGCATCGGCCTGGGCATCCTCATCGGCAAGGCGCTCGAGGGCATGGCTCGCCAGCCCGAGGTCACCGGCGTGCTGCGGACCAACATGTTCATCGGCATCGCGCTGGTCGAGGCGCTCGCCCTGATCGGCCTCGTCGCCGGCTTCATCTTCACCTGATCATGGTGGTCACGGCTCTCCGTGCCGCCGAGGGCGGCCAGGACGTCGACGGCTCGGCGGTGCTCCTGCCGGCGTCGTACGACATCCTCTGGTCCTCGGTCGTCTTCGTCTCCCTGCTGCTGCTGTTCTGGAAGTTCGTCCTGCCGGCCCTCCAGCGGGTGCTCGACGAGCGCAGCGAGGGCATCGAGCGCAAGCTCGAGAAGGCCGAGCGCGACCGCGCCGAGGCGCAGGCGCTGCTCGAGCAGTACCGGGAGCAGCTCGCCGAGGCCCGGTCGGAGGCGGCCCGGATCCGCGCCGAGGCGCAGGCCGACCGCCAGTCGATCGTGACCGAGGCGAGGACCGAGGCGCAGCAGGCCGCCGCCGCGGTCACCGAGCGCGCGCAGACCCAGATGGCGAGCGAGGCCGCCGCCGTACGCTCCGTGCTCTCGCGCGACGTCGGCCGGCTCGCCACCGACCTGGCCGAGCGCATCATCGGCGAGTCGCTCGACCCACAGCGCACGAGCGCCACGGTCGACCGGTTCATCGCGGACCTCGAGGCCGCCGGGTCCGCGGACGGGTCGGTGACGCGCTGATGCTGGGACCGAGCCGCTCCTCCCTCGCGGAGGTCCAGGACGGTCTCGCCGCTCGCGCGGGGGAGCCGGGCTCCGACGGCCTGTCCGCCGAGCTGCTCGAGGTCTCCGCGCTGCTCTCCCGGGAGTCGTCCCTGCGGGGCACGCTGGCCGACTCGGGCCTTGAGCCCGACCGCCGGGCTGCCCTGGCCACCGCGGTCCTGGCCGGCAAGGTGTCCCCGGCGGCGGCCTCGGTCGTCGAGGACGTGGTGCGCCGGCGCTGGTCGTCGGCGCGCGACCTGGTCGACGCGCTGGAGATCCTCGGCGCGGAGGCGGCGTTCCTGGGCGCCGAGCGAGCGGGCCGGCTCGACGCCGTCGAGGACGAGCTCTTCCGCTTCGCCCGGACGATCGCGGGTGACGACCGGCTGGCGGCGACCCTGAGCGACCCTGCGGTCCCCGACGCGGCCAAGGCCGAGCTCGTGACCGGGCTGCTGCGCGGCCGGGCCGCCGACGAGACCGTCCGGCTGGTCGGGCACGTCATCGCCCACCCGCGCGGACGGGGCGCCGAGCAGGCGGTGACCGAGCTGGTCGAGCTCGCCGCGAGGCGGCGGGAGGAGCTCGTCGCCGAGGTCACGGTGGCCGCCCCGATCACCGCCGAGCAGGAGCAGCGCCTGGCCGCCGCGCTGGGCTCCGTCTACGGTCGCACGGTGACCTTGCAGGTCGCGGTCGACCCCGAGGTGCTCGGTGGCGTCGTCGTCCGCATCGACGACGAGGTCATCGACGGCTCCGTCGCCCAACGCCTCGCCGAGGCACGACGCCGGATGGGCGTCTGACACCCCACTGACCCGACCGCACCTCCCGCCCGCAGCGCGGGCCAGAACGAAGAGAGCAGGGACCGCCATGGCGGAGCTGACGATCCGGCCGGAGGAGATCCGGGACGCGATCGAGCGACACGTCCAGTCGTACTCGCCCGAGACCTCGCGCGAGGAGGTGGGCCGCGTCGTCGACGCCGGTGATGGCATCGCGCACGTCGAGGGCCTGCCCTCGGCGATGGCCAACGAGCTGCTCGAGTTCGAGGGCGGCACGCTCGGGCTGGCGCTGAACCTGGACCTGCGCGAGATCGGCGCCGTCGTGCTCGGCGAGTTCACCGGGATCGAGGAGGGCACCACGGTCCGCCGCACCGGGGAGGTCCTCTCGGTCCCGGTGGGCGACGCCTTCCTCGGCCGGGTCGTCGACCCGCTCGGCGAGCCGATCGACGGCCTGGGCGAGATCGCGGCGGAGGGCCGTCGCGCGCTCGAGCTCCAGGCCCCGCCGGTCGTGCAGCGGCAGCCCGTCGGCGAGCCGCTGCAGACCGGCATCAAGGCGATCGACGCGATGACGCCGATCGGGCGCGGTCAGCGCCAGCTGATCATCGGTGACCGGCAGACCGGCAAGACCGCGGTCGCCGTCGACACGATCATCAACCAGCTGGACAACTGG
>DATHTV010000019.1:0-12120 GCA_035462845.1 Jiangellales bacterium
GTCACCCTCACCGGGCTGCTCGTCAGCGTCGGGGCGGTGGCCGCCGCCTGGGCCGGTGGCCGCTGGGCACTCCTCGCCGCCGCGGTCGTCGTCCTCAGTGCCCTTCTCGACAACCTCGACGGCGCGGTCGCCGTGCTCACCGACCGCTCGAGCCGGTGGGGATACGTGCTCGACTCGGTCGTCGACCGGCTCAGCGACGGCTGCTACCTGGTGGTGCTGTGGCTGCTGGGCGCGCCGGCCTGGCTGTGCGTGGTCGGCGGCGCGCTGATGGCGCTGCAGGAGTACAGCCGGGCCCGGGCCGCGGCCGCGGGCATGGACGAGATCGGCGTGGTGACCGTCTGGGAGCGTCCCACCCGGGTGATCGTGACCGCCATGTTCTGCCTCGGCGCGGGCCTCTACGTCGACGCGGCCACGGGCTGGGCCACCGCGGGCGCCGCCGCCTGGGTCGTCCTGGGGCTGGTCGGCCTGACCCAGCTGCTCCTCGTCGTCCGCCGCCGGCTCGCCTGAACGGAGCCGAGCCGGGTCACGCGCTGCTGATCCTGGACAGGACGCCGAGTCGCGCCCTGCTGATCCTGACCAGGGTGCCGGGGCGCCAGGGTCCGTCCGGCGGTCCTGGTCCGTCGGACGTCCAGGGTGGTCCGCCAGACCGGGGCCGGCGACCGCGGCGCCGAGCTCAGGTGGGGCTGCGAGGATCGACCCGTGGACCTGGCGGCGCTGATGGCCGAACGACCGATCGTCCTCGACGGCGGGCTGGCCACCGAGCTGGAGCGCCAGGGCCAGGACCTCTCCGACGACCTGTGGTCCGCCCGGTTGCTCCGCGACGACCCGGCGGCCGTGGTGGAGGCGCACCTGGCGTTCCTGCGTGCCGGCGCCGAGGTCTCCACCACCGCCTCGTACCAGGCCAGCGTCCAGGGCTTCGCCGCCGCGGGCATCGACGCCCGCGGGACGCGCCTCCTCCTGCACCGGAGCGTCGAGCTCGCCCGGGAGGCGGGGGAGCGGTACGCGGCCGAAACGGGCCGGCCGCCGGGACTCGTCGCGGCGTCCGTCGGACCGTACGGGGCGGTGCTCGCGGACGGCTCGGAGTACCGCGGCGACTACGGGCTGGACGTCGCCGAGCTGCGTGCCTTCCACCGGCCGCGGCTGGAGTGGCTGGCCGAGGCCGGGCCGGACGTCCTGGCGTGCGAGACGGTGCCCTGCCTCGCGGAAGCCGAGGCGCTGCTCGCCGAGGTGGCCGACCTCGGCGTCCTGGCCTGGCTCTCGCTCACCGTGGACGGCGAGCGTACCCGGCTGGGGGAGCCCGCGGCGGAGGCGTTCCTGATGGCCCGCGACGTCGCGTCCGTGGTCGCCGTGGGCGTCAACTGCTGCGACCCCGGAGACCTCGCGCCCGCGCTGGTTGATGCGGTGTCGAGGTCCGGGCGTCCCGCCGTCGCGTACCCCAACAGCGGCGAGGCATGGGACGGCATGGCGCGGCGCTGGCTGGGTGAGCCGGGCTTCCGGCCGGGAGCGGTCCGGTCGTGGCTGGCGGCGGGTGCCCGGCTGGTGGGGGGCTGCTGCCGGGTCGGCCCGGAACGGATCGCGGCGGTGGCGGCGGAGGTCGCGGCGGTCGGCTGACTCCTCCGACACCGTCCACGGACCCCCGGCCCGCGAGGCGAAGGGCCCTGTCGCCCGGGTCACGCGTAGCGGACGCTGGGACCCGGAGGTGGGAGCCGATGCGAGTCCTGGTCGTGCACGAGAGCCTGTTCGGCAGCACCCACCAGATCGCCGACGCGGTCGCGACAGGCATCCGGGAGGGGATGCCGCACGCGGAGGTCGAGTGCCTCAGGGTCGGGCTGGTCGGTCCGGACGAGGTGCGCCGGGCCGACTTGCTGGTCGTGGGGGGACCGACGCACCTGCGGGCGATGAGCTCGGCCGCGACCCGCCGGATGGGGCTGACGGCCGAGCGGGACGACCTGCGGCGCAGCCCGGAGCCCGGCGCCGAGGGCCCGGGGGTCCGGGACTGGTTCCACGACCTGCCCGATGCGCGCCCGGGCACTCCGGCGGCGGCGTTCGACACCCGGTCCGACGCCCGGCTGGCGGGGGGCGCCGCGCACGGCATCGCCCGCAAGCTCCGCCACCACGGATACGAGATCGTGGCCCGGCCGGAGGGGTTCTACGTCGGTGAGACCGAGGGGTCGCTGCAGGACGGCGAGCTCGACCGTGCCCGGGACTGGGGAGCGAGGCTGGTGGGCGGGCGCCGGGCCCCAGGGACGCCATGACCTCGCGCTCGCTGCGCACCTCCGTCGACGAGCACCTGCGCCACCTGGTCGAGGACGTCGGCGCCCGACCGCCGGGCTCCCCGGCGAACGCCCGGGCGACGACCTACGTCCGCGACGTCCTCGGGCGCTCGGGGCTACCCGTCACGGAGCTGCCGTTCCAGACCGTGTGGTGGGAGCCAGGACCCGGCCGGCTCGTCGCGCCCGGCCTCCAGGTCGACGTCGAGCCCAACCCGTACAGCCCGGCAGTGGACCTCCGGGCCCCGGCCGTGCTCGCGGCGTCCCGCCAGGACGTCCTGTCGAGCGAGTGCCGCGGGCGGGTCCTCGTCCTGTCCGGCCCGCCCGTGGCGCAGCAGGTCACGCCGACCGGCTACCCGTTCTACCGGGTGGAGGAGCACGTGCTCCTCGTGGAGGCCCTGGTCGCCGCGTGCCCCGCCGCGGTGGTGGCCGTCTCGGACCACTGGGCGCCGGTCTTCGAGGACCCGCGCCTGCCCTTCCCGTCCACCACCGTGCGTACGGAGGTCGGTGCCCGCATCGCGGAGGGCAACGAGGTGCACCTCGTCCTGCGCGGCCGGGTGCACTCGGGCGAGGGCGGCAACGTCTCCGCGAGCACGGTCGGCGACGGCCCGCGGGTGGTTCTGTCCGGGCACCTCGACAGCAAGGTCACCACGCCCGGCGCCCTCGACAACGCGGGCAGCGTCGCGGCCGTGCTGGCGGCCGTCGAGCATGGTGAGCTGCTGCGGCGGCCCGTCGAGGTCGTGCTCTTCAACGGCGAGGACCACGTGGATGCCTGCGGCGAGCTCGCCTGGCTGGCCGCCAACGACCTCGCGAGCATCACCGCGGCCGTCAACCTGGACGGGGCCGGGGCGGTCGGTCGCGCGACCGAGGTCTCGACCCTGGGCTGTCCGCCGGAGGTGGAGTCGGCCGTCCGGTCGTGGGTGTCCGCACGGCCCGGCTGGCTGGTCGGTGAGCCGTGGTACGAGAGCGACCACGCCGTGTTCGCCATGCGCGGCGTCCCGGCGGTTGCCGTGACCAGCGCAGACGTGCACGACCTGCTCGAGACGATCGTGCACACGTCCCGGGACACGTTGGAGACCGTCGATGCGGATCTCCTGGTCGACGTGGCGCAGGCACTGCCCGGGCTCGTCGACGCGGTACTCCCCTAGTCCGCCGCCTGGGCCGTCTCGTGGTGGGAGCGCACCGGGCCGGCCGCGTTCACAGCGAACTCCCAGGTTCCGGTGCGATGCTTCGAGGGTGACCGGTGAGCGGCTGCTGCTCGTCGACGACGAGGAGAACCTCCGCTCGATGCTGCAGGCGGCCCTGCGGCACAGCGGCTTCGAGGTGCACCCCGCGGCGACGGGGCGGGAGGCGCTGGAGGGGGTCCGCTCGCACCGGCCGGACCTGGTGGTCCTGGACGTGATGCTGCCCGACCTGGACGGCTTCGAGGTGTGCCGCCGGCTCCGCTCCACCGGCGACGCCACGCCGGTCGTCTTCCTCACCGCCCGCGACGGCACGGAGGACAAGGTTCGCGGCCTCACCACCGGCGGGGACGACTACCTGGTGAAGCCGTTCAGCCTCGAGGAGCTGGTCGCGCGGATCGAGGCGGTCCTGCGGCGCACCGGGGCGGCCCGGGCGGGGTCGGTGGTCGAGCACGACGGGCTGCGCTTGGACGACGACGCGCACCGGGTGACCGTGCACGGCGAGGAGGTCGCGCTCTCGCCGACCGAGTACAACCTGCTGCGCTACCTGCTGGTCAACCGGGGCCGGGTGCTGTCCAAGGCGCAGATCCTCGACCACGTCTGGCACTACGACTTCGCCGGTGACGGCGGGGTGGTCGAGACGTACGTGGGCTACCTGCGCCGCAAGCTGGGGCCCGAGGGGGCGCGACTGATCCAGACCGTCCGCGGCGTCGGGTACACGCTGCGCTCCCCGGCCGGAGGCTGACGTGTCGCTGCGCGCCCGCCTGCTCGCCGGTGTCGCCGCGGTCGCGCTGGTGCTCGTCGTGGCCGGTCTCGCGTCCACCCGGATCGTGGAGGGCTACCTCGTCGGGCAGGTCGACGCGACGCTGGCCAACGCGCAGCTCATGGGGGGCGGACGGGAGGGCATGGGCCACATGGCCCGGACGCCGCAGGCGGACAGCTCGTCCTCGCTCTACGTCGGGTCCGTGGTGGGTGACCGGGTCGAGACCAGAATCCGCCCCGGACTGCGGGCCGCCGACCCCGCCCTGCCACAGGTCAGCGCCGACCAGGCAGTCGCCGCAGCCGGCACCGGTGAGGCGTTCACGGTGCCCAGCAGCGACCCCGACGTGGACTACCGGGTGCTGGTCCGGACGGTCCGCGGTGACGCCCAGGTCGTCGTGGTGGGTCTGCCGCTGGACGACGTCGACCGGGCCGTCGCGCGCCTGCGCGCCGTCCAGCAGGTGGTCGCGCTCCTCGTCCTCGGCGTGCTCGGCCTGGTGACCTGGTGGGTGCTGCGCCTCGGAGTGCGCCCGGTCAAGGAGATGACCGAGACGGCGACCGCGATCGCCGCCGGCGACCTGTCCCGGCGCGTGCCCGAGGGCGACACGCGGACCGAGGCGGGGCAGCTCGGGTCGGCGCTCAACGTCATGCTGACGCGGATCGAGGAGGCCTTCACCGCCCGTCGGCGCTCGGAGGAGCGGCTCCGGCAGTTCGTCGCGGACGCCTCGCACGAGCTGCGTACACCCGTCACCACCGTCCGCGGCTACGCCGAGCTGTACCGGGCCGGCGGCCTGGCCGAGCCCTCCGAGCTGGCCGAGGCCATGCGCCGCACCGAGCAGGAGGCCGTACGGATGGGGGCGCTGGTCGAGGACCTGCTCCAGCTGGCCCGTCTCGACCAGGGCCAGCAGCTGCGTCGGGAGCCGGTCGACCTCGGCGCGGTCGTCCGGGACACGGCGCGGGACCTGCTCGCGGTCGACCCCACCCGGCCGGTGGCCGTGGAGGTGGCCGACCCGGTGGTCGCGCTCGCCGACGAGGACCGGGTCCGCCAGGTCGCCGCCAACCTGGTCGGCAACGCCCGGGTGCACACGCCGCCCGGCACTCCCGTGCGGCTGCGGGCCGCCGCCGAAGCGGGGCGCGCGGTCGTCGAGGTCTCGGACGACGGGCCCGGCATGGACCCGGAGGTGGCGGCCCGGGCGTTCGAGCGGTTCTTCCGTGCCGACCCCTCCCGGTCACGCCGCCACGGCGGCAGCGGCCTGGGTCTGTCCATCGCCCAGGCGGTCGTGGGGGCGCTGGGCGGGGACGTGTCGCTGCGTAGCGCACCCGGCCACGGCACCACGGTGCGCGTCGAGCTCGACCTCGCGGACTCCGACCGGTCTCACGGTCCGTTCACAGCGTCCTCGCAGGTTCGCGGACCACTGTTGGAGGTGGAAGCGGAACACCCGACACCCGGGCCTCGGGCCCGCGGTCACCAAGAGGAGTCACGATGACCAGGTCGAGCATCAGCAGGGTCGGCGGAGTGGCGCTCGGCGTCGCCGGCGGGGCCGTGGTCGGCGCCCTGCTCTTCGCGCCCTTGACGTCCCTCGCCCAGGACGACGCGACGGAGTCCCCCGACGCCGCCACGCCCTCGCAGCAGGACGACGACGACCGGCCGGGCATGCGGGGCTGGGGTCACGGCCCCGGCGGCCATGGGCTGATGATGGGCGGAGGACTCGAGACCGCCGCGGACGCCCTCGGGGTCACCGAGGACGACCTGCGCACCGCCCTGCGGGACGGTCAGTCGCTGGCCGACGTGGCTGCGGAGCAGGGCGTGGAGGTGCAGGATCTCGTCGACGCCCTGGTGGCCGCCGCCACCGAACGTGTCGACGAGGCGGTCGCGGACGGCCGCATCGACGAGGAGCGGGCCGCGGAGATCAAGGCGGATCTGCCGGAGCGGATCGCCGACATGGTCGAGCGCGACGGCCCGCCCGGCCGGGGCGGGCACGGGCCCGGCGGCTTCGGCGGCGGCATGGGTCCGGGCCCGTGCCACGACGACGACGAGTCCGACGACTCCGCGGGCACGCAGGGGTCGACGTCGGGGACGTCCGCGACCACCGCCGGCGTGGACGCCACCGGAACGGTCCTGATGGCGGTCTAGCGGTCGAGCATCCCTGTCCGGGGTCGGTGCCTCTGTGAGACAGCAGACCACCGACCTCGGAGGCACGTCATGACAAGGAACGAGAGCAGTGCGGACCGGATCATCCGAGCGGGTCTCCCGGTCGTAGCAGTGGCGCGCTCGCCGTCGGGGCGACCAGCCTGGTGGGTGTCGTCCTGCTCGCGCTGGCCACCGTCCTGCTCGTGACGGCTGCGACAGGCTTCCGCCCGCCGTACGCCGTCCTCGGCATCAGCACGGGCCGCACCACCGCCGCCTCGCGGGCCCGGGTCGACTCGGCGCACTGGCGTCGTCCCCCGCGTCGGACACGCGGCGCTGACGGCGTCGGGTCACCGGCCGGCCGACCCGGGCTGAGTAGCCTGCGACCACCTTGCCGAGGAGGTCGCCATGCCCCGTACGACCAGCCGCGTCCCTCGCCGCCGACGGCAGGTGCCCGAGTCCCGTCGAGCAGTACGCCGCAGACGGGGCGGGCGGGTCCACGTGCTGGTCGCCGCCCTGCTCGGCTGCCTGGCGGTGCTCGGCCTCGCCGGGGCGGCCTCGGCCTCCGGCACGGCGTCCGGGCCCGACTACGTGGTCGAGCTGCCCGACCAGCTGCTCGCGGGCGTCCCCACGCCGGTGACCGTCACCCTCACCGAGGGGGCGGCCGAGCCGGCCGGTGCGGCGCTCGAGGTCGACGGCGAGGAGTACCCGCTGGAGTTCGAGGACGGCGAGGCGACGGTCGACGTCACCGCGGGCGGGAGCGACCCGACCGTGCGGTTGCTGGTGGGCGGGGACCCCGTCTCCTTCGCCACGTCGCCCGAGGCGGCGGAGTCGGTCACCGAGGAGACCACGGCGAGCTCCCTCCCGGGCTGGGTGTCCCTCCTGCCTCCGCTCGTGGCGATCGGCGTGGCGCTGGCCTTCCGCCAGGTGCTGCCCGCGCTGTTCCTGGGCGTGTGGGTGGGGGCGTGGGCGCTCGAGGGCTTCACGATCACCGGTCTGTGGTCCGCGCTCCTCGCCGTGCCCAACGTCTGGGTGCTCGAGGCGCTGGCCCCGCCGGACGGCGACACCAGCCATGCATCGATCGTCGTCTTCACCATGCTCATCGGAGGGCTGGTGGGGATCATCGCCCGCAACGGGGGCACCCGCGGCGTCGTCGACTCGGTCACCCGCTGGACCACCGACCGGCGGCGCGGCCAGACCGTCACCGCTGGCCTCGGCCTGGTGGTGTTCTTCGACGACTACGCCAACACCCTGGTCGTCGGGAACTCGATGCGCCCGGTGACCGACCGGCTGAAGATCAGCCGCGAGAAGCTCGCCTACCTGGTCGACTCCACCTCTGCCCCCGTCGCCTCGCTCGCCCTCATCTCCACCTGGATCGGGTTCGAGGTCGGGCTGATCCAGGAGGCCCTGGACAGCATCGGCGTGGACGAGTCGGGCTACTCCGCCTTCGTCAACTCGCTGCCGTACCGCTTCTACCCGATCCTCGCGCTGGTCCTCGTCTTCCTCGTCGCCCTCTGGGGACGCGACCTGGCGGCGATGCACAAGGCGGAGACCAGGGCGGTGCACCGGGGCGAGGTCTCCCGCGTGGACAACCTGGCCGCCGCCCGGGACGAGGAGATGGCTCCCAAGGACGGCGTGCCGCACCGGCTGGTGAACGCGGTGATCCCGCTCGTGGTGCTGGTCGGGGTCGCGCTCGGCGCCCTCTTCGTGACGGGTGAGGGCTCGACGGTCCGCGAGATCGTGGGGTCCGCGGACTCCTACTCCGCGCTCGTCTACGCGTCGATCGTCGCGGTCCTCGTGGCCGGGGTGATGTCGGTGGCGCAACAGGTACTCACGCTCTCGGAGACCGTGTCCGCGTGGTTCGCCGGCGTACGGGCGGTGCTGTTCGTCCTCATCGTGCTCGTGCTGGCCTGGGCCCTCTCGGCCGTCACCGGCGCCCTCAACACCGCGGGCTACCTCGCGGACCTGCTGGGTGACGACGTGCCGCTGTGGATCGTGCCCGCCCTGCTGTTCCTGCTGGCCGCCGGCACCGCCTTCGCCACCGGCACCAGCTGGGGGACGATGGGCATCCTGATGCCGCTCACGATCCCGCTGACGTGGGCCATCACGCAGGGCTCCGGTGTCAGCGACGAGGCAGCGACGACCGCGCTCTACGCCGCCATCTCCACGGTGCTCGCCGGGGCGGTGTGGGGCGACCACTGCTCGCCGATCTCCGACACCACGGTCCTGTCCGCGATGGCGTCGGGGTGTGATCCGGTCGACCACGTCAACACCCAGCTCCCGTACGCCATGCTGGCCGGCGTCGCCAGCCTGGGAGCCCTGGTCCTCATCGGCCTCGGCGTCCCGTGGTGGCTGACGTGGCCGCCGGCTATCGCGGTCGTGGTGGCGTGGCTGTGGTGGCGGGGCAGGCGGGTGGACGAGCCCACCGAGCCTGCCGCCGCGGACGAGGCGGCGGCCAGCGCCGTCGGCTGACCTTCCCGGGGCGGGCCGCGGTGGCTACCGTCGGGCCGGGAGGTCCGAGGTGGGCGAGCCGTGGTGACGGGTCCGCACGTGCTGGTGCTCGGCCCGGCCCAGCTGGCGGGCTGGCCGCAGGACCTGGGCGTCAAGCAGCGGCGGCTGCTCGCCGCTCTGGCGGCGCACCCGGGCCGTCCGGTGGCAGCCGACCGGCTCGTGGACGTCCTGTGGGGCAAGGAGGCCACGCCGGCGTCCGCCACGACTCTCCAGTCCCACGTGTCCCGCCTGCGCCGGCACCTCGCAGAGTCCGGGGCGCCCACCGTCGTCCGTACCGGACCGGGCGGCTACCAGCTCGAGGCGGCCGACGAGGAGCTCGACACACTGCTCTTCGAGCGATTGCTGGGCCAGGCCCGGGCGCTCGGCGACGGAGATCCCGGTCCCAGGGCCGACGTGCTGGGCCGCGCGTTGGGCCTGTGGCGGGGGGCTGCCTACTCCGACGTGGCCGAGCACGACGTGGCGCGCGGGGAAGCGGCCCGGCTGGACGAGCTGCGGGTGGTGGCCGAGGAGGAGCGCTGCGCGGCGCTGCTGGCGGCCGGCCGGTGGCCGGACGCGGTGGGCGAGCTGGAGGCCCTCGTCCGCCGCCAGCCGCTGCGTGAGAGCCCCCGGATGCTGCTGGTCCGAGCGCTCTACCGGTCCGGCCGGCAGGCCGACGCGCTCGAGGTCTATCAGGACTTCCGCCGTACGCTGGCCGACGAGCTCGGCCTCGACCCGTCGCCGGCCTTCCGGGAGCTGCAGGCCCAGGTCCTGGGCCGCTCCCCGCTGCTGGACGTGCCTGCTCCCGCGCCGCCGCGGGAGGTGCCGGTCGCGTCGCCGGGTCCCGCCGGTGACGGCCCGGTCGACGGCGACAGCGGCGGCGGCGGCGACGGCCGCGACCGCGAGCGCGAGCGCACCGAGGAGGGTCGGCCTGCCGGCTCGAGCGGCGATCCGCCCCGAGCCACCGCCGAGCGCAAGCTCGTGACCGTCCTGGTCGCGGCGACGGCGGTCCCGGACAGCGGGGACCCGGACGAGGCGGCGGAGGTGCTGGACCCGCTCCTCGGCGTCGTGGGGGACGCGGTGCACCGCTTCGGTGGCTCGGTCACCGCCGTGGGCACGGACGGCGTCACGGCGGTCTTCGGGGTCCCGGTCACCACCGAGGACCACGCGGTCCGCGCCTGCCGGGCGGCGGTCGAGATCCTCGACCGGTCCGCCTCCGCGCTGGTCGGCACCCCGGCCGTCGGCCTGCACTCCGGGGAGGTCATCGTCGGGAGCCTCCACTCCGACCTCGCCGGCGGCGGCGGTCCGGTCGGCCCGGCCGTGGAGCGGGCCCGGGAGGCCGCGAGGACCGCGGCCGCGGGCACCGCGGTGGTCAGCGCTGAGACCGTGCACCTGACCGGAGGAGTGGTGACGGCCGAGCCGCTGCCACCGCGCGCGAACGGCGAACGAGGGGCGGTCACCTGGTGCCGGCTGGTCGCGGTGGCGCCGCTGACGACCTGGGAGGCCCGCGCGAGGTTGGGCCTGTCCGTGCTCACCGGCCGTGAGGCCCAGCTTGCCGTGCTGGCCGCGGCGGTCGATCGGGCGGCGGCCGGCACCGGCCAGGTGGTGGCGCTGGTGGGCGACCCCGGTGTCGGCAAGTCACGGCTGGTGTTCGAGACCGCGCGAGCCGTGCCGGCCGGATGGACGGTCCTGCCCTGCGCGGCGTCGGAGTCGGGCGCGACGCAGGCCTTCGGCGCGGTCCGGACCACGGTGCGGCTGGCGCTGGGGCTCGGCGCCAGCGCGTCCGGCGAGGAGGCGGCGGAAGCGCTGGGCAGGATGCCCGACGGTGACGTCGACGCCGCAGGCCCCGACGCCACTGCCCTGGCCGCCCTGCTCGAGGTCGGATCCCGCACCGAGGTCGCCGCGTGGGAGGCCCTCGACCCCGGGGTGCGCCGCCGGCGGACCATCAGCGCCGTCGTCGACCTGCTGCTGAGCCGCGCGGTGGAGGCACCGCTGCTGCTCGTGGTCGAGGACGCGCACTGGCTGGACGGGGAGAGCATCACCGTCGTGGAGGCGCTGGCCGATCGCGCGCCGTCGGCGGCGCTGCTCGTCCTCGTCACCTACCGGCCCGAGTTCCGCCCGGGTTGGCAGCACCGGCAGCACGTGACGGTGGTCCCGCTCGAGCCGCTCGAGGGACCGGAGGCGCGGTCGCTGGCCGCCGCGCTGCTGGGCTCGGCCCCCGGCCTCGCGAACCTGGGCGCCCAAGTGGCCGATCGCGCCGGTGGGGTCCCGCTCTTCATCGAGGAGACCGTCCGGGCGCTGGCCGACGACGGCCGGCTCTCGGGCGAGCCGGGCGCCTACCGGCTGACCGGACCCATCGACGACCTGGGCCTGCCCGTGCGCGTCCAGGGCATCGTCGCGGCGAGGATCGACCGGCTGCCCGCCGAGCAGCGCCGCCTGCTCCAGGCGGCGTCGGTCGTGGGTGCCGAGGCCCCGGTCTCCGTCCTGCGTGACGTCGTCCGCGAGGACCCCCACGAGGTGGAGACGGCGCTGGCCGGGCTGCTGGGGAGCCAGCTGCTGTACGAGCGACGGCGCGGGACGCAGCGCCGGTACGTCTTCAAGCACGCGCTCGTCCGGGAGGCCGCACGCGCCTCGCTGCCTCGCCCCCGCCGCCGGGAGCTGCACGGGAGGGTGGTCGACGTGCTCGGGGCCGGCGCGCCGGCTCAGCAGCAAGACCGCCTCGAGCTCCTCGGCCACCACGCGTACGAGGCGGGGCGGTGGCGGCTCGCCGTCGAGCTGCTCACCCTTGCCGGCGACCGAGCCCAGCAGCGCTGCGCCTACCGCGAGGCCGCGGCACTGCTGACCCGCGCGCTGGAGGCGCAGCGGCGGCTGCCAGCGGACGCCGCGGCCGAGATCGACCTGCTCGTCAAGCTGCGCCCGGCCCTGCACACGATCTCCGACTTCGACGGCGCGCAGGCGAACCTCGACCGGGCCGAGGAGCTGGCACTCGCGGCCGGCGACCGCCGTCGGCTCCTTCTCGTCGAGCTGCACCGCAGCTACACCATGGACACGCGCGGGCAGGTCGCCGGAGCGCTCGAGGCGGGGGAGCGGGCCCTCGCGATCGCGCAGGAGGTCCACGACCCACTGCTGGCCTCGGAGGCCCGGATGGCTCTCGGACAGGCGCACGCGCTCGCGGGCGACCCCGCGCAGGCGCTGCCCCTGCTCCGCCACGACACCGCTCTGCGACTGAGGCTCCTGCGGGAGGAGCGACTGGGCATGGGCTTCAACCGGCCGGTGTTCGCCACTGTCCTCATCG
>DATHTV010000020.1:0-7308 GCA_035462845.1 Jiangellales bacterium
GGGTCGGCGGTGGCAGGGGTCTCGCCGAGCTCCTGGCGCAGCTCGGCCAGGGCGACGAACTGGGCGGCCGTGATGTGCGCCTCGGCGAGGCGGCCGAGAGAGGAGAGCAAGGCGACCGTCGTCTCCTCCATCGCGTCGACGGCACGCGTCGCGGCCGACGCAGGGTTGTTGATCTCGTGCGCGAGTCCGGCGGCGAGGGTCCCCAGCGCGACCAGCGCCTCGCGCTGCCGGGCCGCACCCTCGATCCGGCGACTGCTCCCGACCAGCCCGTGGATCAGGTGTACGCCGAACGGGAACCACGACCCCGCGAGCGACCGCAGCGCCGGAGCGGGGACACGCAGGACCCGGCCGTCGACGGCGCCGCGTCCGGTGGCGAGGTAGACGCCGTACTCGTCCCAGGCGCGGAAGCCGCCGGCCCACTGGCCGGGCACGGACATCCGGCCGATCTCCGTCTCCTCGTGCCCCACGTGCCGGGTCAGGGTGACGACGCCGTCGAGGAGCACCCACCAGTCCTCCGACGGGCGGTGCTCGCGGAACAGCTCCTCGCCGGCGGCGAACGGCCGCACCTCGCCGGCGGCGTACAGTTCGCCGAGCTGCTCGTCGTCGAGCCCGGCGAGCAGCGGCAGCGCGCGAAGGTCCTGCGGCGTGGTCCGCACGCTGGACCCTCGCACATCTGCTCTGCCGCGGGCTACGGCAGCCGGCTGAAGAACTGGCTCGCGTCGTCGGGCCCCTCCGCCTGGCCGAAGACGGCGATCGTGTCGGCGCCGTCGTCGTCGAGCCCCATGTAGTCACCGAGGAAGTAGCCCCGGGCGTACGGGGCGTCGCGGATGTCGAAGGATTCCGGGGTGATCCGGGTTTCCTCCCAGCTGGCCGGGTCGGCGCAGCTCTCCGCTTGCGACTCGCAGGTGACGGCGAAGTAGTCGGTCTCGAGCGCCCCGAGGTCCGCGGTGTTGTTGCGGAAGTCGTAGTACGTGACCGTCACCCGGCCGTTCGGGTCCGCGTGGACCGACGGGGTGAAGGCCTGCTGGTCGTAGTTCGGCTCGGTGGTCGGGGTCTTGTTGACCTTGATCGGCGTCGACCAGGTGAGGCCGCCGTCAGTGGACTGCGTGAAGGCGATGCTGTCGTGGTCGACCTGAGCCAGCCCGCCGTCGAAGCGAGCGTCCATCCACACCGCGTACAGGGTGCCGTCCGTCGGGTCGACGGCGACCTCCGGGATGAGGTCACCGGCGCGGATGGGGCAGGCGCCGGTCAGGCTCGGGTCGGGGCACTCGACCGGCTCGCTGTCGATCGGCGCGCTGCCCACGATCAGGCTGTACGGGATCATGTCGTCGACCCGCACCGGGTGCGTCCAGGTGCGCCCCAGGTCGTCGGAGCGGATGTAGGAGATCTTCACCGGCCCGATACCGCCGCGCCGGTTGGACGAGTTGGTGATGTCGGCGAAGAAGTCGAAGAGCTCGCCCTGTGGCCGCACGACGATCTGGTTGCCGAGGGTCTGCTTGTTGGCGCCGGTCTCGTAGATCTTCCGCGGGTGCTCGAAGGTGTCACCCCCGTCGGTCGACCGGGTGAAGTAGATCGGTCCCTTGAACCCGAGGCCGACCGCGTTCTCCGGGGCGACGATCGAGCCGACGTTGACCTGCAAGCGGTCCCACACGGCGTACACGTAGTCCGCGTCGTTCGGGTCGGCGGTAAGCGAGTTCTTGTCGTTGAGGAAGCGACCTGCGGGGTCGGTGACGAGCCGGATCGCCGGCTCCCACGTGAGCCCGCCGTCGGTCGACCGGTTGTACGTCATGCCGTTCGCGCCGAAGGCGGCCCCGACGTCCGGGTCGGTGACCAGGCTCATCGCGTGCAGCGTCCCGTCCGGGCCGAACGAGATCCACGGGTCGGACGACCTCTGGTAGGTGCCCCCCGTGCACCGCGTGTCGTTGGGAACGGCCACCTGCGTCCACGTCGTCCCGCCGTTCACGCTGACGGCGGCGACGTTGCCCTTGGCGCCGCCGTTGGAGTACCGGTCCTGCTGGTAGAAGGCGACGATGTTCTCGGGGTCGGTCGGGTTCACCTCCACCCACGGCTCTACCTCGGCTCCCAGGTAGTTGACGCCCGAGCTGTCCGCCGGGCAGCCGGCGAGGGGGTTGCCTGCCGACACCTCGATCGGTGGACTCGGCACCGCCTGGGCGGCGGTGGCCAGGAGCAGCGTCCCGGCCGAGACGATGGCAACGGTACGGACGGATCGGCGCATGGGACGTCCTTCCGCGCGAACGACGACACCTCGGGCTTGTCACGCTAGGCCGCGATCCGGCGATGTCAACGCTGAGTCACCGACTGGGGGTAGCGGGTCACCGTGCGTGTCGGTCTCAGAGCCGGACGTTGCCCTGCGACCGGGCAGCTCGGCCGCAGGCAGCTACCCGTCCTCTGTTGTCTGTCGAACACCTGTTCGATAGACTCGTGATCGTGCCCGGCGGCGGCCCCACCATCCTGCACGCCGACCTGGACGCCTTCTACGCCTCGGTCGAGCAGCTGCTGGACCCGGCCCTGCGCGGGCGGCCGGTGGCGGTCGGGGGGAGCCCGCACGGCGGTGTCGTCCTGGCCGCGTCGTACGAGGCCAAGGCCCTCGGTGTCAGCGGTGGCATGCCGGGGTGGCGGGCGCGGCAGCTGTGTCCGGGCCTGACCTTCGTCCGCGGGCACTTCCAGGACTACCAGCGGCTGGCGGACGAGGTCATGGCCATCCTCGACACCCTGACTCCTGCGGTGGAGCGCATCTCCATCGACGAGGCCTTCCTGGACGTGTCCGGCGCTCGGCATCTGTTCGGCCCGCCGGCGGCCATCGCCGCGCGCATCCGCCGTCAGGTCCGCGACGAGGTGGGGCTGCCGATCTCGGTCGGCGCGGCGCGTACCAAGCACCTGGCCAAGGTGGCCTCGCAGGTGGCCAAGCCGGACGGCTTGGTGGTCGTGGACCCCGACGCCGAGCGTGAGTTCCTCGACCCGCTCCCGGTCAGCCTGATGTGGGGCGTCGGCCCAGTCGCCGAGGCGCGGCTCACCGAACGCGGGATCCGGACGATCGGCGATCTCGCTCGCACCCCGACCCGATCCCTCGAGCGACTGCTAGGGCACGCCGTCGGCGCCAAGCTGGCAGCCCTCTCCGTCAACGAGGACCCCAGGCGGATCGTCACCTCGGGCCGGGCCCGCTCCGTCGGCGCGCAGTCGGCGATCGGCAGGCACCTGCCGACGCGCGAACTCGTACGCAACGTCCTCGCCCACCTGGCCGACCGGGTGACCGGGCGGATGCGCGCTCGGCACCGGGCCGGGCGGACGATCACGGTCCGGGTCCGCTTCGCGGGGATGCGCTCCATCACCCGCTCGCTCACCCTCCCCGCCCCGGTCGCCGCGACCCTGACCGTCACCGAGATCGCCGAGGAGCTCGCCTGGCAGGCCATCTCCGACCAGCGCAACCCGGCGATCGAGATCAGCCTGCTCGCCATCTCGGTGTCGAACCTGGTAGCGCACCCCGCCCTGCAGCTGGAGCTGCCCCTACCGCCCGACGACCCGCGCCGCCCGGGCACCCGGAGGGGGGAGTCACGGTGGGCGCTCGACTCGTCCGTGGATGCGGTCCGGGTGAAGTACGGCCGTGAGGTCATCGGGTACCTGGGCGCCGACCGGTCGCGCAACGTCGGCGTACCGGACGGGTTCCGGGAGCTGGCGGAGCGAGAGCTCTGACGCGTGAGGGGCTTCCAGCGCGCCGGGTTCAGCCGCGGCTGAGCAGGTGTACGACGTCCCGCCCGAACGACCACGCCAGCGCCGCGAGCGCCGCCGTGCACCCTGCCACGGCCAGCCACCGGGGCACGATAGGCGCCGTCGCCACCGTCAGCGTCACGCCCTGCTGGACGGCCACCGCCTTACGCCAGAAGCTCGGCTCCAGGCCACCGCGCAGCACCGGCCACGCCCACCTGGCGAGGCCGAAGCCGTAGCGGGCCAGGCCGATCGCCACCACCCACCAGCCGACCTTGCCCGACAGGCCCACCCCGACGGCGAGGACGAGGATGAGCGCGGCGTCGACCTCCATGTCGAAGCGTGCGCCGAACCCGGTCGCCATCTCGCCGCGCCGGGCGACGGTGCCGTCGATGCCGTCGAGGACGAGGGCGACCGAGGCGATGCCCACCGCCCACCAGGCCTGCGCGTCGCTCACGTCCGGGCGCAGGACGAGGACCGCGACGAGGGCCGTCAGAACCGCCCGTACCGCGGTGACGGCATTGGCCCAGCCGGGCCACACCGCGGCGCCGGCATCGCCCACTGCGCGCCACCTCCGTCCCGCCCGTCGGCCACCGCCGGTTCCGTCCGCCGCCGCACCTAGGGTGTCGTGGACCGGGACGGGAGGCGACGTGGGCGGTACGGCGGGGCGGGCCGAGGCCTTCTGGGTCGCCGCGCCCGGCCGTGGCGAGATCCGCCCGGAGGAGCTGCCGGAGCCGGGACCCGGCGACGTCCTGGTGCGGACGCTCTGGTCGGGGGTCAGCCGCGGCACCGAGTCGACGATCTTCCTCGGCCGGGTGCCGGCATCCGTGCGCGACCAGATGCGTGCGCCGTTCCAGGTGGGCGAGCCGCCGGGTCCGGTCAAGTACGGCTACCTGTCGGTGGGGCTCGTCGAGCGCGGGCCTCCCGCACTGGTCGGTCGTGAGGTCTTCTGCCTGTACCCGCACCAGACCCGGTACGTGGTGCCGGCGGCGGCCGTCCACCCGCTGCCGGAGAACCTGCCGGCGTCGCGGGCAGTGCTGGCCGGCAACGCCGAGACGGCCGTCAACGCGCTGTGGGACGCCGGGCCACGGATCGGCGACCGGCTCACCGTCGTCGGCGCCGGGGTGGTCGGGAGCCTGGTGGCCGCGCTCGCCGCCGGCATCCCGGGAGCGGCCGTCCAGCTGGTCGACGTCGACCCGAGGCGAGCGGCGGTCGCGACCGCCCTGGGTGCGGAGTTCCGCGCGCCCGACGACGCCGACGGCGGCCGTGACCTGGTGGTCCACGCGAGCGGCACCGAGCAGGGCCTTGCGCTGGCGCTCTCGCTGCTGGGTCGCGAGGGCGAGGTCGTGGAGCTGTCGTGGTACGGCGACCGGCCGGTCACCGTGCCGCTGGGCGAGCACTTCCACCCGCGCCGGCTCACCATCCGGTCCAGCCAGGTCGGCACCGTGGCGCCCGCGCGGGCCGCCCGGCGCACGACCGCGGACCGGATGCGGCTCGCCCTCGAGCTGCTGCGCGACCCCGCGCTCGACGTGCTGGTGTCGGGGGAGTCGCCCTTCCGCGAGCTGCCGGACCTCATGCTCCGGCTGGCGGCGGGCGGGTCGGGCGCGCTCTGCCACCGGATCCGGTACGGCGACGGCTGACCACACGCGACCGACGGAGGGAACCACGGTGTACGGCCTGACGGTGCGGGACTCGGTCATGATCGCCCACAGCTTCCGGGGGGAGGTCTTCGGCCCGGCGCAGCGGCTGCACGGCGCCACGTACGTCGTGGACGCGACGTTCCGCCGGGCGGAGCTGGACGACGACGGGCTGGTGGTCGACATCGGCCTCGCCACCCGGGCGCTGCGCGCGGTCCTGGCCGAGCTGGACTACCGCAACCTCGACGAGGTTCCCGCGTTCCGCGGGGTCAACACCACGACCGAGTTCCTCGCCCGGGTGGTGGCGGACGGGCTCGCTGGCCGGGTGACCGCGGGCGAGCTGGGACCGTCCGCGTCCGGTGTCGACGGGCTGGCCGTCACGTTGCGCGAGTCGCACGTCGCCTGGGCCTCGTACGAACGCCCGCTGTGACTACCGCGGTCACCGCCGTCGTCCCCGGTGACGTCGACGCGCCGACGGGCGGCAACGTCTACGACCGGCGGATCTGCGTGGCCCTGGCGGGTCTCGGCGTCCCGGTCGCGGTGCACCGGGTCGACGGTGCCTGGCCGCGGCCCGATGCCGACGCCCGGGACCGGCTCGAACGGCTGCTGGCCGAGCAGCCCGACGGTCACCTGGTCCTCGGCGACGGTCTCGTGGTCTGCGCCGCCCCCGGCGCCGTCGTGCCCCACGCGCGCCGGCTGCGGCTGGTCGCGCTCGTCCACCTGCCGCTGGCCGACGAGACCGGGCTCGACCCGGACGAGGCGCGGCGGCTGGCCGAGGCGGAAGCCCGGACGCTCGCTGCCTGCCGTGCTGTCGTCGTGACCGGTTCGTGGGCAGCGGAGGCGGTCGGTGCCGCGGGCATGCCGGCGGACCGCGTGAACCTCGTCGAGCCGGGCACCGACCGCCCGCACCTGCCCGCTCCCGCTCACGGCTCGCAGGATGGTGGCCGGCTGCTGTGCCTGGCCTCCCTCACCCCTCGCAAGGGCCAGCACCTGCTCGTCGAGGCGCTCGCCGGCCTCGCCGGGCCGCCCTGGACCTGCCGGCTGGTCGGACCGGTCGACCGGGCCCCCGGGTACGCGGCGGAGGTCCGGGAATCGATCCACCGGCACGGCCTGGCAACGCGCATCGAGGTCACCGGACCGCGGGAGGGGCCGGGCCTGGAGGCGGTCTGGCGGGACACCGACCTGCTCGTGCTCCCGTCGTTCGCCGAGACCTACGGCATGGTCGTTGCCGAGGCCCTGGTACGTGGGGTCCCCGTGCTGACCACCAGCGGTGGCGGCGCCGAGCGGACGGCAGCCGGCGCCGCACTGCTGGTGCCGGCCGGCGACACCGACGCCCTCCGCGCCGCGCTCGTGGAGTGGCTCGGTGACCCCGACCTGCGAGCCGACCTCCGCCGCCGCGCCGCCACCGCCGGCCGCGGCCTGCCCACGTGGGACGACGCCGCGCGCCGGCTCCGGGACGTGCTGAACGACGTCGCGCGCTGAACCGCACTCGCCGGCCTCACGTTCGGCAGGCGATTCCCGTTGCCGAGTCCTCCGCCAGCGACGATTTCCTGCGTCTCATCCCCTCGCAGCCGACTTGTTGGCTGATATGCAGATCTCGAGTGATCAGCAGCGATAGCGTCCCGCCGGGTCGTCGGGGGATCGGGCCCCCGCACCGAGGACCACGGGGGTCTGGATGCGCACACTGAGAGTGCCGTTGTCCGCAGCGCTCGTCGCCGTCGCACTGGTGGCCCAGATGCTCGGGCTCGGCGCCGCCGCCAACGCCGCCACCACGGCGGCCGGCTCGATTGCCGCCGTCTCGACGCAGCCCTTCGAGCTCAACAGCCGCGCCCTGAAGGAGGACTTGCTCACGTCGCTGTCGCCGGTCGTCACCGCCGCCCCCGGTCCGCGTCGACTCGCCGACGTCGCGGCCACGGTGCCGCTGTACGTCGACGGAGCTCGGTACGAC
>DATHTV010000021.1:0-4301 GCA_035462845.1 Jiangellales bacterium
AGGTGCTGCACCAGCTGCCGGACGTCCCACTCGGCGCAGGGCGTCGGCGCGTCCCAGCGGACGTCCCCCGCCCGGTCGAGCTTGTCGAGCCACACCGCCACCGCCTCGCGGTGCATCGCGAACGCGTCCACGCACGACCTCCCTCCCCGACCACCCCGCTCCCTCAGGGTGCTCCTCGGACGTGACCCGGGAAAGGGCCGGATACGGTCGGTGGTCGTGACGGCACTCGTCCTCGCCTCGGCGTCCCCCGCTCGGCTGGCCACGCTGCGACGGGCCGGGCTCGACCCGCACGTCGTGGTGAGCGAGGTGGACGAGTCCGGCGTCGACGCGGGCGCCCCGGACCGTACGGCGCTCGTCCTGGCCGGTCTCAAGGCGCGGGACGTGGCCGCCCGGGTGCACGGACAGGTCCTGGTCCTCGGGTGCGACTCGGTGCTGGACCTGGACGGCGAGACGCACGGCAAGCCGTCCTCCACCGACGAGGCGGTGCTCCGCTGGCGGCGCATGCGCGGCCGCTCCGGGGTGCTGCACACCGGCCACCACGTCGTCGACACCGGGTCCGGTCGCGAGGCCGCCGCCGTCGCCTCGACCCGCGTGCACTTCGCCGACGTCACCGACGCCGAGATCGACGCGTACGTGGCGACTGGCGAGCCCCTGCTCGTCGCCGGCGCGTTCACGGTCGACGGGTTGGGCGGCGCGTTCGTCGAGGGCGTCGAGGGCGACCACCACAACGTCGTCGGACTCTCGCTCCCCTTGCTCCGCCGACTGCTCGCCGACCTGGGCGTCGCGTGGACTGACCTCTGGACCCGGCCCGACCCGTAGGGTGCCCGGCATGGACGGCGAGGGCGCGGGCCGCACGTACCTGCTCGTCGACGGCGAGAACATCGACGCCACCCTCGGCGTCAGCGTGCTGGGACGCCGGCCGCAGCCGGACGAGCGACCGCGCTGGGACCGGGTGCGCCAGTTCGCGGCCGAGGTCTGGGAGCAGCCGGTGACGGCGCTCTTCTTCCTCAACGCCTCCTCGGGCTCCATGCCGATGTCGTTCGTGCAGGCGCTGCTCGCACTGGACTACCGCCCGATCCCGCTCGCCGGCGACGCGACCGAGAAGGTCGTCGACATCGGGATCCAGCGGACCCTGGAGGCGATCGGCCGCCGGGACGGCGACGTCCTCCTGGCCAGCCACGACGGTGACTTCCTGCCGCAGGTGGGCGACCTGGTCGGCTCCGGCCGGCGGGTGGGGCTGCTCGGCTTCCGCGAGTACGTGAACTCGGGGTTCACCGAGCACACCCCGGGCGGCCTGCGGGTCTACGACCTCGAGGACGACGTGGCGGCCTTCACCAGCCTGCTGCCTCGGGTCCGCGTCATCCCGATCGAGGCGTTCGACCCGGAGCGCTTCCTCTGAGACGACGATGAGCGCCACGTACACGTTCGAGGCCGTCCTGTGGGAGCACGACGGCCCGGCGGCCTGGCACTTCGTCACGCTGCCCGCCGAGTACGCGGACGAGATCGCCGCGGCGCAGGAAGGCCGCGCCACGGGGTTCGGGTCGGTCCGAGTCGAGGCCGCCATCGGGGGCACCCGCTGGGCGACGTCGCTCTTCCCGGACACCGGCCGCGGCTCGTACGTGCTGCCGGTGAAGAAGGCGGTCCGCACGGCCGAGAACCTCGGCGCGGGGTCCACGGCGAAGGTGACGCTCGTGGTGCCCGCTCCCGAGCCAGGTGGCTGACCGGTCACCCGTGCAGGCTGCTCAACACCCTCCAGGTCGTGGTCGCATGATCGTCCCGGCGCCCGGCGACCTACGGACACCAGAGCCGTCACGAGGCCGGCAACGTCTCATGATCGCCAAGCGGGGGTGACCCGCGCCGCGGCGGGCGTACCGTGCTCGGCAGGGACCGATGAGTCCCGCACCGCCGCGCAGTCCACCCTGCACCCGGTCTACCCGCCCCTCGAGCCGGACCAGGGCCCGACCCACCACCACCCCGAGCACACGCGGAGGCAGCGATGACGACCGTCCTGGCCATCGGCACGCGCAAGGGCCTGTGGCTGGCCCGACGCGACGACGGCCCCGGCAGCGGCGACCCCGCCCGGTGGACGCTCTCCGACCGGTATCTCGGCATGAACGCCGTCTACGCGGTGGGCATCGACACCCGTCGCCCGGTCCCCCGGCTGCTGGCAGGAGCCGACAGCGAGCACTGGGGACCGTCGGTGCTGACCTCCGACGACCTCGGCGAGACGTGGCAGGAGCCCGACCAGGGCGCGCTTCGCTTCCCCGAGCGCACGGGCGAGGCGCTGACCCGCGTCTGGCAGCTCCAGCCGGGGCCCGAGGGCCAGCCGGACGTCGTGTGGGCGGGCACCCAGCCGTCTGCGCTGTTCCGCTCGGAGGACGGCGGGAAGACGTACGAGTTCGTGGACGGCCTCTGGGACCACCCGCACCGCACCGAGTGGGCCGCCGGGTACGGCGGCCAAGCCGTGCACACGGTCGTGCCGCACCCCGACGACCCGCAGCGGCTGCTGGTGGCGATGTCGACCGGCGGCGTGTACCGGACCACCGACGGCGGCACGAGCTGGGAGCCGGCCAACCGCGGCATCAGCGCGTACTTCATGCCGGACCCCGAGCCCGAGTTCGGCCAGTGCGTGCACAAGGTCGCCGCGTGCCCCGCCCGGCCGGACCAGCTCTTCGCGCAGAACCACGGCGGGGTGTTCCGCAGCGACGACTGGGGCACCTCGTGGACCTCCATCGGTGGCGGCCTGCCGGCCGACTTCGGCTTCCCGGTGGTCGCCCACCCGACGCGACCCGGGACCGCCTACGTCTTCCCCCTCGCCGCCGACGCCGACCGCCGGCCGGCCACCGGGCGGCTCGAGGTCTACCGGACCGACGACGCCGGCGAGACCTGGCGGTCGCTGCACAAGGGCCTGCCCGGGGAGCCCCACGCCGGTGTCGTGCTGCGCGACGCCATGTGCGCCGACGCCGGCGACCCGACCGGCGTCTACGTCGGCACCCGGACCGGCGAGGTCTACGCCAGCGCCGACGAGGGCGAGACCTGGGCGCTCGTCGCCGACCACCTCCCCGACGTGCTCAGCGTGCGCGCCGCGCGCGTGGCCTGAGGCCCGCCCGTGGTCGTCACCGTGGACCTGCCGGCGGTCCTGCGCCCGTACGCGGGGGGCCGCGCCGAGGTCGTGCTCGACGTGCCCGACGGGTGCACGGTCCGCGCCGTGCTGGACCGGCTCGCCGCCGACGCCCCGGCGCTGGAGCGACGGCTGCGTGACGAGCGGGGGGCGCTGCGCCAGTACGTGAACGTCTACCTCGGCGACGACGACGTCCGTACGGCCGGTCTGCTCGACAGCCGGGTGCCCGAGCGAGCCCGGCTCCTGGTGCTCCCCTCGGTCGCCGGGGGCTGAGCGACCCGGCAGGATGGGGCTCCGCCGAACCGGAGGAGTCGCCCATGGAGCTCGGACTGGACGTCGCCCAGCAGCGCCTCGAGTGGGACGACGTGGTGGACCGCGTGCGGTTCGCCGAGGAGCTGGGCTTCACCGGCGCGTGGGGGTTCGACCACTTCACCCCGATGTACGGGGAGGGGCCGGGCAACTGCTTCGACGGCATGACGACCCTCGCGGCACTGACCGGGCTGACCAGCCGCATCCGGCTCGGTCTGCTGGTGGCGGGCGTGACCTACCGGCACCCGTCGGTCATGGCCGCGCAGGCGGTGACCATCGACCACGCCAGCCGCGGGCGGCTCGACCTGGCGATCGGCGCCGCCTGGTACGAGCCGGAGCACCGGCGGCTGGGCATCGACTTCCCCCCGACCGGGCAGCGCTTCGACCTGCTCGAGGACCAGCTGGAGATCTTCCGGCGGCTCTTCACCGGCGAGGTCGTCTCGTACGAGGGGCACCGGGTCAGCCTGGACGGCGCCCAGCTGCGCCCGTTGCCGGTCCAGCGCCCGCACCCGCCCGTCTGGATCGGCGGCTCGGGCCCACGCCGCACGCTGCCGCTCGTCGCCCGCTACGCCGACGTCTGGCACACCAACGCCTCCGGACGGTTCGCGGAGGACAGCGCGCGCGTGGACCGGCTCGCCGAGGAGGCCGGCCGTGACCCGTCCGCCATCCGGCGCGCGGCCTCGCTGTCCCTCTCCGAGGACTGGGGTGAGGTGCAGCGTCGCGCCGCGCACCTGCGCGACCTCGGCGTCGACTACCTCGTCTGCGGGTGGCCCGGCGAGGGCCGCCCCCGCGTCGAGGAGTTCTGGCGGCGCATCGGCGGCGACCTGCAGACCGGCTGACCGGTCCGCTCGGGTCAGCCGAACAGCGAGGC
>DATHTV010000022.1:0-4530 GCA_035462845.1 Jiangellales bacterium
GCTAGGAGCGGCCGCTCGAACCACCGAGCCACTTTTCGGCACCGTCGACGGGTCAGAATCGGCCACGTAGCCCGTGGTCCGGCGGCCCGCATCACGAGTCGACACGGGCTTGCCGAGCCGAGGCCGGGTCGGTTCCGCACCGGCCCCCGCTGCCGATGACGGCTCGGGCCCTCCTCCTACCGTCGGCGGCGCGGAATCTGACCTGCTGCGCCGCCCGCGGCACGGATGCGCACCCGGAGGGCCCCGCTCGGCAGCTTCTCGATCTCACCCCTGTCGGAGGCGAGCGCCACTGGACTCAGGTGCGGTCGAGCCGCGGAAAGACGATCTCCTGGATGACCAGCAGCACGGCGGCGGCGACCGGGATGGCCACCACGGCTCCGACGACCCCCAGCACTGCACCGCCGATCAGCACCGCGACCACGGTGAGCACGGCGGGGACCTCGACCGTCCTGCCCATGATCTTCGGCATCAGGACGTAGTCCTCGACGAGGTTGTACACCACGAAGAAGCCGACCGTGGCCAGCGCCAGGGGCCAGGACACGGTCAGCGCCACCAGTGTGGTCACGCCGCCGCCGATCACGGCCCCGACGACGGGGACCAGGTCCAGCAGGGCGACCAGCACCGCCAACGGCAGTGCATAGGGCACACCGAAGATCAGCAGCCAGACGAACGTGGCCGCGCCGGCGATCACCGACATCACCACGTTGCCCAGCACGTAGCCCCCGAAGCGGACGCAGATGGCGTCGCCGATCAGCACGGCGCGGGGCCGCCGCGAGGCCGGCGCCAACCGGTACGCCGCTCGGCGCATCCCGGGCAGCGCGGCCAGGAAGTACACCGTGAGCACGACGACGACCACGGTGTCGCCCAGCCCGCCCAGGACCGCCAACCCCGCCCCGAGCAGACCGTTGATCAGCGTTGAGCTGTTGCCGGCGAGGGCCTGCTGGAGATGCTGCTGCAGTCCGAACCGGGCTTCGAGCTGCCCGATGATCGAGCTGCTGTCCTGCAGCATCTGCAGATATCGCGGGGTCTGGCCCAGGAAACCGGCCGCCTGCTCGATCATCGGTGGAACGGCCAGGGCCAGGAAGCCGCCCACGATCAGCACGAAACCGACGCAGACGAGGGTGACCGCGTACCCGCGCCGGAGCCCGCGGCGGGCCAGCCCCGACACCGCCGGTTCCAGCCCGAGCGCGACGAACAGCGCGACCCCGATCAGGACCAGGACGTTGACCGCGACGGTGACCAGTTGCGCCAGGGCGATGACGACCGCGACGCCGAGCGCCGCGCTGAGCCCGATCAGGAACGGCGAGCGGCGGTTCAACGGTGGACCCAGCGGGCCCAGGGGCTGCTCCGTCGAGCTCTAGTGCGCGGCGTTCGCCTCGGCCTCGGCGCTCGGTCCCTCCACGTCGAGGTGGGGCTGGGCCACCGAGGGATGGTGCCCACGCCCCGCGCCCGCCACTGGGGCGCCATCGTGCGATGTGGGGCCGCGCGGGCCACGCGCACTCCCCGTGTGTTGAGCCATCGCTGGGGATGACCCTGCGCTGCCCGGGCGAAACCAGCATCGTTCCCGCGCGCAGGTGCGCGCGGCCGGCCGGCCCGATGGACCACACCGACGATGTCGTGTTTGTCGCCCGGAGCGCCATTCCTGTGGAACGTGTTCCACAGCGACCGCTGCGGGCGCCCCGTCGAGGTCGACGACCCGTGGGGTCACGGCAACTCCCTGGAGTGGGCCACGTCCTGCCCGCCGCGGCACAACTTCACCGAGCTGCCGCGCATCCGCTCCGAGCGCCCCGCCTTCGAGCTGCACCACCCGCACGTCGCCGACCGGATGCGCCTCGAGGCCCACGTCGGCACCTCGGCCCCGAGCATCGGCGAGAGCGCCGCCGGCGCCACCGGACAGGAGCACCTGCCGGGCGACGACCCACGCAACCGGTAGCACCGCCCGCACACCGGCGGCGAGGACCGCCCGGCCCGGCAGGCGAGCCCCGGCCCGGGCGGTGTGACCGGTCGGGCCGATGCCCGGCGCCTGCCGGACGGGGCACGGTGACGGACCGACGGTGACCAGCGCACGGAGGTACCAGATGACGAGGTGGGCGGGGAGCGCAGCGCTGTCGGCGGGGGAGCCCCGGGCCGGCGAGGCCGGTGAGGGGCCCGAGCACGGGACCGACGACGGCGCCGACGATCTCCTCCGGGCGCTCTTGGCGTCGGCGCGCAGTGTCGCCGGCGCCGCGCGGGTCGAGGACGCTCTGCCCTGCATCACCGAGGGCGCCGTGGCGGTGGTGCCGGGCGTCCGGGACGCCGGGATCGCCCTGCGCGGACGTGGCGGGATGCTCGTCTGCCGGGCGAACACCACGGAGACCGCGGCGCGTGTCGACCAGGCACAGGTCCGCCGGGCGGAAGGTCCGTGCATCGATGCGCTGAGCGGCGGTGACACCGTGGTGCTGCCCGATGCGAGGACCGAGCGGCGGTGGCCCCGTTTCGTCCCCGAGGCCGTCGCCCACGGCGTCCGGGCCAGCGTCTCGGTCCGGTTCATGAGCAGCTGGCCCGTGGGCACGCTCAACCTGCACGTGACACAGCACGCCCTCGACGACCCCCGGGCGCGGATGCGGGCCCTGTGGGCCGCCCGGATGTTCGTGGCCCACTCCTCCCTGGCCCTCGCCGGGGCCGGCCGTGTGGAGAACCTCGAGGAGGCCATCTCCCGCCGCGACGTGATCGGGCAGGCCAAGGGCATCCTCATCGACCGCTACGGCGTGGACGCCGACGAGGCCCGTGAACGCCTGCGTCGCGTGTCCCGGACCACCAACACCGAGGTCCACCACACCGCTGTCTGGATCGTCGCGTGCCGCACTCCGCGCGGCGGCCGGGCGGCGCCGCCGCCGCGCACCGATTCGTAGAGTGGTCCGGTGACGGACGGGTCTGCGGAATTCTTCTCGCACCGAGGGAGTGACCTCGACGACGCGAAGGCGGCCGTGGGGCAGGACTTCTTCACGACGTCGATGGATCTCGTAGATCGCACGGCGAGCTACGACTGGCGCTTCGACGGGGTCGTCCTCGGTGCCCTGGCGGTGGGGGTCGCCCACCTCACGGCCGGGCTGGAGATCCGCACGGCCGACCTGGAGGACTGCTACTACGTCAACTACGCGGCCTCGGGGTCGATGCACGCCCGCCACCGCCAGCACGCCGTGGAGGTCGCCCCGGGGCTGGGGGCGGTCTACCACCCCGTCGGGCCGGTGGCCATGACGACCAGCGACGACTACGGCTCGTACGCCGTGCGCATCGACCGGTGTGCCGTCAACGAGGTGCTCGAGGAGCAGGTGGGTCACCCGGTGCCACCGGACCCGCTCCTGGCACCCCACCTCGACCTGCGAAGCGCCCCGGGCCGACGCTGGGACCGGCTGGTCCGGCTCCTGTGCGACGAGGCCCGGGCCAGGCCGAGCGTGCTGTCCCACCCGACGATCGCCGCGCCCCTGCACGACGCCGTGGTCACCGGCTTCGTCCACGCCACCGAGCACCGGTGGCGGGACGCCCTGGAACGCCCGTCACGGTGCTGGAGCCGGACGCCGGTGCGTCGTGCGGTCGAGGCCATCCGCAGCGACCCCGCCCAGCCGTTCACCCCCACCGGCCTCGCCCGCCTCGCCGGCGCGTCCACCCGCACCCTGCACGACGGCTTCCGCCGCCATCTCGACATCACCCCGATGACCTACGTGCGGCTCGTCCGGCTCCAGCGCGCCCACGCCGAACTGCGCGCCGCCGCGCCCCACGAGACCACCGTGGCCGCCGTCGCGCACCGCTGGGGCTTCAGCCACGTCAGCCGGTTCTCCCAGGCCTACCGCCGAACGTACGGCCGCCCGCCCGCCGCCACACTGCAGCACCACTGACCCGGGCCGCGCGTCGCCGAACGGTCGCGAGTTGCCGTCATCGGATGGACGGTGCACGTCCGTTCGATGAGTCTCTTGCCGTCCACCGACCAGGTCCGGCGACCCCGGGCCTCGACGGCGCGAGAACGAGCCATGACCACCGATCCCGGGACGACGGTCCCCGGCGCCGAGCCCTCGGTGTCGATCATCGACACCGCCTGGGGCACGGTCGTGCGCACCCGGGACGTGGTGGGCCTCGCGGCCGCCGTGAAGCTGCGTCGCATCGTCCTGCGCCGTCTCGACGTGGTGGTCCTCGATCTGTGGGCCACCGTCATCGCGGAGTCGACCGTGGTGGCGGCGGTCGCGGACCTCGCGGCCGGGCTGCAGGCGCTCGGGAAGGTCCTGCGGATCGTGCGGTCGGCCCGCACGCCGGACGCCCTCGTCGCGGCCGCGGACGCCCCGATTCACGCCTCGCTCGCCGAGGCCCTCGGCCTCCGACCGTCCCCGCCGGACCAGCGTTCGGAGGACCCCCGGCCCGACCGTCCGGTCGTCGCCCCCCGGCGACCGACGGTCACGGCGGGATGGGTCCGGCCCGGTCCCCCTCCCCCGGGGGGGATCCGCTCCGGCCCCATCCCGCATCCCTCCAGGTGCCCCACGCCCGTCGCCCGGACGACAG
>DATHTV010000023.1:0-9494 GCA_035462845.1 Jiangellales bacterium
CCCCGGAGGAGGTCTTCACGCCGGACTACGCGTACTACTCCTCGTACTCGGACAGCTGGGTGGCGCACGCGAGGCGGTTCGTCCAGCGGGCGGTCCAGCGGCTCGACCTCGGGCCGGACAGCCTGGTGACCGAGGTGGCGAGCAACGACGGCTACCTGCTCCAGCACCTCGTGGCTCGAGGCGTCCCGGTGCTCGGGGTCGAGCCGTGCGCGGACGTGGCGGCCGCCGCCAGGGCCCGCGGGGTGAGGACGGAGGAAGTCTTCCTGGGCGAGGCCTCGGGCAAGGAGCTGGCCGGTAGGTACGGCACCGCGGACCTCGTCGTCGGCAACAACGTGCTCGCCCACGTCCCGGACGTCGTCGACTTCGTGCGCGGCCTGCGCGCCCTGGTGTCCGAGGGGGGTGTGGTCTCCCTGGAGTTCCCGCACCTGCAGCGGCTGGTGGAGCTCCGCCAGTTCGACACCATCTACCACGAGCACTACTCGTACTTCACGCTCCGGACGGCGGCCGCAGTCCTCGAGGCCGGTGACCTCGTCGTCGTCGACGTCGACGAGCTGTCCACCCACGGGGGCTCGCTCCGTGTCTGGGCCCGCCCGGCCGTAGCCGCCGGCCGGCCGTCGGACACGGTCGGTGAGGTGCTGTCCCGCGAGCGGGCCGCGGGACTGCACGACCTGGCGGGGCACGACGGCTTCGCGGGAGCCGTGCTGGACGTCAAGTCCGACCTGCTCGAGTTCCTGGTCGGTGCCTCCCGGCGGGGGGAGCTGGTCGCCGGGTACGGCGCCCCGGGCAAGGGCAACACGCTGCTCAACCACTGCGGCGTCCGCGAGGACCTGCTGGCGTTCACAGTCGACCGAAACCCCGCCAAGCAGGGGCGCTACCTGCCGGGGACCCACATCCCGATCCGGGGTCCCGAGGCGCTCGCCGACGCAGGCCCCGACTACGTCCTCGTGCTGCCGTGGAACCTCCGCGACGAGATCGCCGCCCAGCTGGCCCCGCTCCGCGAGCGCGGCACCCGGCTGGTCGTCCCGATCCCGCGGCTGGAGGTGCTCTGAGATGCGCGGCCGGCTCCGTATGCCGGTCGTGGGACGACCGGACCGACGAGGGGGAGGGACATCATGAAGGTCGTCATCTTCTGCGGGGGGCTGGGGCTGCGGATGCGCTCCGGCGCCGACTCCGCGCCCAAGCCGATGATGCCGGTGGGGGACCGGCCGGTGCTGTGGCACGTGATGCGCTACTACGCGCACTTCGGCCACACCGAGTTCGTGTTGTGCCTCGGGTACGGCGCGGCGCAGGTCAAGGACTACTTCCTGCGCTACGACGAGACCTGCTCCAACGACTTCGTGCTCTCGCGCGGGGGCGAGCGCGTCGAGATGCTGTCCTCGGACATCAGCGAGTGGCGCATCACCTTCGTCGACACCGGGATCGACACGAGCATCGGCGAGCGGCTCCGCCGGGTCCGGCCGCACCTGGGCAGGGACGAGGTCTTCCTCGCCAACTACGGCGACGTGCTCACCGACGCCGACCTCGACGAGTCGGTCGACCGGCTGCTGGCCTCGGACGCGGCGGTCAGCCTGCTGGCCGTGCCCCCGCAGGCCTCCTTCCACGTCGTTGACGTGGCACCCGACGACCGCGTGACCCGGGTCGGTCCGGTGACCTCCATGCCGGTCCGCATCAACGGCGGGTACTTCGTGCTCCGCCAGGACGTCTTCGAGGTCCTCGGCCCGGGGGAGGACCTCGTGGGCGACGCCTTCCCGCGGCTGGCCGCCGCGGGCAGGCTGCTCGCGGTCCCGTACGACGGCTTCTGGGCGCCCATGGACACGCTCAAGGAGCGGGCGTACCTCGAGGACCTGCACCGGTCGGGCACGGCTCCCTGGCAGCTGTGGCGCCAGCGGTACGCGGCTTCCCCGGCGGTTCCAGTTCAGCGGCCGCTCGAGGTGACGGCGTGATCCCCCTGGTCCCGGGGAGGCGGCCGCGACGCGTCCTCGCAGTGGGAGCGCACCCCGACGACGTCGAGATCGGGTGCGGGGGCACCCTGCTCACCCTGGTCCGTGACCTCCCGGAGGTGGAGGTCGACGTCCTGGTGGTGACCGGGAGCCCGGAACGGGCCGCTGAGGCCGAGCGCGCGGCGGAGCTCTTCGCGGGGGCAGCCCTCGGCGCGGTGTCGGTGGCCGGGCTACCCGACGGGCGTCTGCCGTCGGTCTGGGGCCGGGTCAAGGCCCTCCTCGAGGACGTGGCGCACCGGCGTGACTACGACCTGCTGCTGGCTCCCCGCCTGGACGACGCGCACCAGGACCACCGTCTCGTCGCCGAGGTGGTGGCCACGGTGTGGCGGGACCACCTTGTGCTCGGCTACGAGGTGCCGAAGTACGACGGTGACCTGCACCCCGCTCCGGTCCACGTGCGCATCGACGAGGACACGATGACGCGCAAGTGCGAGCTGCTGCACAAGGCCTTCCCCTCGCAGGCCGCCCGCGCCTGGTTCGACGACGAGGTCTTCCGCGGCCTCGCCCGGCTTCGGGGCGTCGAGTGCCGCGCGCGGTACGCAGAGGCCTTCACCTGCTCGACGGTGAGCCTGTCGTGGTGACCGCCGGCTGCCGGGGCTGCGGATCGGGGACGCCGGTTCAGGTGGTCGACCTGGGACGGCAACCGGCATCGGACTCCTTCCCGCCCGAGCGAGAGGAGGGTCCGGACGCCGCCTGGCCGCTCGGCCTGTGGTCGTGCCCGGCCTGCGGCCTCGTCCAGCTCGGCCCGGGCGCGCCCGTCCTGCCCCAGCCACCGCTGGCAGTGGAGTCCCGGACCAGCCGGGAGCACGCCGCGGCGGTGGTAAGAACGCTGCTCGATGACCGCCCCGAGCTGCGGACCGGCTCGTACGCGGAGTTCGCCAGCCACCACGGGGGCCGGTGGTCGTCCGGGCTGGAGGCCGGCGGCCTCCACGAGGCGGACCCCGGTCGGCCCGCCGACCTCGTGGTGGACGTGCACGGGCTGGCCCACGAGCCGGACCTCGGGGCGGCGCTCGACCGCCGCGCGTGGCGACTCGCCCGGCACGGGCTGCTCGTCCTCGAGGCGCACCACCTGCTCCCGCTGGTGACACGGACGCAGTTCGACACCGTGCGGCACGGCCACTTCTCGTACCTCTCGCTCGCGGCTCTGTCGGCGCTGGCCGCGGCCCGGGGACTCGCGGTGCTGGACGCGGTCGCCGCCCCGGTGTTCGGGGGCAGCCTGCTGGTCACGCTGGGAGGCCCGGACCGCGCGGAGGCGCCGGCCCCCGGGGTCGCCGCAGTGCTCGAGCAGGAACGCGCCGCCGGCCTGCACCGACCGGAGGTGCTGACCTCGCTCGAGGGCAGGGCCCGCGTCGCCGCGGCGGACCTGCACGAACGGCTCGTTGACCTGCGCCGCTCGGGGCGGACCGTCCTCGGCTACGGCGCGCCGTCGAAGGCCGCCGTGCTGCTCGGGGCGGCCGGGATCACGACCGAGCTGTTGCCCTTCACGGTCGACGCGTCGGCTGCCAAGCACGGCCTGCGCGTGCCGGGCAGCGGGGTGCCCGTCCGGCCGGTCGAGGACCTGCGGGCGGCCCGCCCGGACGTGGTGCTGCTGCTGACCTGGGACATCGCCGACGAGGTCGTGGCCGACCTGGAGCGGGACGGCGGGTGGGGAGCCACCTACCTCGTCCCGGCGGGAGAGGACGTGACGGCGTGAGGGTCAGGGACGGCGACATCGCCGGGGTGCTGCTGCTCGAGCCGGAGCCGGTGCGCGACGACCGCGGGTGGTTCTCCCGCACCTTCGACGCCGCGGCCGTGCGGGCCGCCGGCCTGGACCCGGGTGCCTTCGTCCAGGACAGCCAGTCCCGGTCACGGTACGGGGTGGTGCGCGGCCTGCACGCCCGGCGGGACGGCGGCGAGGGCAAGCTCGTCCGCTGCTCGACCGGCAAGGTCTGGGACGTCGCGGTCGACCTGCGGCCGTGGTCGCCGACCTTCCTGCGCACCCAGGAGCTCCTCCTCGACGACGAGACCCTGGTCTCGGTCTACCTGCCCCCGGGCCTCGCCCACGGCTTCCAGGCCCTCACGCCCGTCGCGGACGTCTGCTACCGCATCGACCGCGCGTACGAGCCGGGGTTCGACGTCGCCGTCCGGTGGGACGACCCCGCGCTGGCCGTGCGGTGGCCGCTCCCGGTGGGCACGGTGTCCGCCCGCGACGCCGCCGCACCCATGCTCGACCAGGTGCTGCCGCTGCTGGCCGACTGGTTCCCGGCCCCCGCCGTCGTCGGGAGCGCGTCGTGAGCGCGGCCGCCCCTTCGGGGCTGGTGGCGAGCCCGTTGCCCGGGTCTACCGGGCCGGCATCGACGTCGCCGGCCTCCACCGCGGTGACGCAGTCCGGCCCGCTGACCGGACGGTCGGCGCTCGTGACGGGCGCCAGCCAGGGGATCGGCGCCGCGGTCGCCCTGGCGCTGGCGGAAGCGGGAGCGCGGGTGGTGCTCCTGGCGCGGAGTCCTGGACCGCTGGTGGAGGCGGCAGACCGCTGCGGGCCTTCGGCACACGTCTTGACGGCCGACCTCGCCTCGCCGGAGGGACCGCGACACGCGGTCGAGGAGCTGCGCCGGCGCGGCGAGCGGGTCGACCTGCTCGTGCACTCCGCCGGGGAGTACCTGCGCGGCTCGTGGGCCGACACGCCGGCCGGGGCGCTGGACCGGCAGCTGGCGCTCACCGCACGAGCCCCGTACGAGCTCGTCCAGCGACTGCTCCCAGACCTGCGCGGCGGCGGCGACGTGGTCCTGCTGGGCTCCACGGTGCGGCCGCTGGCCGGTCTCGGCGCGTACGCGGCCGCGCACGCCGCCCTGCGCTCGCTGGCCCAGACGCTGCGCGCGGAGGTCGGCGGGCAGGGTGTCCGGGTGCTCGAGGTCCGGCCCGGGCGTACGGCGACGCCACGGCAGCGTGGCGTCTTCGCCCAGGAGGGCCGACTCGACCGCTACCGCCCCGAGGCGCTGCTCCAGCCCGAGGACGTGGCCGCCGTCGTCCTCTCCTGCCTGCTCATGCCCCGCCGCGCCGAGGTCACCGACGTGGAGCTGCGGCCGGCCGAGCGCACGTACTGAGAAGCGAGGGGGTTACATGACGACGGACACGACGGCTCCGGCGGAGGCAGCGCGTACCGGGGGGACGCCGCCCGGGACCTTGCGCCGCGGCGACCGCGTCCGGGTCCGCCCGGCGGCGGAGATCCTGGCCGGGCTCGACGCGAACGGCGACCTCGACGGCCTGCCCTTCATGCCGGAGATGCTGCCTCTCTGCGGCGGGGAGATGGTGGTCCAGTCCCGCGCGGACAAGACCTGCGACACGGTGAACCTGCTCGGCTGCAACCGGCGGATGACCGGCACGGTCCATCTCGTCGGGGCACGCTGTGACGGCTCCGCCCACGGCGGGTGCCAGGCCGGCTGCCTGCTGTTTGTCAAGGAGGAGTGGCTCGAGCGGACGGCTCCAGCCCGCGAGCCCGCGCACCCTGTCCCCGCGCCCGCCGAGGCGGTCTCGGCCCTGCGCCGGGCCGCGGAGCCGGCGCCGGGCACGTACAGGTGCCAGGCGACCCAGCTGCTCGCCGCCACCACGCCCATGCCGCGCGGTGACCTGGTGCAGTACATCCAAGACGTGCGCACCGGCAACGCACCGGCTCGCAAGGCGGCGCGCACCTTCGCGTACGCCGTGCTCAACCACTACCAGCGCTGGTCGAAGCGCCTGCCCTCGGCGTTGCGGGTCAACGACGGGGACCCGCTGCCCCGGGTGCGCGGCCGCCTGGACAAGACGCCTCGTGAGCGGCTGGACCTGCAGCCCGGTGAGCTGGTCGAGGTGCGCAGCCGGGAGGAGATCGAGGCGACCCTCGATCGCTCGCTGCGCAACCGCGGGCTGAGCTTCGACGTGGAGATGACTCGCTGGTGCGGGCGGCGGGCGCGGGTGCTCCGCCGCGTCGAGCGCATCGTCGACGAGGCGAGCGGACGCATGCTGGAGCTGCCGAACGACTGCATCGTGCTCGAGGGTGTGGCCTGTGAGGGCGACTACCACCGCCTCTGCCCGCGTCAGGTCTATGCCTACTGGCGTGAGATCTGGCTGCGCCGGGTGGACGAGCCGGCCGCGGGCGCCAGGTCGGTGCGGTGAGCCGTCCACTCCTGACGGTCGGGCTCCCTGTGCGCAACGGGGAACCGTTCCTGTCGCGCGCCCTGGACGCCGTCCTGCGGCAGGACGTCGACGGGCTCGAGGTCGTGGTCTCGGACAACGCGTCCACGGACCGCACCGAGGACATCTGCCGGCAGGCGGCCCGACAGGACCGGCGGGTCAGCTACGTGCGGCACCCCGCCAACATCGGTGCCGTCCCCAACTACCGCTTCGTGCTGGCCGCGGCGCAGGGAGACCTCTTCAAGTGGGCAGCCGCCGACGACGAGATCTCCCCCGGCTTCCTGCCAGCCGCCGTGGGGGTGCTCGCGGACGAGCCCGACGCGGTCCTCGCGCAGGGCGAGTGCGTGGACGTCGACGTGGACGGGCGCCTCCTGCGCCGGCACCCGAGGCTGGCCACCGACGGCCCCGACCCGGTGCGCCGCTTCCACGCGCTGATGGGGCGGCACGAGTGCCTCCAGCAGTACGGGGTCGTGCGGACCCGGGTGCTGCGGGCGCAGCGGCCCTACCCTGCGCACCCCGAGGGGGACCGGGTCGTGCTGGCCGCCCTGGCCCTGCGCGGCCGGCTGGTCCACGTCGGGTCGGTGGAGTTCCGGCGGCGCGTCCACGCGGACCAGTCGCTGCACGCCGTACGACGCAGCGCGGACCGGGTCGCCTGGCTGGACCCCGCGCGGACCGGTGACGTCCCCCTGCCGGCGTGGGAGTTGGCGCGGGACCTTCTCCGGGTCGTGCACGACGCGTCGCTGACCCCGCGCCAGCGGGCGGCGTGCTACCTGTCGATGCGCACCTGGTTGGCCACCGGCAACGCCGAGAAGATGGCGCGCAACCTCGTCCGAGCCGGGCTCGACCTGCTGGCCGCGCGTCGGACGGGCGTGGCGGCCGGGGGAGCGACGTGAGCGGCCGCGAACCCGGTCCGGACGAGATCGGTGCCCGCAGCGTCCGCGGTGGCGCATTCCTGGTGGCCCGTGAGGGATCCGGTCTCGCCATCCGGATGACGGGCCTGCTGGTCGTGACCCGGCTGCTCGGTCCGGAGTCCTTCGGGCTGTACGCCGGGGCGGCGGCCATCGTCGCCGTCGTGGCCTTCCTGGCCCAGCTGTCCAGCGAGACGTACCTCGTCCGGCGGCGCGACGAGCCCTCCGACCGCGTGTACGACGAGGCCTTCACCCTGCTGCTGGTGAGCTCGGCGGTCGCGGTGGCCACCGGCCTGCTGGTGACGACGCTGCTGCCCGGCCTCCTGGCGGACCCCAGGATGACCCGGACGCTGCAGGTCCTCCTGCTCGGCGTCCCGATCACGGTGCTCTGGGCTCCGGCGCAGGCGAGGCTGGAGCGGGCTTACCGGTACCGAGGGCTGGCCGCGCTCGAGGTCGCTGGCGACCTGGTCCTCTACGGCGTCGCAGTGGGCGGCATCCTGCTCGGGCTTGGTCACTGGGCCATGGTGCTGGCGGCCTTCGCGTGGCGGCTGCTGCTGCTGGTCGGGTCGATGCGCCTGGCCCGCTACCGACCCAGGCTGCGCTGGCGACGCGCCTCCGCCCGCGACCAGGCCCGGTACGGCATCGCGTACGTCGTACCCGTGTCGGTCTGGATGGCGCGGTCGGCACTGAACCCGGTGCTCGTCGGCCACTTCGTGGGGACGGCGGCAGTGGGCGTCGTGGCGCTGTCCATCCAGCTGGTCGAGACCATGAACGCGTTCACCCGCGTGGTCTGGCGGGTCGGCTCGGTCGGGATCGGGCGGCTCCAGCACGACACCGCCCGGCTCGCCGCGCTCGTCCGGGACAGCACCGCCGCGGTCCTCGGGGTCCAGGCGCTGACGATGCTCCCCCTGGTCGCGCTGTCGCCGTGGCTGGTCCCGCTGGCCTTCGGGGCGGAGTGGACGGCCGTCGTCGCGGTCCTGCCCGCACTGTGCGCGGCGGCGATGCTGGCTGCGCCGGGCCTGCCCGGCACGATCGTGCTCACCACGCTGGACCGGATGGGACTGGTCGCCCGGGTCCAGGCGGTGCGGCTCGCCCTGCTGCTCGGCTCGGCCCCACCGCTGCTGATCGCGCTGGGTGCCCCGGGCTTCGGCGTGGCCGAGTGCGTGGCGCTGCTGGCCCAGGTGCTGCTGCTCCGCTCGGTCCGGCACGAAGTTCCCGAGCTCCGCCTCGGCTTCCTGCTGCCGGTCTACGCGGCGGTGCTGCCACCCCTGGCCTGGCACCTCGTCCCAGGATCGACGCGGCCGCTCCTGCTCGTGCCGGCGGTCGTCGCCGCCTGCCTCCCCGCGTCCCGCCGGGCCGGCCTGCTCACCGTCCGGCGGCTCCGGGGCTCGCTCCGCCGCCCGACCACGCCAGTCGCCACGCCCGCCGCGGAGGTCTCCTGATGAACGCCCATCGAGCCCTGCGTCGCGCACCGAGGGCGGTGACCCTGCTCGCCGTCCTGGTGCTGCTCGCCGTGGTCCCCGCCGGGCTCGTCCCCGCCGCCCTCGCCCCCGCTGCTGCGGAGACCGCGTGTCCGGCCGGAGCGACGCTCGTCGTCGTCGCCCACCCGGACGACGACCTGCTCTTCCTCGAGCCGGACGTCACGGGCGACCTGCAGGCGGGCCGCTGCGTGCGCACGGTCTACCTGACGACCGGTGACGCGGGGAACGGCGTCGGCTACTGGTCCGGCCGGGAAGCGGGCGTTCAGGCGGCGTACGCCCGGATGGCGGGAGTCACCGACCGCTGGACCGTCGGCGACGCCGGCGTGCCGGGCCACCCGGTGCGGCTGGTCACGCTGGACGCGCGACCACAGGTCTCGCTGGCGTTCCTGCGCCTGCCCGACGGCGGCTGGGACGGCAACGGGACGTACGAGTACGGCTTCCAGAGCCTTCGCGGGCTGTGGACCGGGCGCCTGGCGACCCTCGCGGCGCTGGACGGCACGACGTCGTACACCCGCACCGGCCTCGTCGACGCCCTGCGCTCGATGATGGTGACGTTCGGCGCCGACCAGGTGTGGGCCATGGACTGGGTGGGTGACATCGGCGGCAACGACCACCCGGACCACTTCGTCGCCGGTGACGTCACCCGGGAGGCGCACGCGTCGTACGCCCAGGCCCATACCGCTCGCGCCTACCAGGGCTACGGCATCGCGAGCCGCCCGCAGAACCTCACCGCCGCTCAGCGCGACGCCAAGCGGGACACCTACTTCACGTATGCCGCCTACGACTCGTTGGCCTGCAAGACGGTCGGCAGCTGCACCAGCGAAGGCGTCGCGCCCTGGTGGTCGAGGCGCTATGTCCTGGCGTCCGAGGGCCCTCCCGTCAACCAGGCGCCCGTCGCCCGCGCCGGCGCGGACCAGCAGGTCCTCACCGGTGCACAGGTCACGCTCGACGGCTCC
>DATHTV010000024.1:0-13653 GCA_035462845.1 Jiangellales bacterium
ACGGTCCCCTCGGCCGTGACCGTCAGCGGCTCGACCACGTCGACGGCGACGTCCAGGGTGACCTCGACCCGGGTCGTCTCCTCGAACGCGGGGACCTCGTCGCCGCGCACCGCGGGCGCGCCGTCGGCCTGCCAGGCCGAGAGCAGGAAGACGACCGGGACGGCCAGGGCGGTGAGCTTGAGCCAGTACTGGAAGGCCTGGACGAAGGTGATGCTGCGCATCCCGCCGGACAGCACGCTGACCAGGACGACGACGGCGACCAGGGCCGCCCCCGCCCACGCCGGGGCCCCCGTGACGGTACGCAGGGTCAGCCCGGCCGCCTGGAACTGCGGCAGCAGGTAGAGCCAGCCGATGAGCACGACCAGCACGCTCGCCACCCGCCGTACGGGCAGGGACTCCAGGCGGGCCTCGGCGAAGTCCGGCAGCGTGTACGCGCCGGAGCGGCGGAGCGGCGCGGCCACGAACACCAGGAGGACCAGGTAGCCGGCCGTGTAGCCGACGGGGAACCACAACATGTCCGCGCCGTACGCGAGGACGAGCCCGGCGACGCCCAGGAACGAGGCGGCGGACAGGTACTCGCCACCGATGGCCGACGCGTTCCACCACGGCGTCACCGTGCGCGAGGCGACGTAGAAGTCGCTGGTCGTCCGGGCGATCCGCAGGCCGTACGCCCCGATCAGCACGGTGGCCAGGGCCGTGGCCACGACCGCGGTGACGGCCAGCGAGGTGTTCACCGCCGCTGCACCAGGTCGGTGAAGTCGCGCTCGACCCGCTCGGCCTGGCGGACGTAGAGCCAGGCCGTGACGACCAGGACGGGGTAGACCAGGACGCCGAGGAGAACCCAGGGCAGCGGCACACCGAGAAGCTCGACCTCGCGCACCTCCGGCGCCACCAGGAAGAGCAGCGGGAGCGCGGCGAGCAGGCCCAGGACGCCGCCCGCGGTGAGCAGCCCCAGCCGCAGCTGCGCGCGCATGAGCGAGCGCATGTAGACGTCGCCGAGGCGCGTCTGCTCGTCGATCTCGCGGGTGGCGGCGCGTCGCCGCGCCCTCGTCGCCCGCATCCGTGGGCTGGTGACGACGACGCGCCGCTGCTCGCGGTCCGGCACGGCTCAGCCGCCCTGGCGGCCCGGCCGGGCCCGCCGGACCAGCAGGTCGCGCAGCTCCCGGGTGTGCCGGCGGCTCACGGCCAGCATCTCCCCGCCGACCCGCACCGAGCAGCGGCCGCCGTCGATGCGCAGCTCCTCGATGTGGGCCAGGGAGATCAGGTGGCTGCGGTGGATGCGGACGAAGCCGGCCGGACCCCAGCGCTCCTCGAGCGTCGCCAGCGGCACCCGGACCAGGTGGCTGCCCTCGGAGGTGTGCAGCCGGGCGTAGTCGCCCTGCGCCTCGACGAAGCGCACGTCGCTGCGGTTGACGAAACGGGTGACCCCGCCGAGCTCGACGGGGATGGTCTCGTCGGGGGCGTCGGCCGGCTCCTCCTCCGCGGCCGCGGAGCCCATGGCGTCGACCACTCGGCGTACCGCCTCGGCGAGCCGCTCCGCGCGGACCGGCTTCATCACGTAGTCGACGGCGTGCAGGTCGAAGGCGTCGACCGCGTGGTCGTCGTAGGCGGTGACGAACACGACCGGGGGCGGGTTGCGGAAGCGGGCCAGCACCCGCGCCAGGTCCAGCCCGGTGAGTCCCGGCATCCGGATGTCGAGGAAGACCGCGTCGACGTGCTCCTCCTGGAGGATGCGCAGCGCGGTGGCACCGTCCCCGGCGGTACGGACCCGACCAACGCGCGGGTCGCGGCCGAGCAGGAAGGCGAGCTCGGACAGGGCCGGCGGCTCGTCGTCGACTGCCAGCACCCCGAGTCCCTCGCCCGGCCCGGACAGCGGGCCGGTCACGCGTGCACTCCCGACCGGTACTTCGGAACGCGCATGCTCACCTTGGTCCCCGCTCCCGGCGCCGTCTCCACGACCAGGCCGTACCCGTCGCCGAACACGGCCCGGAGCCGCTCGTCGACGTTGCCCAGCCCGACGCTGTCGCCGGACGGCTCGCCGGCGAGCGTACGCCGGACGATCTCCGGGTCCATCCCGACACCGTCGTCCTCGACCGAGATCGCGCAGTCGTTGCCGGCGTCGTCGGCCACGATGCTCACGTGGCCCGGGCCGGGCCGCCCCTCGAGCCCGTGCTGGACCGCGTTCTCCACCAGCGGCTGCAGGCACAGGAACGGCACCGCGACGGGGAGCACCTCCGGGGCCACCCGCAGCGTCACCCGGAGCCGGTCGCCGAAGCGGGCCTTCTCCAGCAGCAGGTAGCGCTCGATCGAGCGGAGCTCCTCCGCCAGCGTGGTGAAGTCGCCGTGCCGCCGGAAGGAGTAGCGGGTGAAGTCGGCGAACTCCAGCAGCAGCTCGCGCGCGTGCTCGGGGTCGGTGCGGACGTACGAGGCGATGGCCGTCAGCGAGTTGTAGACGAAGTGCGGCGAGATCTGCGCGCGCAGCGCGCGCACCTCGGCCTCCATCAGCCGGGCCCGCTGCTGGTCGACCTCGGCGAGCTCGAGTTGGCCGGAGACGAAGAGGGCGACCTCCTCGACGGCCCGGACCAGCCCGGCCGAGGGCCGGGCCGCGGCGTACGCGGCGAGCGCGCCGACCACGTGCTCCTCGGTGGTGAGCGGGGCGACCACCGCGTGCCGGACGGGGCAGTCGGGTTCGCTGCAGGCCACGGTGTCCTGGCCGAGCACGACGGTCCGCCCGCCCTCGACGGCGCTCCGGGCGTGGCCGGCGACGTCCGGCGCATGCCCCGGTCCCGCGCCGTCCCACGCCAGGCAGCGGTCGCCGTCGGTGAGCGCGACCGCCCTGGTGCCGAGCAGGGCGCGGAGGTGGCGGATGGCCTTCTCGGCGCTGGCCTCCGTCAGCCCGGCCCGGAGGGCGGGGGAGGCCAGCGACGCGGTGTGCAGTGTGCGGTAGGTGACCTGGTCGGCGGGGGTGCCGAGGTCGCGACGTGACCGGCCGGCGCGCCACAGCCCGTACGACCCGAGGGCGGCGAGGGCGAGCAGCGCGGCCGCCGTCAGCAGATCCTGCACGGGGCCTCCTGCATGGGCGGCACGGTAATGCCAACGACCCGGCCGGACGTGACCAAAGCCCGTGACCAAAGCCTCCGGTGCCCCGGCGCACGAGGTCCTAGCGTCGAGGTGACGGCTCCGCGCGAGGAGGCAGGGACATGGCCGTGCCCGCGATCAGCACCTCCGGCCTCACCAAGCACTTCGGTGCGGTGGTGGCCCTCCAGGACCTGGACCTCGAGGTCCGGCAGGGTGAGATCTTCGGCTACCTGGGACCGAACGGCGCCGGCAAGTCGACGACGATCCGGCTGCTGCTCGACCTCATCCGCCCGACGGCCGGCAGCGCCGAGATCATGGGCGTCCCGGTCCACGACGTGGTCCGGGCGCACCGGCACGTGACGTACGTGCCGGGGGACGTGGCGCTATGGCCCCAGCTCACCGGGACCGAGACGCTCGCCCTGCTCGGCAACGTCTCCGGCGGCGTCGACGCCGCATATCGTGACGAGCTCGTCGAGCGGCTCCAGCTCGACCCGAGCAAGCGGGCCCGCTCGTACTCCAAGGGGAACCGGCAGAAGGTGGCGCTGGTCGCCGCCTTCATGACCCGGCCCGACGTGCTGCTGCTCGACGAGCCCACGGCCGGTCTCGACCCGCTCCTGGAGGAGGAGTTCCAGCGGATCGCCCGCGAGGCCACCGCCCGCGGCCAGACGATCTTCCTGTCCTCCCACATCCTCGACGAGGTCGAGGACCTGTGCGATCGCGTCGGCATCCTCCGCGAGGGCCACCTGGTCGAGGTGGCGTCGCTGGCCGAGCTGCGTCGCCTGCACACCACGGTGTTCGAGGCGATCGTCGACGGGGAGCTGCCCGACCTGTCCGGCCTGCAGGGGGTGACCGTGACCGAGCCGATCCCGGGCGGCATCCGGGTCTCCGTGACCGGCTCCCCGGCCGAGCTGCTGGCCAAGCTCGCGGCCGTCCCGGTGATCCAGCTGCGCAGCCACGAGCCGTCGCTCGAGGAGATCTTCCTGACCTACTACTGAGGAGGCGGAGGTGGGCACCCAGCTGGCGGTGGTCCGCCTGTCGTCACGGCTGGTGCGGCGCGGCGCCCTGCTCGTCGCACTGGGCGCCGCCGTGTACGTCGTCGTCGAGGCCCTGAGCTACGAGGCCACCTACCCGGACGCGGCGTCCCGTGCGCGGCTCGCGGAGCTCGGCAGCGAGCCCGCCGTGCGGATGATGGACGGGCTGCCGTACGCGGTCGACACCGTGGGCGGCTTCGTCGTGTGGGACGGCGGCTGGTTCCTCCAGGCCCTGGTGGGGATCTGGGCGCTGGTGACGGTGTCCCGGCTGCTGCGCGGGGAGGAGGACGCGGAGCGTGCGGAGCTCGTCCTCGCCGGGCCGCTCAGCGCGACCCGGGCGGTGGCCCTGCAGCTGCTGGTGGTCGTCACGGCGTGCCTGGCCGTGGGTCTCGCCGTCGCCGGGACGCTCGCCGCGGTGGGGGCCCAGCCGGCCGGCTCGGTGGCCTTCGGGCTCGCGGTCGCCGGCTTCGGGGCGACCTTCGCGGGGGTCGCCGCGGTCACCAGCCAGCTGTTCGAGGTCCGTCGGCGCGCGGTCGGCGCGGCCGCGATCACGCTCGGCCTGGCCTTCCTGCTCCGCATGGTCGCGAACAGCGCCGACGAGCGCTCCTGGGTCGCCTGGCTGACGCCGTTCGGCTGGGCGGACCGGCTGCGCGGCTTCGGCGAGAACCGCTGGCCGGTGCTGCTGGTCCACCTCGGTGTCGTCGTGCTGCTCGCCTCGACCGCACTCCTGCTGCGCCGGCACCGCGACATCGGCACGGCCTGGATCGCCACCACCGACTCACCCCGGCCGCGGCTGCGCCTGCTCGGCAGCCCCGAGGCCTTCGCGTGGCGCTCGTCGCGCGGCGTCCTGGTCGCCTGGGCGGCGGGGCTGGTGATCTACAGCTTCGTCCTCGGTACCCTGGTCGTGACGATGACCGACGTCCTCATGGAGGACGAGACCTACCGCTCCACGCTGGAGCTCTTCGGGATCGACCTCGACGAGGTCACGCAGGGCCTGCTGGGTGTGATGGGCGTGCTCTTCGGCCTGGTGCTCGCCCTGTACGCCGCGTGGCGGGTGGGCGCCGCCCGGAGCGAGGAGGCCAGCTCCCGGCTGGAGAACCTGCTGACCCGCCCGCTCTCCCGGCGCCGCTGGCTCGGCGGCCACGCACTGCTCACGCTGGTGTCGGTGGTCCTGCTCACCGCGGCCACCGGGCTGGCCCTGTGGATCGGCGCGGGGGTGGCCGGGTCCGACCTGGGGCTCGGGGACGCAGTGGCGTCCGTGGCCAACACGCTGCCCCTGGTCGTGCTGTTCGGCGGGGTGGCCGTCCTCGTCCTCGGCGCCGCTCCCCGGCTGACGGTGGGCCTGACCGTGGGCCTGGCCGCCCTCATGTACGTGCTGCAGCTGGTCGGCCCGGCGCTGGACTGGCCCTCGTACGTCGTGGGGATCTCGCCCTTCCACCACCTGGCGATCGTGCCCGCCGAGCCGTACGCCCTGACGGCGGGTCTGGTCATGGCGGGACTCGGCACCGTGGCCGCGCTCGCGGGCCTGGAGGCCTTCCAGCGGCGGGACCTCGCGGGCGACTGACCGGGAACACGAGCGCGTAGGGTCGGCGGCCGTGACCGACGACCCGTTCGCCGCCGTGGCCGCCCTCGAGGGCGTGGGCGCAGCGGCCGCGCACGCCCGGGACGCGGTGGACGCGCTGCTGCGCCACCCCGCGATGCGCCGGGGCTGGGCCCCGGTCGCGGCGGAGTCGGCCCTGCGAGGGGCGCGGGCCTCGGCCGCACTCGACGGCGGCGACCCGGAGTCGGTGGACGACCCGGTCCTGCAGGGGGCGCTGCGGGCCACCGCGGAGGTCCCCTCGCTGGCGCGGACGTGTGAGCGTGCGCCGTTGCAGGTGCTGGCCCGGTTGCACGTGCTCGCGGCACGGGACCTGCCCGGCGCGGACCAGGAGTCCCTCGGCCGGCCGGACGTACCCGCCGCCGCCGACCGGCTCACCCAGCTGTGCCGGATCGCCACGAGCCCCACCGACGCCCCCTCCGTGGTGGTCGCCGCGATCGTCCACGGCGAGCTGCGAGCCGTACGGCCCTTCGCCTCGGCCGACGGCGTGGTGGCGCGCGCCGCCGAGCGGCTCGTGCTGGTCGCCCGCGGGCTCGACACCAAGGCGGTCCTGGTCCCCGAGGCCGGCCACCTCGCGAGCGGCGAGGGGTACCGGCAGGCGGCCGCCGCCTACGTCGAGGGGAGCGCTGCCGGGGTGGGGACGTGGGTGCGGCACTGCTGCGACGCCTACGCCCGGGGCGCGGAGGAGGGCCTGGCCGTCTGCGTCGCCGCCGCGTCCGGGAGCTAGGCCATGGGCGTGGCGCGGGTGACGGGCGGTGGGCGGGTCCTCGGCGAGCGCGAGCTCAACCGGGCGCTGCTGGCGCGGCAGCACCTGCTGCGGCGCACCCGCGCCCCGCTGGCCCGGGTGCTGCAGCAGGTCGGCGGCCTGCAGGCGCAGTACGCCCCCTCCCCGTACGTGGCCCTCTGGTCGCGGACCGAGGACTTCCCGAGGGCGACGCTGACCCGGGCCCTCGAGCGTCGTTCGGTGGTCCAGGGCACCTTGATGCGCTCGACCCTGCACCTGGTCTCCGCCCGGGACTACTGGCCCCTCGCGGTCGCCGTGCGGGCGGTCCGCCGGGACTGGTACCTGCGCACCGCCCGTACGGCTGCGGACGCGGCGGCGTACGAGCGGGCGGCCGAGCGTGTGCGGGCCGCGCTCGCGGAGCGGGGGACGCTGCGCAGGTCCGACCTGGATGCCCTGGTCGGCCGGGACCTGCGCGGCGGCCTCGGGCTCTGGCTGGACCTGGTGCGGGTGCCGCCCTCGGGGACGTGGGAGCGCCGCCGGGCCGACCTCTACGCCGACGCCGAGACCTGGCTGGGGCCGCCGGCGATCGGCGTGGACGAGGCGCGGGAGGTGCTGGTGCGCCGGTACCTGCGGGCCTTCGGCCCGGCGACCGCCCTGGACGTCGTCAGCTGGTCGGGGCTGCCGGCCGGAACGGTCGCCGCGGTCCTGGCCCGGCTGACGCTGAGGCGGTTCCGGGCGGAGGACGGCACCGTGCTGCTGGACCTGCCGCGCTCTCCGCTGCCCGGTGCCGACGTGCCCGCCCCGGTCCGGTTCCTGCCGACCTGGGACGCCACGCTGCTCGCCCACGCGCGCCGGTCCGGCGTCCTGCCCCCCGAGTACCGCTCCCGGGTCTTCGCCACGACGATGCCGCAGTCCGTGCCGACCTTCCTCGTCGACGGGGTCGTGGCCGGCATCTGGCGGTACGAGGACGGGCGGGTGCGCACCGAGGAGTTCGCGCCGCTGCGCGTGGCGGATCGCCGGGCGGTGCTGGCCGAGGCCGACCGGTTGGCGCACTGGTTCGGGTAGCCGCCCGGCGGGTGGCGGACGCGTCGTGTGGCGGACCCGTGGTGTGACGGCCACGTGCGAACGGCGCCCCGAAGGACGCCGTCGCTGGCACGTCAGACCGGGTTACCAAGCGTGCACTCGTCCGTCGTCTCGGCGGACCCGGGACGACTGCCCTTACATGGGCTGATCGCCGCGTGGGTGCCCGGCTGCCGTGCGCGACCCCCGAAGGGGACGTGCCACCTTCGTACCCCATCCGCTCGGCGTGTCGGAAGGGCCGGGGGAGACTTTTCTCCGTCGTGCCGATGTGCGGTCGTACGGATCGGGTCAGCCGGGGGCCGGTGCTCCGCACGTCGTGAGTGCGTAGCGGGCCAGCGCGGCGGTCACTCGCGGGTCGAGCGACTGCACCGACACGGGCAGCCCGTCGCTCTCGGACTTCACGTCGAAGGCGATGTCGGCGGAACCGAGGCTCTCGGCGGCCGCGCAGTCGGTGACACGCCAGCTGAGCAGCACCGGCCGGTTGGTCAGTCCTCCGCCCCGTACCGTCGCGGGCAGGCCGTCCACCACCACGACCTCGAAGCCGGGGGTCCGCGACGAGGCGCCGCTGACCAGCGTCGAGACCGGCGAGCCGCCGCGCAGGATCAGCCGCGTGCGCAGCCCGGACTCGCTCTCGCCCAGGACGTCGACGGACGTGACGAACAGGTCGGCGGGGGACAGCGAGCAGGCCTCCTGGCGGGCCCAGGCGAGCGGGTTGCTGCCGGCCGGCAGCGGCAGGGTCAGCAGGCGCTGGCGCTCCCCGTTGCTGACCGGCGCTACCAGCGCGCTCGGCACCGGGGCCCCGCAGTCCGGCACGACCCGCATCGTGCCGTTGACCCACTGGCCGGCAGGCAGGGGCAGCTCGCGGTCCTCCTCCTCGACCACCACCCAGGCCTCCGGGTAGAGCGACACCACGGTCAGGTCGCGCTCGCCGAGGTTGCGCAGGGCCACGGCGATCCGGACCACCCCCTGCCGGGCGCCGCCGTCGATGCCCTGGACCACGGCGGCCACCCGGGCGTCGTCGACCGCCTGCGCACTCGCGGCGGCCTCGCGGCGGGCGTCCACGGTGCTGCCGCCCACGGCGGCTCCGGCGAGGAAGGCGAGCACCGCGCTCGCGGCCACCCACTGGGTGAGCCGCCGTCGGCCGGCACCGGCGTCTGGGGCACCGGTCGCGGGGTCTATTCCGGCGTCGAGCGCGGCCGGCGTGGCGGCGGAACCGTCTGCGGGGGCCCCACCGAGGTCCACGGGGGGAAGCTCGCGGGGCGCCGGGCGGGGCCGGTCGGGGCCTGACCGCCCTCGGGTGTCGAGGATCTCCTCCCGGCCTCGCCACTGGTTCACGGGACCCTCCCGGGACCTACCGCTCGCCGCCGCGGCGGCGGGCCGCGTACCAGACGATCCCGGCCGCGGCGGCGCCGGCGCCGAGGGCGACCGCCGCGAGGGTGGGCCTGGACGCGTCGCGCAGGGACCGGCGCTGGCGCAGCGCCACCGGGCGCGAGAAGACCAGGACCGGCCAGCCCTTCTCCGCCGCGGAGCGCCGCAGCGCCCGGTCCGGGTTGACCGCGTAAGGGTGGCCGACGGCCTCCAGCATCGGCAGGTCGGTGATCGAGTCGGAGTAGGCGTAGGAGCGGGGGAGGTCGTAGCCCTCGCTCGCCGCCAGCGCCTTGATGGCGGCGGCCTTCTCCTCGCCGTACACGTAGGTCTCGATCGAGCCGTCGTACCGGCCGTCCTCCCCGACCACCATGCGGGTGGCGACGACCTTGTCGGCGCCCAGCATCTCGCCGATCGGCTCGACGACCTCGGCTCCGGACGAGGACACGATGACGACGTCGCGCCCGGCCAGGTGGTGCTCGTCGATGAGGGTGACCGCCTCGTCGTACACGATCGGGTCGACGATCGTGTGCAGCGTCTCGGCGACGATGTCCTTGACCGTCTGCACGTCCCAGCCGGTCACCATCCGGGACAGGTACTCGCGCATCCGCTCCATCTGGTCGTGGTCGGCCCCGCCCACGAGGTAGACGAACTGGGCGTATGCGCTGCGCAGGACGGCCCGGCGGTTGATCAGGCCCCCCTGGTAGAAGCTCCGGGAGAACGCGAGCGTGCTGGACCGGGCGATGATGGTCTTGTCCAGGTCGAAGAAGGCAGCGGTCCGCGTCACCGAGGGGGCGCGGGCGTCGGCGACCGCGAGCGACGGGTCGGCTGCGCTGTCCACCCGTCGAGCATAGGTGCCGCGGCGGTCGCCGTAATGAACTAGTGGGGGGCGCTGGTTTCAGAGGGCGATCAGGGGGCAGTATGGGACTTGGCGGCACCCCCCCTGCCGCTGCGGGATCGACCCCCTCCCCCCTTGGGTCGGATCCCCTCTGCGGCCCCCGCCCTCCCCCCCGGCGGGGGCCGCCCCACGTCCCGGGCCGGCGTCCCGGCCCCACGTCCTGGCCCCACGTCCTGGCCCCACGTCCCGGCCTGGCGTCCGCCTCGGCGATTCGGCCGATCGGTCGCACCGGCCCCCCTGCCCGCGCGCGGATCCGTCGCCGCGGACCCTCCCCGCATGATCACCGTGGCGTCACCGTTGCGCACAGCGCCACCTGGGCTCCACACCGATCACCGCGACGGGCCCGGGTCGCCGACGCTCGGCCCCGCCCAGCTCCGGGAAGCCGACCTCAAGATCACTGTGGTGTCGGCCTCGCGCGCAGCGGCACCGCGGCTCCACACCGATCACCGCGAGGCACCGGTGCCCGGCGCGGCGCTTGTCCCGGACGCCGTGGCCGGGCGCCTCTGTCGCGCAGCGTCACGCCACGCCCCCGACCGGCGCGTCACGACGACCGTCCACAGGGCACCGCTGGAGCCGACAGCCGTCCACAACGGGAGGCGACCGGCCGCGAAAGCCCGCTGGGTGACGGGAGGCTGGGGGCCCCCGTCGCCAGGAGGTCCCGTGTCCCCCGCGTCCCACCGTCCGCCGCTGGGTCCCGCCACCCGTCCGCTGCTGGTCACCGCCGACGAACGGCTGCTCGACGACCTGCTGCGGCTCGCCGCCGCGGCCGGTGCCGAGGTCGACGTCACCGCCGACGCCGGTGAGGCTCGGACCAGGTGGGTGGCCGCGCCTCTCGTGCTCGTGGGCGTCGACCTGGCGGCCGAGGTGTGCCGGGCCGCCCCTCCTCGACGCCCGAAGGTCGCGCTCGTCGGCGACGACCTCGACGACGCCGGCATCTGGCAACGGGCGGTGGAGCTGGGTGCGGAGCACGTCCTGTTCCTCCCCGACGCCGAGGCCTGGCTGGTCGAGCGGTTGGCCGACGTGGCCGAGGGAGACCCGGCCGAGGCGGTCACCGTGGGTGTGGTCGGAGGCCGGGGCGGAGCGGGCGCGTCGGTGCTGGCAACGGGACTGGCACTGACCGGCTACCGGCGCGGGTTGGCGACCACCCTCGTCGACGCCGACCCGCTCGGCGGAGGTCTGGACCTGGTGCTGGGGGCCGAGGAGAGCAGGGGCCTGCGTTGGCAGGACCTCGCTCAGACCCGCGGCCGGGTCGCCGGGGATGCCCTCCGTGAGTCGCTGCCACGCGTCGGTGGCCTCACCCTGCTGGCGTGGGACCGTGGCGACGGTCTCACGCTGCCCCCCGAGGCGGCGGGCGCCGTCATGGATGCCCTGCGGCGCGCGAGCGACCTCGTGGTGGTCGACCTGCCGCGTCGGGTCGACGCGGCGGTCGAGGAGATGCTCGCCCGCTGCGCGACGACGCTGCTGGTGGTCCCCGCCGAGATCCGGGCGGTCGCCGCCGCGGGCCGGGTCGCCGCCGGCCTGGCGGTGGTCACCCCGGACCTCCGGCTCGTCGTCCGGGGCCCTTCCCCTGCGGGTCTGGCCGCCGAGGAGGTCGGGCGGGTACTCGGTCTCCCGCTGGCCGGGACTCTGCGACCGGAGCCTGGACTGGCCGCCGCTCTGGAGCGAGGTCGACCTCCGGCCCGGTCGGGTCGAGGGCCCCTGGCCGCCTTCTGTGCCGAGTTCATCGACTCGCTCCTCCCGAACCGGGCCGCGGCGTGACGTACGAACCGCGGGCGGGCGACCGGTGAGCGGCGTCGACGACGCCCTGCTGGAGCGCGTACGCGCGGAGCTCGCGGCCGGGTCCGGCGCGGCGACCCCCGCCCGGGTGGCGGCGGCTCTCCGCGCGCAGGGGGCCGTGCTCGGCGACGAGGCCGTGCTGGCGGTCACGCGTTCCTTGAGCGCCGAGATCACCGGCGCCGGACCGCTCGACGCCCTGCTGCGCGAAACCGGCGTGACCGACGTGCTGGTCAACGGCCCGGACGAGGTGTACGTCGACCGTGGTGCCGGCCTGGAGAGAGCCAGGGTCAGGTTGCGGGACGAGCCGGCCGTGAGACGGCTGGCCCAGCGGCTCGCGGCCACGGCGGGTCGCCGGCTGGACGACGCGGTGCCCTGGGTCGACGCCCGGCTCGCGGGCGGCGTGCGGCTGCATGCCGTGCTGCCACCCCTGTCACCGGCCGGGACCCTGCTCTCGCTGCGGGTCCCCGCCCGGCGTGCGTTCACCCTCGACGAGCTGGTCCGGTCGGGCAGTGTCCCGGCCCCGGTCGAGCCGTTGCTCCGCGGCCTGGTCGCCGCCCGGCTGGCGTTCCTGGTCACGGGCGGCACCGGCACCGGCAAGACCACGGTGCTCTCGTCGCTGCTGTCGCTGGTCGATCCGAGGGAACGGATCGTCCTGGTGGAGGACACCGGCGAGCTGCAGCCGGACCACCCGCACGTCGTGCGGCTGCAGTCGCGTCCGGCCAACGTGGAGGGGGTCGGCGAGATCGCCATGGTCCACCTGGTGCGGCAGGCGCTGCGGATGCGCCCGGACCGACTGGTCGTGGGCGAGGTCCGAGGCGCTGAGGTCGTCGACCTGCTCGCCGCGATGAACACGGGTCACGAGGGCGGCTGCGGCACGGTGCACGCGAACTCCGCCGCAGACGTGCCGGCCCGGCTCGAGGCGCTCGGCGTGGCGGCCGGACTCGGCCGGGATGCCCTGCACAGCCAGGTGGCTGCGGCCCTGGACGCTGTCGTCCACCTCGTCCGCGACGCCGAGGGCCGGCGGCGGGTCGCGGAGATCGACCTCCTGCGGCCGGCCGCGGACGGCCGGGTCGTCGCCGTACCGGCGCTGCTGTGCGAGGCCGGCGGGGCCGTTCGCGCCGGGCCCGGCTACGACGTGCTGCGCCGGCGTGTGGACGGCGAACCGTGATCGCGCTGGCTGCCGCCTGCGCGGCGCTCGCCGTCGCGCTGCTCGTGCAGCGACCCGCCTCGTCGAGCGCGTTCCGACGGATCGCCGGCAATGCAGCCGCTCCTGTTCCGGGGCGATCGCGGCCGCGGGCCGTGGAGATGTCCGCCAAGCGCGGGGCAGCCGGTCGTCAGAGGCGGCTGGGGGTGCCGGGGCGGCTGCGACAGCCCGGTGCGCTGCCACGGCCCGGCGGGGGGCAGCCCGGCTGGGGGCAGTCCCGCTGTGGGCGACCCGGTACGGCGGGATGGTCTGGCCCGCTGAGACGGCGGGCCAGGCGCGCCGGGCGTGACCGAACGGAGGCCGTCACCGAGGCGTGCCTGGCCCTGTCGGCCGAGCTCGGCACCGGGGTGCCGCCGGGTCGGGCACTGGGTGCGGTGGCGGAGACCTTTCCCGACCTGCTCGGCCCGGCAGCGGCCCAGGCCGCCCTGGGCGGCGACGTGGCGTCCGAACTGCGGCGCAGTGCGACCACGCCGGGTGCCGGTGCCCTGCGCGCCGTCGCGGCGGCGTGGGAGGTCTGCGAGCGCACGGGCGCCGGGCTCGGCCAGGTGCTGGACAGGGTGGCGGACTCCCTGCGGGCGGACGAGGCAGTACGCCGCGAGGCGTCGGCGCACCTGGCCTCGGTCCGAGCCACGACACGTCTGCTCGCCGTGCTGCCGATCGTCACCCTGCTGGTGCTCTCGGGCGGCGGCGGGCGACCGCTGGCCTTCCTGCTGGGGACCCCCGTCGGTGTCCTCTGTCTCGGCCTCGGCGCGCTGCTGACGCTCGCAGGCACCGTGTGGGTCGAGCGGATGGCGGCCGCCGCCACCAGATCGTCGTGGACGGCGGGCTGATCCTGGCGAGCGCTGCGGTCGCGGGAAGCGCTGTCGCGGTGCTGACCAGTCCGGCGCCGGCCAGGCGGCG
>DATHTV010000025.1:0-2859 GCA_035462845.1 Jiangellales bacterium
AGGGCACCGTTCTGGGCGGTCGCAGGATCCACGCTCACGAGCAGCGTGACGAGGTCGTCAGCCGGGATGCCGAGCGGCGCCCAGTAGGGAAAGTCTTGATGCAGCGTGTACCCTGCCGTCTCCGGTCGCTTTGCGATCAACTTCGCCTTCATGAGCACCGGCTCGGCGCGGAGCACCGCGCGGACCGGGGCCAGCAGGCGCCGATCGCCGGCGAGCTCGGCGAAGAGTGGCGAGATGTCGACCAGAGGGTCGATGCGGTCGCGGACCTGGCCGAGCCGGGCGTGGCCCCGCCCTCCGAGGTGCTGGACGATCTCGCCGAGCGCATGGGGGCGGCGTCGGCGTTCGAGTTGGTGCGCTGAGCCGTGCCGGGCCGCGAGTCGTACGAGCGAGCCATGCGGCACGCCCTCGCCGAGGCCGCCCGCTGCCGGGACACCGCGGACGTCCCGGTGGGCGCCGTGGTGCTCGGCGCCGACGGCCGGGTCGTGGCGCGTGGTGGCAACGAGCGGGAGGCGACGAACGACCCCACCGCGCACGCGGAGGTGGTCGCGCTGCGGGCCGCGGCGTCCGCCCTGGACACCTGGCGGCTGACGGGGTGCACGCTCGTGGTCACCCTGGAGCCCTGCGCCATGTGCGCCGGCGCCTTGGTCCTCGCCCGCGTGGACCGGCTCGTGTACGGGGCCGTGGACCCCAAGGCGGGGGCGGTCGGCTCGCTGTGGGACCTGGTCCGGGACCGCCGGCTCAACCACCGGCCGGAGGTCGTCGGCGGGGTGCTGGCGCAGGAGTGCGGCGACCTGCTGCGCGACTTCTTCGGCGCCCAACGCGGGGCGTAGTCGCCGTCCGTACGGACGTCGGCGACGGCGCACCCGGGAGCCGGGCACGCGGCGGGGCTCGGGTATCGTTCCCGCCGGTGGCGTGTCCGAGCGGCCTAAGGAGCACGCCTCGAAAGCGTGTGAGGGGGCAACTCCTCCGTGGGTTCAAATCCCACCGCCACCGCTCTTGTGATGTCTCAGGACATCGGCGACAGCCGGACCCACGATGTGTGGGTTCGGCCGTTCTACACCGGGTTCGACGTGCGCGTTGGCAGCAGGTCAGGGTTCGCACGGCACGTTAGCCCTCGGGCTTGACCGCCCTTGGGTGGGCGAGGAGCGTTCACGGCACGACCCCGGAGGTGGCGATGCCGGACCTGCTGATCCGTGGCGGCGTCCTGTGGGGGCGCTCGGGCCCGTCCGACCTGCTCGTCTCCGACGGCCGTATCGCGGCCCTCGGTCCCGGGGCGTCGGCAGCCGCCCCGGACGCGCAGGTCGTGAACGCCACCGGACGGCTCGTCCTCCCAGGGCTGGTGGACGCTCACTGCCACCTGGACAAGACGCTGTGGGGGATGCCGTGGGTGTCGCACCTCGCCGGCGATGCGCTGAGCGACCGCATCCGCCACGACCGGGAGCGCCGCGCAGAGCTGGGCGTCCCGGATGTCGGTCGGATGGCCGACCTGCTCTCGACGATGAGCGCGCACGGGACGACCGCGGTCCGCACCCACACCGACGTCGACCCGGACGTGGGCCTTCGTGGTGTGGAGGCGGTCGCCGACGTCACCGAGCGCATGCGGGGCCGAGTCGACGTCCAGCAGGTGGCCTTCCCCCAGCACGGCCTCCTCACCAGTCCCGGCACCGCCGACCTGCTCGAAGCCGCGCTCGGACTCGGCGTCGAGGTGGTCGGCGGGATCGACCCCGCCGGTATCGACGGGGACCCGGTACGGCACCTCGACGTCGTCTTCGGCCTCGCGGACCGGCTCGGGCTGATGGTCGACATCCATCTCCACGACTCGGGGACACTCGGCGCCTGGGAGCTCGACCTGGTGATCGAGCGCACCCGCGCGCTGGGGCTGGCCGGACGCGTGGCGGTCAGCCATGCCTACGCCTTCGCGGAACTCGACCGTGCCCGGCAGGAACGCACCGCGGGTGCCCTGGCTGAGGCCGGCGTCGCGCTGGTGACCGCCGCCGTCTACAGCTTCCCCGTGCCACCGGTGCGGCTGATGGCCGAGACCGGCGTGACCCTCGCCTGCGGTCACGACGGGATCCGGGACCTGTGGGGGCCGTACGGGACGGGAGACATGCTGGACCGGTCCATGCACCTCGCCTACCGGAGCACCTTCCGCCGAGACGACGACATCGAGCTGGCGCTGCGGGCGGCGACGATCGGCGGCGCCCGGCTGCTGGGTCGCCCGCACCCCGGCTGGTACGTCGGCGGACCGGGTGACCTGGTCATCGTCGACGCGGGCAGCGCCGCTCAGGCGGTCGTCGAGCGGCCTCGCGACCGGCTGGTCGTCAAGGACGGGCAGGTTGTCGCCGGCGGGCGCTCGTGAACCCGACCCTGACCTTGCGCGGCGGCGTCAGGCGGCCACTGCCTCCAGCTGGTCCTTGACGTTGGCCAGCAGGCGCTCGAGGCCGTCCTCGTGCTCCCTGACCATCATCCGCTCGAACGTCCTCCCCACTGAGGTCCAGACCGGGTGCCACGGTGGTCACCTGAAGGCCGGCATCGGCGCAGCGACCTCGCATGACCTCGGTGTCGCCGTGCGCCCAGTACGTGTCGAGCAGCCCTACGACGTCGGCTGGCCGAGCTCCGGGTCCGCCAAGGACGTTTCGGGAGGCAGAGCAGCTGCTCGCGGCGAGCGGAGAGGACACCTTCGGCCTGCGCCCGGCGGCCCGGGTCGGCTGGCACGAGGCGGTCACGGACACCGAGCGGCGGGCTGCGGCAGCGCTCGCGGAGGCACTCGCGCAGCACGACGGCGAGCTCGCGACCCTTCCCGGGCTGGCCCTGCTGGCCGAGCTCCATCTCGCCTGCGGCCAGACGGACGCTGCGATC
>DATHTV010000026.1:0-8707 GCA_035462845.1 Jiangellales bacterium
CGGGGTGGCGGTTCGGTGGTCCGGGCGGTACGGCGAATGATACTGTCGTACTCGATCCAGTACACCTCGCCCGTCCCTGGGGGCCCGCGATGCCTGTGTCCCGCCTGCTCCCCACCCCGGAGAGCGCCGACCTCATCAAGCTGGTGCGCGACCTCGCCGAGGGGGAACTCGCGCCCCGGGTCGACCGGGCCGAGGCGGAGGCCGAGTTCCCCCGCGACGTGTTCCGTACGCTCGGCGCGGCCGGGCTGCTGAGCCTGCCGTACCCGGAGCGGTTCGGCGGCGGTTGCCAGCCGTACGAGGTCTATCTGCAGGTGCTCGAGGAGCTCGCTGCCCGCTGGGCCACCGTCGCGCTGACCGTGTCGGTGCACACGCTGTCGTGCTGGCCGCTGGCCACGTACGGCACCGAGGAGCAGCGCTCGCAGTGGCTGCCCGAGCTGCTGGGCGGCGACGTGTTCGCCGCGTACTGCCTGTCCGAGCCGCACGCCGGGTCGGACGCGGCGGCGCTGACCACGCGGGCGGTGCGCGACGGGGACTCGTACGTGCTCACGGGGACGAAAGCGTGGATCAGCGGCGGTGGACTGGCCGACGCCTACATCGTGATGGCGCGGACCACCGACGACGGGCCGCGGGGGATCACCTGCTTCCTGCTGCCGGGCCGGGCGGAAGGGCTGTCCTTCGGCGCGCCCGAGCGCAAGATGGGGCTCACCGGTTCGCCGACGACGCTGGTCAACCTTGACGGCGTGCGGGTGCCGGCGGGGCGGCGGATCGGCGCCGAGGGCGAGGGGTTCTCGATCGCGCTGGCCGCGCTGGACGGCGGGCGGCTGGGGATCGCGGCGGTGGCGACCGGCCTGGCCCAGGGGGCGCTCGACCACGCGGTCGCGTACGCCAAGGAGCGGCAGCAGTTCGGCAAGCCGATCATCGACCACCAAGGGCTCGGCTTCCTGCTCGCCGACATGGCGGCGGCGGTGGAGTCGTCGCGGGCGACCTACCTGGAGGCGGCCCGGCGGCGGGACCGCGGACTGCCGTACGCGCGGCAGGCGGCGATCGCCAAGCTGGTCGCGACCGACTCGGCGATGAAGGTGACGACCGACGCGGTGCAGGTGTTCGGGGGCTACGGCTACACCCGGGACTTCCCGGTGGAGCGGTACATGCGCGAGGCCAAGGTCATGCAGATCTTCGAGGGGACGAACCAGATCCAGCGGTTGGTGATCAGCCGCCACCTCGCCCGGTCCGCCTCCCCCGCCCCCTCCTCCTCCTCCCTGACCTGACCGGGCCGCCTCGCCCCCAGTGATCACGGCACCCGCGTAAGTGGGTGCCCAGCGCGGTGAATGCACCGCGCCGGACCCCCACTTGCCACGTCATCAGGCATGGGCGTCGGCCACGTCGCCGTACGGAAGGTGCCCGGGCCGGGCGGCGGCGCCTCAGCCGCGCGGGTGGCGGGGGTGGGGCGTCGGCTGCCAGCGCACGGGCACGATGAGCCGGCGCCCGCGCTCGAAGGCGGCGTGGAACCGGGCGACGATGAGCCCCGGGCGCTCGAGCTCCCGGTGCGTCCATCGCACGACTTCGGCGCCGGTGCTGCGGATGCGGTCCTCGCGGGCCTTCTCGCGCATGACGATGAGCGAGGCCTCGTCGGGGTCGGCTCCAACCGGCACCCGGTACTTGAGCATGCCGTCGAACTCGCCGGCGGTGTTGTACTCCTCGACCCACAGGTCCGAGCGTCCCGCCGGCCCGTGGGCGTCGAGGATGACGATCTGCAGCCGCGGCTGCGGGAGCCCGGCCATGACGAGGCGGACTCGGCTCACCGACTCGCCGCCGTTCTCGGCCCTCCCGTCGACGAAGGACACCACCCGGCCGGCGATCCGCGCGCCGGAGTTGTTCCGCAGCGGCTCGAAGGTCTCGAGCAGCTCCTCACGGTTGATGAGGAGGCGGAGCGCGGAGTCGCCGACCACGACCCCGGCCTCGAAGCCGAACACCTCGGCGACCTCGATGACAGCGCGGGCCGGCGGCGTCACGAGGAAGCCGTCGACGAGCACGGGCTCGACACCCGCCGCCGGCCACCGGTGGTGGACGAGACCCGCCTCGCGGCGCGACGTGGCACCCGGTCGCATCACGTGCTGCTCGTCGAGGTCCTCGTACCGGACCTGCAGACCCTGGATCAGCGCGGACGACGAGGCGGCGAACACGACCTCGGGACCGAAGCGCGCCCGGACGGCGTGGCAACGCATCAGCGCCCGTCCCGCGGGGTCGAGGGTCTGCCACGTCCTCGTCTCCGCATACGCGCCGTGCCGGACGCGCGTCCAGGCTCGCGACCGGACGAGGTCCCGGATCTCGTCGCTGCCCACCCCCAGGTCCAGGGCCTGGTGGCGCAGCACGACACCGCCCTGGGCGGCGGAGAGGGCGGCAAGCCGTTCGTCATCCATGGCCCGTCAGGGTGGCCGGTCCCGGGGTGGCAGGTGGCTCCTGTCGCAGTCGCTGTGGATGGTTGGCTGCCCGGCGGTGGGCTGTGGACGGGGCAGCGGTGAGTGCTGCGGCTGCCCGGCCCGGCTGCCCGGCCCGATTGCCCATCCGGCTGCCGCGACCCGCCCACCTGACCCGGCTGCCTCTCGCGGCTGCCTGACGCGGCATCTGAGCGCCCGGCGCGGTGCATTCACCTCGCCGGGCACCCATTCACGCGGATGCCGTGATCACTGGGGGAGCGGTGACCGGACGACGTCAGGGGGTGAGCTCGCTGAGCGGCAGCCGGAACGGCTGGGTGTCGGCCAGGTCGGACTCGTCGGCGGTGGAGCCCACGGCGCGGCCGAGCACGGCCTTCTCGTCCGGCTTGTGCCGCAGCACGTCGTCGACGTAGGAGCGTGCCGCCTCGTGGATGCCGACCTCCCGCTGCGCCCGCTCGGCGAGGTACCACCGGTGCTCGAGCACCTCGTGGAAGATCTCCGGCCCTTCCAGCTTGCCCCGCAGCTCCCGCGGCACCGCCCGCACCACCGGCTCGAAGCACGCCGTCACCCACTCGTGGGCGACGATCTCCTCGTCCTCGCCCTGCTGGTCGGTCGACGCGGAGTACGCGTCCAGGTCGTTGAGGAGCCGGCGGGCCTGGTTCTCCTCCGCGTCGATGCCGGTGAGGCGCAGCAGCCGGCGGGAGTGGTGCCCCGGGTCGACGACCTTGGGCTGCACCCGGACCGTCCGGCCGCCGATGTCGGTGACGATGTCGAGCTCGGCCACGTCGAAGCCCAGGTCGTTGAGCCGGTCGACCCGCCGCGAGATGCGCCAGCGGTCGTTGACGTCGAAGGCCTCCCACGCCGTGAGCTCGGCCCACAGGCCCTCGTACCGGGCGACCACGGAGTCGGCGATCTCGATCGGGTCGATCGCCTCGTCCAGCAGCCCGCCGGCCTGCAGGTCCATCATCTCGCCGGCGATGTTGGTACGGGCGGTGTCGATGTCCTGCGCGCGCTGGCCGTCCGACAGCTGGCGGTGCAGCTCGCCGGTCTCGGCGTCGACGAGGTAGGCGGCGAAGGCCCCGGCGTCGCGCCGGAACAGCGTGTTGGACAGCGAGCAGTCGCCCCAGTAGAAGCCGGTCAGGTGCAGGCGCGCGAAGAGCACCACCAGCGCGTCGACCAGCCGGTGCACGGTGTCGCCCCGCATCTCGCGGGAGAACAACGCGCGGTACGGGAGGGAGAACTGCAGGTGCCGCGTGACGAGCACGGGGTCCAGCGGCGTACCGTCCGGCGCCTCGCGGCCAGTGACGATCCCGACCGCCTCGACCGCCGGCACGTCGAGGCGCTCGAGGTCGCGCAGCAGCCGGTACTCCCGCCGCGCGTACTCCTCCACGACCTCCTTGAGCGCGTAGACCCGGCCGCTGAGCCGAGTGAAGCGCACGATGTGACGCGAGATGCCGCGGGGCAGAGCGACGAGGTACCACTCGGGCCACTCCTCGAGCGGCATGTCCCACGGCAGGTCGAGCATCGCCTGCTGCTCGGCCGGTGCGGCAAGGATGCGCAGCTCCACGGCGTCATCCTGCCGTAGTCGGCGCGGCCCCGCCTCGTACGTCCACGGGCCCCGGACGTACGGCGGCGCCGGCCCCGAGTCGGGACCGACGCCGCCGGGACGTCGTGGGGACGGGCGGTCAGGAAGGCAGTCGCTCCCCGTCCTTGGCCGAGAAGAGGTGCTCCTGCTCGGGGCGGATCCGCAGCCACACGTGGTCGCCCTTGCGCGGGGCGAGCTTCGGGTCGATCCGGGCGATGATCTGCTCGGAGGCGAGCCGCTCGGTGACGTCGCCCTCGGGCCGGGCCAGGTCGCCGTAGATGTACGCGTCCGCCCCGAGCTCCTCGACGAGGTTGACGCTCACCGGGAAGGCGTACTGGTCGCCGTCCGAGGCCATCTCGAGCGCTTCGGGGCGGAAGCCGAGAGTGAGCTCGTCCCCTCCTTGCGCGGCCATCGCGTCGACAGCGGTACGCGGCACCGGGACCGGCGTCCTGCCGATCTGCGCGTTGCCGTCGACGACCTTGAAGGTGCCGATGTTCATGGCGGGGGAGCCGATGAAGCCGGCGACGAAGACGTTCTTGGGCTTGTCGTAGAGGCCCAGCGGGGTGTCGACCTGCTGGAGCAGCCCGTCCTTGAGCACGCAGACGCGGTCCCCCATCGTCATGGCCTCGACCTGGTCGTGGGTGACGTACACGGTCGTGATGCCGAGGCGCCGCTGCAGCGAGGCGATCTGCGTACGGGTGGAGACGCGGAGCTTGGCGTCGAGGTTGGACAGCGGCTCGTCCATGAGGAAGACCTGCGGCTCGCGGACGATGGCGCGCCCCATGGCGACGCGCTGGCGCTGGCCGCCGGAGAGCGCCTTGGGCTTGCGCTCGAGGTACTGCTCGAGGTCGAGGAGCTTGGCGGCCTCGGCGACGCGCCGCCTGATCTCGTCCTTGTTGGTGCCGGCGATCTTGAGCGCGAAGCCCATGTTGTCGGCCACGGTCATGTGCGGGTACAGCGCGTAGTTCTGGAAGACCATCGCGATGTCGCGGTCCTTGGGCGGCAGGTGCGTGACGTCGCGGTCGCCGATCCGGATCTGGCCGCTGGTCACCTCCTCCAGCCCGGCGAGCATCCGCAGGCTGGTGGACTTCCCGCAGCCCGACGGGCCGACGAGCACGAGGAACTCGCCGTCGTTGATGCCGAGGTCGAGGGAGTCGACGGCGGGGCGCTCGGCCCCGGGATACAGGCGACTCGCCTTGTCGAAGGTGACCGTGGCCATGCTGCACCGTTCCTTCCACCGGCAGGTACGTGCCGGACGATCCGAGTGGAGAGGGTCGGCCCGAGTGTGCCGGACGGGCGTGACGTCTGTCACGCGCGTCCGGCACCTGGTCAGCCAGCGTGGTCAGCCGACGAGTTCAGCCGGCGAGTTCAGCCGGCGTTCAGCCGCGTGCTGAGCGCTCCGTCAGGCGGCCGCCCCCGACCGGCTCGCCAGGAAGACCGCCCGGGCGGCGACCGCGGCGTCCGGGTTGTCGGAGAAGACCCCGTCGACCCCCAACCCGTAGAAGAGCAGGTACTCGGCCTGGGCGTTCCCGTACGCGGTGGGGTCGCTGCCGATGCGGAAGTCCAGCGGCAGGAAGGTGTTCTCGCTGCGGAACGTGTACGGGTGCACGACGAGGCCGGCGGCGTGCGCGTCGTCGACCAGCGTGGTCGGGGCGAGCAGGGCGCCCGTGCTGCTGCGCGGGACGATGCGGTTCTTGTCCGGCCCGATGCCGTCGGCGTACGTGGCGATCTCGGCGAGGCCCGCAGGGGTGATGAGGTCTGCGTAGGTCCGCGGGTCGCCCGCAGCCACCAGGTCGTACGGTGCGCCGGAGCCGGCGATCAGCTGCACGATCGGAGTCCGCAGCTTCAGCGGCCCGGCCAGCTCGCGCAGGTTGGTGGTCTCGAAGGACTGGACGAAGACCTTGGCGTTCGGGCGGTTGAGGCCGTTGCGGGTGAGGATGCGGACCAGCTCCTCCTCCAGCGACAGCCCGATGGAGTCGAAGTACGTGGGGTGCTTGGTCTCCGGGTAGATGCCGATCGTGCGGCCGATGCGCTTGGACTCGGCCCGGGCGAGGTCGATGACCTCCTGCAGGGTCGGCACCTCGTACAAGCCGTCGTACGCGGTGTTCTGCGGCCGGATGTCGGGGATCCGCTCCTTGGCGCGCAGGGTCTTGAGCTCGGCGAGGGTGAAGTCCTCGGTGAACCAGCCGGTGAAGGACGTCCCGTCGACGACCTTGGTCGTCCGGCGGTCGGCGAACTCGGGTCGCGTGGCCACATCGGTGGTGCCGCCGATCTCGTTCTCGTGCCGGGCCACGAGTACGCCGTCCTTGGTGGGCACGAGGTCGGGCTCGATGTAGTCGGCGCCCATCGCGATCGCCAGGCGGTAGGCCTCGAGCGTGTGCTCGGGGCGGTAGCCGCTGGCGCCGCGGTGGCCGATCACCAGCGGCTCGATGGTGGCGTTGGGGCCGGCCGGAGGCGCCGGCGGCCGGGGCGGACCCGCGGAGGCGGGCGCGACCAGGGCGGTGAGGGTGAGCGCGGGGGCGACGATCAGCGCCAGCAGCCGCGCGGTCCGGGAAGGCGTCATGGGTCGACCATGCACTACAGAGCCGACAAAACGGAATGGCTGCCAACAACCAGGATGTCCTGGTCGGTGCCGGACAGCCGTCGCCCGGCAAGGTCTTGCAGCCCGGTGGAAGGTTCGGACGCAACCCAGCAGCCGTCCGTTACATTTCCCGCCATGAGAGCCCGGCTCGCGGACATCGCCGCCCACGCGGGGGTGAGCGAGGCGACCGTCAGCCGCGTGCTCAACGCCAAGCCCGGCGTCAGCAAGTCCACCCGACAGGCGGTGCTCACCGCCCTCGACGTGCTCGGCTACGAGCGGCCGGCCCGGCTCAAGCAGCGCAGCGCCGGGCTGATCGGGCTCATCGTCCCGGAGCTGGAGAACCCGGTGTTCCCGGCGTTCGCCCAGGTCATCGAGTCCGGGCTGGCCCAGCACGGCTTCACGCCGGTGCTCTGCACGCAGACGCCCGGTGGGATCAGCGAGGACGAGTACGTCGAGACGCTGCTCGAGCAGGGCGTCGCCGGGATCATCTTCGTGTCCGGGCTGCACGCGGACACGACGGCGGACCGGGACCGCTACCGGCGGCTGGTGGAACGTCGCCTGCCGCTGGTGCTGGTGAACGGCTACGCGCCGGGGATCGACGCGCCGTTCATCTCCACCGACGACCACGAGGCGATGACCCTGGCCGTCGGACACCTGGTCCAGCTCGGTCACCGGCGGATCGGTCTGGCCGTCGGCCCGGACCGGTTCGTCCCCGTGCAGCGCAAGGCGGAGGGTTTCGTCGCCGCGTTGACGTCCATGCTCGACGTCGACGCGGCGGAGGCGGCGGGCTGGGTGGAGCACTCGCTCTTCTCCGTCGAGGGCGGGCACGCCGCGGCCACCAGCCTGCTCTCGCGCGGGGCGACGGGGATCGTGTGCGGGTCGGACCTGATGGCGCTCGGCGTGATCCGGGCGGCCCGCCAGCGGTCGGCCGGGGGCGTCCCGTTCGGGGTGTCCGTGGTCGGCTACGACGACTCCCCGCTGATCGCCTTCACCGACCCGCCACTGACCACCGTGCGCCAGCCGGTGCAGGCCATGGGCACCGCCGCCGTACGGGCCCTGCTCGACGCCGTCGCCGGCCGACCGGTGCCGTCGACGGAGTACGTCTTCCGCCCTGAGCTCGTCGTCCGGGGGAGCACGGCAGCCGCCCCCACCCCGGTTCCGGCCGGCGTGCCGGCCCGGCGCTGACCTCGTACGTACGGGGTGTGCCGCGGCGGCGGCGGGGGAAGCGTCGCGATCATGCAACGGCAGGTGGACCCACGGGTCGTGCAGACGGTGGCCGAGGTGCGGGACCGGTTCGGTGCGGAGGGCTTGCGCGACCTGGTGGAGCAGGCGCAGGCGGCGATCCTGGACACGCTCGAGGCGGGCGAGGACCTGGCCGAGGCGCTGCACGAGCCGCGTGCCGGCGCAGGCGCGGAGCCACCGCCGTCGGGCTGATCCCTTCCCCTGGGCAGCCGATCTCTCATAGGTTCTGCGTACAGACCCGCCCGAGGGAGGGCCGATGCGCATTGCCGACGTGATCCGTGGCAAGGGTGACAACGTTGTCACCGTGACCCCCGACGTGACCGTACGAGACCTGCTCGCGATGCTGGCCGAGCACCGCATCGGGGCGACCGTGGTGTCCGCCGACGGCTCATCGGTCGACGGCATCGTCTCCGAGCGCGACGTCGTGCGGGCGATCGCCGCCCGCGGCGCGGCCGTGCTCTCCGAACGCGTCGACGAGATCATGACGTCGGACGTGCGGACCTGCACCCCGGACGCCAGCGTCGATGACCTCATGCGAACCATGACGGACGGCCGGTTCCGGCACGTCCCGGTCGTGGTCGAGGGTCGGCTGTCCGGCATCGTCTCCATCGGCGACGTGGTGAAGACGCGGATCGGTGAGCTCGAGACCGAGCGGGAGTCGCTCGAGCGCTACATCAGCAGCGGCTCCAGCTGACGTCGGTGCCCGGCGGCCCTGGTATGGGCAGCCGGTACCGATGGCTCGGCCCCCGGTGTGGCGGAGTCTTCAGGGCACCGAGCACGACCCCGCCCTGAGGAGACCGAGATGGACAGCTGGAGTACGTACGTGATGATCACCGGGACCAACCCGCGTCTGATGGCCGAGGA